>JASLCF010000132.1 GCA_030146155.1 Savagea sp.
TCAAACTGTTTAGCGAGTTGTCTTTCGGTGGGGAAGGCCTCTCCTGGAAGAAATTCTTGATTCATGAGACTTTGAATGAGTTGTTGTTCAACAATCTCGGATATTTTCATGTTTACCTCCTAAAAAAACACTTGTGGTCATACCACAAGTGTAATGGAAACGTTTTCTTTTATCTACTCTGCCAGTGTAATAAATCCCATATGGCGTCCACAATTTCGATTTTCTCGATAGGAAAAACCATCTTTTGAATGATAGGTACACTGTTGATCTAATGTGATTTGTGAATGGGGTACACCTGAATTCAAACATTGTTGACGTATGATTTGTTGATTATCCATATGCCATTTATGTGTATCTTCTCGATAATCGATAAAGGGTGAAGTGTAAGAAAGTGCCTCATAAAGTCGATAAACATCTTCATCGACCTCAAAGGCTTGCTGACTAATTGCAGGGCCAATCCAAATGTGTATATCGGTGGGAGCTATATCTTCTTCATTGATCAATGTTTGAAGAGTTGCAGGGACAATTTCTTTCACTGTGCCCTGCCAACCTGAATGAATGGCACCGATTGCTGTGCGATTGCCAGTTGTATAAAATAAGACGGGAACACAGTCAGCGACAAAAGTCGTTAGCACGATGTTTTTTTCAAATGTGTAAAGAGCATCTGTTTCTGGGATTGCATGTGTGGAAGAGTGGGCTCCTCTTCCCTTGTCCAATGCCTTGACTTGATAAACATTTCTACTATGCGTTTGATTGGCACAGACAAAATCGTCTAGTGTTCGTCCCAGTTGTGTGGCGACAACTTGTCGATTGTGTAATACGTCTTGTTCTGGATGCTCTGTATGGAGTGCCATTGTAAAATCTGAAGGGTATTGTTCATTCTTCAATGTAAAACCTGCTTGAATAGTTGATTGAGAGAGCCATTTAATCATATGAAAACCTACTTTCTGTGAGTATTGAAGGGTGGAGCTGTTATTGCTTATTGTTTCCATCTATTGTATACTAACGCTAATTACAAAAGTCAACGGGTGCTCATAAATCTTTGGGCTGAGAATGTAACAAGTTGTTACTAAACCGCATCTGATCTGGATAATGCCAGCGTAGAGATTGAAGTATATCGTATGCAGTTTTTTTCTGCTCTCTTTTAAGTCGCGCGCATCATCCAAAGAGGATGGCTCGTGATTTTTTGTATAAAAAGGAGGAGAACAGATTGAACAAACTAAAATTTACCGACATTTTAATTGCAATTATTGTAGGAGTAGTTTTCGGTATCATTATGAAGTTTTGGGATGATTTTTACGGCTTTGTCGGTTCATTTTTACCATTAGGAAAACAACTTTTTTACGGTATGTGGTTCATGGTAGGTCCATTTGCATTTTTACTATTACGTAAACCAGGTGTCGCACTGATTGCCAGTGTAGCAGGTGCAGGACTTTCTGCTTTTTTAGGGAATGGTGTTCAGACTTTAATTTATGGAGCAGCGCAAGGGTTTGGTGCAGAACTGATCTTTTTACTTTTTGCTTACAAACGATTTAATATTGTTGTAGCCGGTTTAGCTGGTATTGGTTCAATGGCAGCAGGCTTTTTTGTTGATATGGCTTATGGTTATATCAACTATGAACCATGGGCATTATTTGTAAAATATAATTTACGCGCAATTAGTTCGTTCGTATTCACAGGTGTGTTTGCTTATTATATTGTAAAAGCGATTGAAAAAACAGGGGTTACACAATCTATTCGCCCTGTAGAACAGAGTGAATATGACCAATTAAAGTAAAGAGGAGTGGGTTCGCTTGAAGAAAGAAATAATGAAAGTAACGAACCTACGATTGAAATTTCCAAAAGAGGAGTCTCTTGTCTTTAGAGACCTCTCTTTTGCTGTTTCTAAGGGAGAAAAGGTCCTGTTACTGGGTCCGAGTGGCAGTGGTAAATCAACTTTATTACAAGTTCTTAGTGGAATTATGCCGAATTCTATTGAAGTACCGATGACGGCTGAACAGATTCAAATACCTGAAAGTTGGGGGATTGTTTTTCAAGATCCAGATACACAATTTTGTATGCCTCATGTCGATGAAGAGTTGGCTTTCGTCTTAGAAAATTTAAATGTACCTCGAGAACAAATGGAAGCTAAAATTAAACAAGCTCTTGCACAAGTTGGCCTTCATTTTGAAAATCCTCACGTATTAATTACTGAACTTTCTCAAGGCATGAAGCAGAGATTAGCTTTAGCTTCTGTCTTACTTTTACAGCCAGACGTACTTTTTTTAGACGAGCCTTCTGCATTGCTCGATCCAGAGGGCACTAACCAAATTTGGGAAGCTGTTAAAGAGTCAGCTGCTGAAAAAACAGTCGTTATTGTAGAGCATAAGATTGATCAGATTTCAGACTGGGTAGACCGTATTGTCTTGTTTAATAATCGCGGAGAAATCATTGGGGAAGGGTCTCCTAAAACAGTCTTCTCAACCTATGAAAAGGAACTTCAACAGTTTGGCATTTGGTATCCAGGTGTATGGAACACTTATTTATCTCGTACACCTTATCAAGAGATGCTTGCATTGCGCCAACAAGAAATACCACAGACGAATCAGGTATTACGAATCGATGAATTGAGAGGATTTCGTGGAACGACCGAGAAAATTTCTGCAAATGATTTAACTGTGAGGGCTGGAGAATGGATAACCATTGTAGGTGAAAATGGGGCGGGCAAAACAACGTTATTACTAGCAATCATGCAATTGATTCGTACGACAGGGAGGTATGTAGTAAATGGGGTTCCTGTTCAAACAGACGCGAAAAAGAGAAAGACTCCTGAAGGGATTTCTTTTGTCTTTCAAAATCCTGAATTACAATTTGTGATGAATACAATCTATGATGAGCTTGCCTTATCTTACCGTATACAACATGTTCCACGTGAAACGATAGACGAGCAAGTGTTAGATTTAATTCAGCGTTTTCAATTGCCTACAAATTTAGAGCGTCATCCTTTTCAATTATCAATCGGTCAAAAGAGAAGATTAAGTGTTGCCACAGCTCTGAGTGAAGAAACAGCAATTATTGTATTAGATGAGCCCACTTTCGGACAAGACGCCGTAAATACCTTTGCAATGTTAGAGAGTTTAGAAACGCTTCGAAAAGAAGGGAAGACAATTCTCATGGTGTCCCATGATCCAGAAATTGTGCGTCATTACTCTACTCGGATCTGGACAATTTCAGAAGGAAGGGTCATTAATGATGAGGTGATGCAACATGTATGAGTGGTTTAAACCTGTAAAAAAAACATTCCTTTATCATGTGAATCCAGGGCTTAAATTTTTAATTATTGTAGGTTTGTTACTCATCGCATTACTGAATCAAAGTAATGAATTCGCATGGAAGTTAGCTTTGTTTTCATTTGTTTCTATGATTTTTTTAACAGGCTATCCTTTTTATAAATTGTTGTTGCTGAATATTCCAACCTTTATTTCAATGATTTCTACTTTCATCACGATGTTGTTATTTGGTAGAGGGGAAATCATTTGGTGGAAGTGGGGCATATTTAAAATCACAGAGGAAAGCTTTCACTTTGGCTTATTATTGGTTTATAAGACGGCATCCTTTGGTTTTTTGAGTATTATTTTATTACTCACCACTCATTTTATTTTGTTATTTTATGCACTCATGCAGCAATTTAAATTTCCTTCAAAATATGCATACAGCTTTATTGCTGCAATCCGTTTAGTTCCGATGATTATTGAAGAGTTCCAAACAAGAAAAAATGCAATGAAAGTAAGAAGAGTTCCATTTAGTAAAGGGATTAGGGGATTGTATGAACGCTTGTCTTTCTTTTCTGTCCCTTTACTTGCAGAAAGTATTCGACGTGCACAGCGTGTAGCTGTAGCGATGGAGGCGAAACAGTATCAAATGGGTCAAACGAGGACCTATTATTATGCTACGCCTTACACAAAGCAGGATAAGATTTTCTTGATTAGTTTTTTATTGCTATTTAGTCTACTCTTAATTTCTGTTTGGTATTAAAAAAAGAGTTCAGTGAAGTCTATTCACTGAACTCTTTTACTATTTATTGTGTAAAGTTATCAAAGTAACCTTGGATGTAAACGATTGGCGTTCCTTTATCTCCACTACCTGACGTGAGGTCAGAAAGGGAACCGATTAAATCTGTTAACTGGCGAGGAGTTGTTCCAAGTGCTTCTTGTGCACCTGTGAGGTCTTCTTTTTTGTTTTCAATGAATTTTTGAATCGCCTGATTGAGTTCTTCGCCTCTTAAATCTGAGAAATTATTATCTGCTAAATATTTTAATTTCACTTCATTAGGCTTTCCTTCTAAACCGCCTGTATAGGCAGGAGATACAACTGGGTCAGCTAACTCCCAAATTTTACCTGCAGGATCTTTAAATGCGCCATCGCCGTATACCATTACTTCGACTGTCTTCCCTGTTTTTTCAAATAACATTTTTTGAATATTTTCTACGACAGGCTGACACATTCTTGGGAATAGTTTCAAGCCATCTTCTGTCGATTTATTCGAACCTAATAAACCAAATTGCTCATTGAATCCACTTCCATTAATTGATTCCGATAAAATATCATCTAATGTATGAACGAGTGTTGCACCGTTCTGTTCTAGGATTCGTTTAGTTCTAAAACGTGTATGAATATCACATGCAAGTACATGTTTTGTATAATTTAAAATTGTTTTTGGTTTTTGAGAAAAAATAATCTCGCATTCTGTTCCGAATTCTTCAACAAGTTCACGGTAGTAATCAATATAATCAACCCCTGTAAACGTATGTTTTTGATAACCAAATAATTGGCGGAATTGTTGCTCTGTTAAAACATCCGTCCATGGATTGACCCCTTTTTCATCTAACATGTCTAAACTAATCAGGTGGTTTCCTACTTCATCAGAAGGGTAGCTTAACATAATAACAACTTTTTTTGCTCCTTTTGCCACACCACGTAAGATATTCGAAAAGCGGTTTCGGCTCAAAATAGGGAAAATGACACCCACTGTTTCTTTACCGAATTTTTGTTGAATATCAGTTGCGATTTGATCAATAGTAGCATAGTTACCTTGTGCACGTGCAACGATGGATTCTGTAATTGATACGATGTCACGATCTTGAATGGAGAATCCTTCAACTTCTGAAGCTTTAAGAACACTGTCAACAACGATTTGTTCAATTTGATCCCCTTCATTAATGATTGGACAACGTAAACCTCTTGAGACTGTACCTACTACTCGTTCCACTGTAATCGCTCCTTAGTAAAAATAGAATAAAAAGACAATTGTCTTCTCTTGTACTATAACTTACACTTACGGTATAAGTAAAATTAATATATTTTATAGTAGGCATAAGGAGGACTTATGTATGATTAAATTAGAATGGTATCGTGTGTTTTATGAAGTCGCAAAGGCAGGTAGTTTTTCTAAAGCTGCAGAAGCTCTTTATTTAACACAACCTGCTGTCAGCCAAGCAATTATGCAATTAGAAGAACAATTAGAAGTACAATTGTTTTTTCGATCAACGAGGGGAGCCAGTTTAACTAAGGAGGGCGAAATACTGAATGAATATGTCACTCCGGCTTTACAGATGATGAAAACAGGTGAGCGACGCCTTGCAGAGTTGAAGGATGTTACGTTTGGAGAATTGACGATTGGTGTAGGTGATTCAATTTCAAAATATTATTTACTAGAAGATTTAGCAACTTTTCATACGATTTATCCTAATATCAAATTCACTTTACAAAATGGCACAACGTCTCAACTGATTGAATTAGTAAAAGATGATAAAGTAGATATAGCCATATGCAATTTACCTATACAAGAAGATCAGTTAATGATTATTCCGACGATGACTGTTCAAGACACATTCGTATATGGAGAGAAGTATGACAGATTATTGAGTGGAGAGGTAAGCTATGAACAGTTAGTCCAACTTCCACTTATTATGTTAGAAAAAACATCTAATTCTCGTCAATATGTAGAAAGTTGGTTGTTGAAAAATGGTGTCGAACCATTACCAGAGTTCGAATTAGGATCGCATGATTTATTAATCGAATTTGCAAAAATGAATTTTGGAATTGCGGCCGTTATTCGAGAGTTTTCTATGCGTCATTTACAATCTGGTGTTTTGAAAGAAGTGCAGTTTACTCAACCGATTCCTTCGCGTGAGATTGGTATTTGTTATAAGAAAGAGCGTGCATTGTCTTCTGCAATGAAGCGTTTTGTTCAAATCGTAACGGAGGAAAGAGTATAATCAAGTGGATGGGGTATAGACGAGTAACAATAAACTGGAAAGAGTGATGAGAATATGGTTAAATTTCACAGTGAACAAGCAACATTTATTCCTCAAGTGCAGATTAACGTTAAAGATTTAGAAGCTTCAATTTCATTTTATCAACAAGTAATCGGGCTATCTGTTATTGAAAAAAAGGGAAGTCACTACGCTGCATTAGGGGTAGATGAAGAGTGTCCATTTTTAATTTTACATGTGCCTAAAAATGTGCGCCATCCTGAAAAAAATAGAACGGGCTTGTATCATTTTGCTATCTTATTACCCGACAGAGTAAGTTTAGGAGTCATTATGCGTCATTTGATGAGCCAAAATATTCCTTTTGGAGCAGCAGACCATGATGTGAGTGAGGCTCTTTATTTGTCTGATATTGACGGGAATGGGATTGAAATTTATGCGGATAGAAATCCCGATGAGTGGAAATGGACAGGGCAAGAAGTTTATATGACAACGAAAAGAATTGATCAGGAAGGTCTCTTACAGGTGAGTGAAGGACACGCTTGGACTGGAAAAATGCCAAAAGAAACAATCATGGGCCATCTTCATTTACATGTTGCAGATTTAATCGAAACACATGCATTCTATGAAGCTCTTGGTTTTGAGATTGTAGCTAGTGGTCCTACAGTGATGTTTATGTCTACCTCACAGTACCATCATCATATTGCGATTAACGTGTGGAATGGAGAGGGAATTGCTCCACAAGAACCTTTCACAGTAGGTTTAGAGCGAGCGATTGTTCGTTTTCCTTCCGCTCATAGTTTAGAGAAATCGATAGAGAGATTGCATCAAATCGATGCCACTGTAATTAAAGTAGATGAACGTTATGAAGCAGTCGATCCATCAGGAAACCGCTTCACTTTGACATTAGCTTGCAGTAAATAAAGAGATTGAAGGGGAGTCAAAGCATGTCTAGAAAGAGAGTACCTAAATTAAAGCCAATTGAAGAAGTAAAAGAAGGCACTTATTTATGGAAAGCAAAAGAACAGGATATTGAGCAGTCACATATGTTCCAGTTTAGGGATTGGTTGAATGAAACTTATCAATTAGAATTAAAATCTTATGATGACCTATGGAAGTGGTCTATTGAATACATGCCTGATTTTTGGGAATCGATTTATCGTTATTTTCCATTTGATCAACAGCAGTCTTATGAGCAAGTCATGACAACAAGACAAATGCCAAAAACGAAGTGGTTTACAGGAGCAACTATCAATTATGCACAACATGTTTTACAACAAAAAGAAGATACAAAAATCGCAATTTATTCTAAATCAGAAACAAGAACGGATGTATTAAAAACATGGGGAGAGCTAAAGGCAGACGTTGTAAAGTTAGCCACTTACTTGAAAGGTCTTGGCGTTGAAAAGGGGGACCGTGTAGCAGGTTATCTTCCTAATATTTATGAATCAGTCGTTTCTTTGTTGGCTACAGCAAGTATCGGAGCGATTTGGACAAGTGTGTCACCGAGTTATGGATTAAAGAGTGTTGTAGAACGTTTTACGATTACGAAACCTAAAGTAGTAATAGCTGTCGGAGGGTATACATTTGGGGGCGAACAAACGGATCGCCGAGAAGATGTTCGTCAATTGAAGAGTTTAGTCCCTTCTATTGAAAGTATTATTTTTGTACCTTATGTTTTTGCAGCTCCTAAAAATGATTATATTCATTTATGGCCAGAGATTATGAATCATGCGACGCCTTCTTTTTCCGAGTTTTCTTTTGAAGAAATGGAATTTAACGAAGCGCTATGGATTTTATTCTCTTCAGGGACGAGTGGTATTCCTGAGAGCGTGGTTCATAGTCATGGTGGAATTACACTGGAGATGTACAAGTTACTTCATTTGCATATGAATATTTCACAAAAGGATACCGTTTTCTTTCATACGATGAATCAATGGTT
>JASLCF010000140.1 GCA_030146155.1 Savagea sp.
GGTGGACATGAGTCTGATTTTGGCTTGTATACGGGGAACCATCGAGACAAAGATGCCAAATATGTGTTTGCGACCATTCAAACACTGGCACGTGATACACATCTCCATCAATTTGCGAACGATCATTTTGATTATATTTTAATCGATGAAGTACATAAAGCAGGGGCAGCTTCTTACCGAAAATTAATGGCGTATTTCCGACCTGATTTCTATTTTGGCATGACTGCGACACCTGATCGAACAGATGGTGAAAATATTTATGAGTTATTTGATTACACGGTGGCTTATGATATTCGTCTACAAGATGCTTTAGAAGCTAATTTACTTGCTCCTTTCCATTATATTGGAGTGACCGCGTATGAAATGGACGGCTTATTAGAAACCAAAACCGAGCAATTGAAGTATTTAGTACTAGATGAGCGTATCGATTATATTTTAGACAAAATAAATTACTATGGTTATTCAGGTGAACGAGTGGTCGGCTTAATGTTTTGTAGTCTCGTTGAAGAAGCTGAACAATTGTCGACATTATTAAATGAAAGAGGGTTACGAACGGTAGCTCTTTCAGGTAAGCATAGACCAGAAGAACGAGAAGCGGCAGTGCAACAACTCGAGAACGGGGAACTTGATTACATTTTAACAGTGGACATCTTTAATGAAGGAATTGATATCCCGTCGATTAACCAAATTGTGATGCTGCGTCAAACAGAATCAAGCATCGTCTTTATCCAACAACTGGGCCGAGGGTTGCGTAAATCTAATCAAAAAGAGTTTGTTACAGTCATTGATTTTATCGGCAATTATCAAAAGAACTATTTAATCCCGATTGCGTTATCTGGCGATCAGTCGATGAATAAGGAAACCATTCGTCGTACGGTACAAGAACCGAGTTTTTTAACAGGCATTTCTACTATTCATTTTGAACAAATCGCCAAAGAGCGAATATTTGAATCGATTAATGCGAGTCGCCTCACTTCTTTTTTAGTCATTCAAGAAGCCTACGAACAATTGAAAAATCGCTTGGGGCGTCAACCGTTGTTAGTCGATTTCATTCACAATCATTCACTCGATCCGGTTGTTCTTGTCGATGAACATGATAATGGCAGTAAGCACAATATGAACAGTTATTATGAAGTGTTGGTGCGCTTGAACGAAGTAGAGACGCCATTGCCTGAACGTCATCAACAAACGTTATTATTTTTATCGAAAGAATGCTTGCCAGGCAAACGACCACATGAATTACTGCTGTTAGAAGCGTTAATGGATGCTCCGAATCATCGGTTAGCCATTAAAGCTTATGAGGACTTGTTAGTCGCAAAAGGCATTTCGTTTGACGAACAGACTCTTCGCTCAGTAGAACGTGTACTGTCCCTTGATTTCTTTGTGACAGCTGATCAAAAGAAGTATGGGCGACAACCTTTTGTGACGAAAACCGAGCAGCACTATGTACTCGCAGATTTCGTTCAAGAAGGATTGAATCACGGATTTGCGAACCGCCTCATCCGTGATACGATTGAAGCGGGTTTACTGCGTTCAACCCGTTACGACGCTACCCAAAGATTAACAATCAATGAAAAATACAGTCGAAAAGATGTCTGTCTTTTGTTAAATTGGGAGAAAGACGAGAAAGGCACGATGTTTGGTTATCGATTAAAACATGGCACTTGTCCGATTTTTATCAAATACGCCAAAGATAATGCGGTATCAGCAAGTGTAAAATACGGAGACCAATTCATTAACCGCCATGTCTTGAAGTGGTATACGAGAAATAATCGTACGCTTGCTTCTAAAGAAGTGCGTGAATTATTACAGATGCCCGAAAAGAAGGAAGAAATGCATATTTTCGTCATGAAAAATGAATCAGAGGGTGCGCATTATTACTATTTAGGGGAGTCTGAGATTCAGTTAGATAGTGTGCAAGAAGAGACGATAGTGAATGAAGAGCAACAAGAATTACCCATCGTTTCAATGCATTTAGCCCTTCAACAAGAAGTAGATGCGACATTGTATCATTATATTACGTCGACTTGATGTGAAGGGAAGTAGGCAATTCTATAGGTCTAGACTATATTCGCTACGGCATTTGGGATAGTACTGGGAACGATATTGAATAAGTACTTTGTGGAATAACTATTGAGCCAACAGCTTTGAGGTGATCGATTGAAGAAATTAAAGAAACAATTATTAAACTGGTACTAGTATGGATTTATGGACACAAGTTAGTTAAGTCTCTAACCTAAGAATAGAGAGGACGTGTCGGGCATGAAACGATTATCTAACTAAGTGTAACCTATCCAGCATTCCCCTATTGAAGATAGCGGTGGTTCAACTTATTAACATGGATCCAGTTATAAAAAAATAAATATAAGAAATAGTATCAATTATAGAGTTTATAATAGCCTTTGTAGGAGATACTTAGTTATAATGAGGGGAGAGGTTGATTATGAATAGCAATTGAGATCTCCTTAAAAATGTGATTTACTTGAGTTATTAAAAAGAGAGGTGCATGACATGATAGCAACTGAACGGATTAAACGAGAAAAACAGATTCAATTTGCAGTAGGTATGGCTGCACTTGATGGTGGTAAACCTACAACATTTACACAACAATTATTAGATGAATATAAAGATGGTCGTATTACATCTAGACAACTAAAAAAAGCCATTATCCAGCAATACGTGAAAGTGCAACAGTAGATGGATCCATATATTCATGATAAATCAAAACTATTAATCAATAAGCTCAATATTCAAGATGAACAGCAACTGATTGATATCGAAGCGCAACTTTTAATAGCAGGTCTGATTGACATTCAATCTATTATGGATGATATCGACTTTTATCAATATCACTCATTACAAGTTATTCATCATTTCTTATTTGAAGAACTGTATGAGTGGGCTGGAGATTTTCGAATAGTTAATATTTATAAAAGTGAAAAATTACTAAATGGTTTATCGATTACGTATAGTGATCATACTAATATTAAAAATGATTTACAAAATATTTTTAACTGGATGAAAGAACAGATATGGTCACGTCAAAATCCACAATTATCTTACTTGTTTTCAAAATTAATGACTGATATTTGGCGTGTTCACCCTTACCGTGAAGGTAACACTCGTACTGTCTCAATTTTCATGAAACTATTTGCTGAACAACATGATTTATCTTTTAATGCAGAGCTGCTTTCTCAAAATGCCGGATATTTGCGTAATGCGCTTGTGATGGCTGCAGTTGAGGAAGCACCAGAACCAATTTATTTAAATAAAATCATTACAGATGCCTTACATTTGAATCATATTAATACTTCTATAGAATCGGCAGAACAATCAAAAGAAAAATATGAAACAATTGGTCAACATAACGTAACCAACTATGTTGAAAAGCCATTTGAAACGAGTAAAGATAAAGAGGAGTAGCTATAGTTGCTAATCCTTTTTATCTTTTTTTATGTCATTAATATAGTTCCACTTTAAGTATGATGATTAATTGTAGAGAGTTATTTGAATTCATTCTAACATAAGTAGAAATTTGATAAGTATACTTTGGGTAATATGTTGAAGGGGGAATATTTGTATGGCTACTACAATTGTTGTAGGAAATTGTAAAGGTGGCGTTGGTAAAACAAAAGGATCTGTGATGATGAGTTGAGAATTAGTCACCCATTTTAATAAGAAGGTATTGCTTGTAAATATGCATTAAAAAGAAAAATACTTTTTGAACTGAACGTTTTTTCATCAAAATAAGTATCAACAAGTTTTTCATTGTATAAATCCGCCATCATAAATACCAGTCCGTCTTTACTCGATTGAATCATTTCTTTTTCTATTAAGTGTTTAATGGAAGCTAGGTACTGCTGTTTCAATACATAGGAAAGAAAAAGGTGATATGTACTCTTCCTAATAACAGAAGAAGCAAGTACTTCAACTCATTAATCATCGTACAAGAAAATGTCTTGACTGGAAAACTGCATACGAGGCACTTGAAGAAGAACTGTTGCACTTAATTTGACAAACTATTTTGAAAAATAAATCTTTGGATAATTGGATTACTGTATATTTCTAATAAAGAGATTAATGGGAATTCATGAATTTAAATGCAAATACATTGCATTCTGGCAATGGTTTTTTTATATAGGTGATGGTAATTATCTATGCGCCGCCACTTTATTGTGACAATGCTTTAAAATGTTGGTATGATAGGGATAATGAAGTATTAAAATGGTAATTTATAGATTTATTTAAATGGAGGGATCATTATGTCAGCAAATATCGGTTTTGAAGAAAAATTGTGGGCGATGGCAGACAAGCTACGTGGAAGTATGGATGCATCGGAATACAAGCATGTCGTGCTAGGATTATTATTTTTAAAGTATGTATCGGACTCATTTGAAGAGTTATATGATCAATTACAAGAAGATGAGTGGGCAGATCCAGAAGATAAAGACGAATATTTAGCAGAGAATATTTTTTGGGTACCGAAAGAAGCACGTTGGTCTCACATTAAAGAAAATGCAAAAAAGCCTGAAATCGGACAAATCATTGATGAAGCCATGATTGCTATTGAAAAGGAAAACGAAAGTTTACGTGGTGTATTACCTAAAAACTACGCACGACCAGACTTAGATAAAACACGTCTCGGTGAAACGATTGATATGTTTTCATTCCGTGTCGGCGATAAGGAAAGCCGTTCGAAAGATGTATTAGGGCGTGTCTATGAATATTTTCTAGGAAAATTTGCAAGTGCAGAAGGAAAAGGTGGCGGAGAATTCTATACGCCAATGTCAGTTGTAAAGCTACTTGTTGAAATGTTAGAGCCTTACAAAGGACGAATTTATGATCCATGCTGTGGTTCAGGTGGAATGTTCGTTCAAAGTGAAAAATTCGTAGAGGAACATCAAGGAAAATTAGGTGACATTGCAGTATATGGTCAGGAATCAAATCCAACAACTTGGAAACTCGCAAAAATGAACTTAGCGATCCGTGGAATTGATGCCAACTTAGGATCACAAAACGCAGATACTTTCCATAACGATTTACATAAGCGTTTAAAAGCGGATTACATATTAGCGAACCCACCATTTAACATTAGTGATTGGGGTGGAGAGCGTCTTCAAGATGATTTGCGTTGGAAGTACGGTACACCACCACCAGGTAATGCGAACTATGCTTGGATTCAACATATGGTGTCAAAGTTAGCACCAACTGGAACAGCTGGAATTGTCTTAGCAAACGGATCTATGTCCACGAATACATCATCTGAGTTAGAAATTCGTAAAAACTTAATTGAAGAAGATCTTGTAGAATGTATCGTCACATTACCTGGACAACTCTTTTATTCTACACAAATCCCTGTTTGTCTATGGTTTATTACGAAAAATAAAGCGAAGAATGGGAAACGTGAACGTTCAGGTGAAATCTTATTTATTGATGCGCGTAATTTAGGTCATATGGCAACACGTAC
>JASLCF010000141.1 GCA_030146155.1 Savagea sp.
TTAACATTTGTGATGATTACACATGATGATGCAGTGGCACAGATGGCTGATCGTATGTATACGATGCATGATGGTGTATTGTCAGGAGGAGAACGTCATGACATTTAAAGAACAGATTCGTTATATGAGACAGCATATGAAAAAAAATAAATTACGGGTGTCGATGACGATACTTGCGACGACAATGGGTACGGCTTTTTTAATTGTACTTGCGTCTATTGGGTTTGGTCTGCACGGTACATTGGAAGATCAACTCTTATCAGATCGCTCAGTGACTGAAATCCAAGTCTACAAAAATGATGATATTCAGGTAGATATGGAACAATTGAAAAACCTAGACGGTGTGTACGCTTTTCCTACAAAAGGGATTGTGACAATTGCTGATACGATACAATTTGATGGGAAAGAAAGTGACAGTGAACTTCGTCTACTAGATATTCCAGAAGAGAAAAAATTAAAGTTTCCATTACAAGAAGGACGTTTGCCTGAAAAGCCTCACGAAGTGGTGGTAGGCGCACATTTTATGGAAAGTTTTTTTGATATTGAAGAAGAACAAACAAAGGCAGTCCAAATTCAATTAGGAGATCAACTTATTTATGAAGTAGATGCTTTAGAAGAAGGGGAGGAAGTTCAGTCTTTTCCTTTGACCGTAGTAGGAATTAAAGAAGCGCCAGCGAGAGAGTGGAATAAGGATAGCAATGTGTATGGTTCTAGTGAACTGATTCCTGAGATACAGGCACTCTATCAACAGCAGTTGCAATCATCCGATCTTTCAGCAGAAGAACAACAGAAACAACTTAATCAAACTATTTATACAGAGTATCAAATACATGCTCAGTCTGCTACAGTAATTCCTGATTTACGTGCTGAATTAGAAGCACTTGGCTTTGGAACTTATTCCGTTTTAGATGAACTGAAGCAATTTAATCTCTTTTTTACTGCTTTTAAAGTAGGTTTAATAGTTGTCGGAACTGTTGCTGTTTTCATTGCGTCGATAGGTATTTTCAACACGATGACAATGGCGGTGACGGAACGTACAAGAGAAATTGGTGTCATGAAGGCATTGGGGACAAGTCCAAAATTAATTCAGCGATTATTTATTATGGAGAGTGCGTGGATAGGTATTTTAGGAACAGCTATTGCGATTGTTGTTTCTTATGCAGTCAGCTTTTTAGCCAATGCAATCTTACCTATTGTCGTCAGCATGGCGACAGGAGAATCAGAATTTGAAGAAGCAGGTATTGTGTTTTCTTCAATCCCACTGGCTTTAGTTGTGGTCGCTTCAGCAATTAGTATTTCTGTTGCGATTCTATCAGGATGGAGACCAGCTCGAAAAGCAACAAAAATAGATATTATTCAGGCCTTACGACAAGAGATGTAATAACTTATAGTAGAGGAGAGAGGACATATCATCTAGCGATAGGTGGTATGTCTTTTTTGGTTTAGGCAGAAAAAAGGTGAATCGATTCGATACGTGATACAATACGATTCGATGATAATGATTATCAATTAAGGGGGGATTTTATGACACAACAGAAAAAGCAACAACAAATTCAAATTACATTTTGGATGATTCTCTTATTTGGTTCATTGACTGCTTTTGGTCCGTTGTCGATGGATATGTACTTACCAGCACTGCCGACCATTGCTCAAGAATTACATACCTCTACTTCTCTCATTCAAGGAACATTAACGGCGACCTTGCTCGGAATGGCGGCGGGGCAGCTTGTTTTCGGTCCTTTGAGTGATATTCATGGCAGACGTAATCCGATTCGTTTCACTTTATTAGGGTATGCTATTTTTTCAATAGGGATTGCTTTTAGTACATCCGTTGGAATGATGATTGCCTTACGCTTTTTACAAGGATTTATGGGTGCGGCAAGTGTAGTCATTACACGGGCAGCTGCACGGGATATGTTTAGTGGTAAAGAACTCACTAAATTTATTGCCTTGTTATCTTTAGTAAACGGAGCAGCTCCTATTTTAGCACCCATTATAGGTAGTTTTATTCTACAATTTTTACCTTGGACTGGTATTTTTTATGTATTAGGAGCGTTTGGTCTCATTCTATTGGTAGCTGTTCAAATTGGTTTTAAAGAAACCCATCATCAGGAACACCGGACAGAAGCTAGTTTTACGGCTATTTTTAAAGTGTTTGGTGAGCTGTTTAGAGATCGAACTTTTATGGGAATTGCTTTCACTCAAGCATTGATCATGTCAGGGATGTTTGCGTATATTGCGGGTTCGCCTTTTGTACTCCAAAATGTCTATGGCGTATCTAGCTTTCAGTTCTCCCTCTTTTTTGCGGCAAATGGTATTGGGATAATTCTAGCAGCTCAACTTGCTGCAAAATTAGCGGAGCATTTTAAGGAGGTACAGATTTTACAGGTTTCTATTTTTATTTCTCTCTTTGCGACAGTTAGCCTTCTCGCCTCTTTTTATTTAGATGCCTCTCTATGGCTGATTGCGATTTTTTTATGGTTAGCTGTTGCTTGTATTGGCTCAGTGTCGACTACAGGCTTTTCCATTGCAATGGATTTGCAAGGAGAACGAGCAGGGAGCGCTTCTGCTTTACTAGGGTTATTACCGTTCTTTGGTGGAGCAATTGTCTCTCCGTTAGTAGGAATTGCTGGGGATGCAACGGCATTTCCGATGGCATGGATCATGGTCAGTTGTAGTGTTTTAGCCGTCTTTTTCTTTGGGTTATCAAAAAAGAGACAAACAGTGAAGAATTAACGTTTTACATTTGAAAATAGTTGCTGACAAGGTACAATAGAAGGAGTAGCACTTAAAAAAATGACGAGGTGAAGGAAAATGGAATACCGTATTGAACACGATACATTTGGTGAAATCAAAGTTCCTGCAGACAAACTATGGGGAGCACAGACACAGCGTAGTAAACAAAACTTTAAAATTGGTGGCGAACGCATTCCTTTAGGCGTAATCCGTGCATTTGCTCATTTGAAAAAATCAGCTGCACTTGCAAGTCAATCATATGGCGCCTTATCAGATGTAAAAACAAAGGCGATTGTTACTGCTGCAGAGGAAGTCATTGCAGGTCAATGGGACGAGCACTTCCCACTAGTTGTTTGGCAAACAGGTAGCGGTACACAGTCTAATATGAATATGAACGAAGTGTTAGCAAATCGTGGAAATCAATTGTTAGAAGAATGGGGAGAGGAAGAACGTCTACACCCAAATGATGACGTGAATAAATCTCAAAGTTCAAACGATACATTTCCAACTGCACTTCACGTAGCAGGTGTACTTGCGGTTCAAGAGGAATTAGTTCCAGCGATTCAATTATTCAAAGCAACACTCTTAGAGAAAGAAGAAGCATTTAAAGAAATTGTTAAAATTGGTCGTACGCACTTACAAGATGCAACACCTTTAACATTAGGTCAAGAAATTAGTGGATGGCGTCGTATGCTAGAACGCTCTGAAGAAATGGTTGTTGAATCTGTAGAGAAAATGAAAGATTTAGCAATCGGTGGAACTGCAGTCGGAACAGGACTCAACGCTCCAGAAGGGTTCGGAGATAAAGTAGCAGAAGAAATTTCGAAATCAACAGGCATTGAATTTAAATCAGCACCTAATAAGTTCCACTCACTCACAAGTTATGATGAAGTGGTTTATGTGCATGGTGCGATTAAAGCATTAGCAGCAGACTTAATGAAGATTGCTAATGATGTTCGTTGGTTAGCAAGTGGACCACGTTCAGGAATTGGTGAAATCACAATCCCTGAAAATGAGCCAGGTTCATCGATTATGCCAGGAAAAGTGAACCCAACACAATCAGAAGCATTAACAATGGTCGTTGCTCAAGTAATGGGGAATGATGCTGCGATTGGTTTCTCAGCAAGTCAAGGGAACTTTGAATTAAACGTATTCAAACCTGTTATTATTTATAACTTCCTTCAATCTGTGAAATTATTAGCAGACGGTATGGTTAGTTTTAATGATAACTGTGCAGTCGGTATTGAGCCAAACCTTACTGAGATTGAACATAAAGTAGAAAACTCATTGATGTTAGTCACTGCATTAAATCCTTACATTGGCTACGAAAACGCAGCTAAAATTGCGAAAACAGCTCATAAAAACGGTTCAACGTTAAAAGAAGCGGCACTTGAGACAGGTCTTCTAACTGAAGAAGAGTTTGATCGTTATGTCGTTGCTAAAGATATGGTCGGTACAATTAAATAATTAACCAAACCATAGATTGGAGGAATTGCTCCAGTCTGTGGTTTTTTATTGCTAGACGGATACTTAATAAATGAAGGAATGAGGATGAAAGGAGACATGTCAATGCGGATTGGACTCATTGGTTATGGGCAAATTAGTTCATTTTTATTGGAAAAAATAAATAGTGAGCATCTTCTGCCTGGCCGAAAAATAACACATGTTTACTCACAGAGAACAGAAGACTTCACACAACTTAATAGACGCTATGATGTACAAGGTGAGTCAGAATGGGAACAGTTTCTGAATCACCCGTTTGATTTAGTCGTGGAAGCGAGTACGATTGAAACGGCTTCGATGACAATTAAAGACTTGTTATCTCGGGGTATTCCTGTTGTAATCAGTAGTATCGGTATGTTTGCAGACCCTCAACGATTTGTGACATTACAACAGCTGGCCGAAGAAAAAAAGGCGACAATTTATTTACCTTCAGGAGCGATTGGCGGCTTAGATTTAATTCGATCAGCTCAGGCTTTACAGGGGTTAAAAGAAGTCACTTTGCGTACGACAAAGCCTCCAACAGCTTTGCCAACAGGTGTCCCGAGTAAGCAGGCACAACTCTTATTTTCAGGTAGTGCAGCTGAGGCTATCCAACACTACCCAAGAAATATGAATGTTGCCATTGCATTATCTCTAGCAGGGATAGGAATAGAACGGACTCAAGTAGAAGTATGGGTAGACCCAGCAATTGAAAAAAATACGCATGAAATTAAGGCGATAGGAGAGTTTGGTAAGATGCAATTTGTAGTAGAGAATGAACCGATGCCGAATAATGAAAAGACTAGCTTGTTAGCGGCATGGAGTGTGTTTGAAAAAATTCAATCAGTCTAACGTCATTAAAAGCTACTAGAATATCAGTTGGGTTTCAATTGAAAAATAAAAGTTGTTAAAATGAAAAACGCCTGCCATCAAAATTTTAACTTTTGATGGCAGGCGTTGTGTGGATTTTAGAGGTTTTGTTTCAGTCTCTTTTTACTTTTCAGAATTATAGACAATGGCTATAAATGATAGGGGTTGATTTCCTATATTTTTTAACCCATGTGATTGTCCTTTTTCAATGAGACACAAATCACCTGAAGAAACTTGTTTTTTTAATCCGTCATTTCCAGTGAATTCACCTGTTCCAGAAACGATGAAATAGGCTTCTGCTTCGTTTATATGTTGGTGATATCCGACTTCACTGTCGATGTCTAATTCTAATGTTGCGAATAAAGATAAGCCTTCAACTTGATCTTTATCAGAAATAATTGTATTCATTTTCATTCTGCCCTTACCTGATCTAGGCGAATCAATATGAGTAGTTTCCGTTCCTCTTTTAATCATTTTTTTAACCTCCTTTAGTTTGCAAATAGGTTAGGGATAGCAGTGGAGATTGAAGGAACGAATATGATGATAAGCACCATAATTGCTACAATACCTATAACGTGTAGTATGTACGGGAACGTGTCCTCAATTCCCATATCTCTACGTGTGATACTTGCACCAGCTATTAACGAAAGACCAACAGGAGGTGTGATATTAGCAAGAGCAAAGTTCATAATAAGTACCATTCCAAAATGAATAGGATCTATTCCATATTGCATAGCAATTGGCATAAATATTGGGCTTAATAGAATAATAAGAGAAGTAACTTCAGTTAGCGTTCCTAAGATAAATAAAATCACAGAAACTATTAATAAAAATTGAATAGGTGTCGACGCGAATTGAAGGAAGAAATCTGACATCATCGCAGGTACCTTGTATACGGTTAATACATAGGTAAATACATTAGCTACTGAAATAATAATAAGAATCGTAGCTGATGTCGTAGCTGAAGAAATCATTATTTCCTTGAATTTTTTGAAAGTTAGTTCTCTATAGAACATAGATAAAATAAATCCATACACAACTGCGATGACTGCAGCTTCAGTTGCTGTAGTATACCCACCGAAAATTCCACCTAAAATAATTACAGGTGTAAGTAATGGGAAGAATGCCTGTAGAGCGATTTTAGAAAACTTTTTAAAGCCTAATTTTTCTGTTTTAACAATTCCAAAATTCTTTTTCTTTGACATAAAGATAACATATATACTAATAAGAGCCATTAAGATTAATCCAGGTAAAACCCCTGCAATAAATAATTTCCCAATGGATATATTAGCAGTTATTCCTAAGATAACCATGGTAATACTAGGTGGGATAATTAAACCTAAAACTCCAGCTGGTCCTATAATACTTGCGATAAAAGCATCACTGTATTTTTGTTTTTTCATTTCTGGAACTACAACTGAACCTACTGCATAAGTCGTAGCAACAGTAGATCCTGAAACTGCACCAAATAAAGCACTTGTTACAACTGCAGTAACACCGAGCCCCCCAGTTACTCTACCTACTAGAGCGTCTGCGAATGCCATTAATCTTCGTGTTAAACCGCCTTTACCCATGATATTTCCCGCTAATATAAATAATGGAAGTGCGATATAGGAAAAGTTATTCACACCAGCAAACATTCGTTGAATTACAATTTCTATCGATGTACCACCTAGCAATAAAATAACAATAGAGATCAATCCCATTGTAAAAGCGATTGGCATACCTAGAAAAAGTAAAGTAAAGAAGCCTAGTAACATTAGTATGAGCATCATAATTCTTCAGCTCCTTTGCGTTCAGGATTGAGTACTGCTTCAATAACAAAAAGCATTGAAAAAATAGAGCTTAATGGAATTGCTGCATAGAAAACACTCATAGGCAATAAAAGTGTTGATGAAGTATTATCCATGGCATTAATAGTTAGCTTCATTCCATAAAAAGTTAAAAGTAAAAAGAAAATAAAAATCAGCAAATACACAAATCTGTCTATAATTAATTGAATAGATGGTTTGGCTAGACTGACAAAGTATCTTACTCCTAAATGCATTTTCTCATAAATAGCTAAACTAGAACCTAGAAAAGTAAGCCATACAATAAGTAAGCGTGAAAGTTCTTCAGCTCCTGGCCACGAGACACCAGAAAATCGGAATACAACTTGTAAAAAAACAATTAGCGTAAGTCCTGTAATAGCAAGCATCGAAAACAGTGCAATAACTTTAACAAGTAGTTTCATAAATTTTTCCATAAATTTTCTCCTTTTATGGTTATTTTTTCATAAAGAAACAGCAATCTCCTTTAATCAAGTATTCAAAATAGATCTTGAAGGTGACTAAAATACTCGGAGTTGCTGTTTTTTCACATTATAAGTGATGATTACCAACCTGAAGCATTTCGATAAATATTCATTAGTTCCTCACCAAACACTTCTTTTTCCCATTTCTCATAAACTGGGAGCATCTGATTTCTGAATGCTTCTTTATCCACATCGTCATTTACTGCCATTCCTTTTTCACGAAGTTCATTAATATATTCTTGTTCTTGTTTGTCATTCACTACTCGGACTTCTTGTGAAATTCGGTTAGCTTCATCTAAAATTATTTTTTGATCTTCAGTTGATATTTTTTCCCACACATCATCTTTTACAACAATCATGATTGTATTGTAAAAATGACCTGTTAATGACAAATACTTTTGTACTTCATTAAATTTTGGAGCTACGATGTTGGCTAGCGGGTTTTCTTGAGCATCAAGGGCACCTTGCTGTAAAGCACCATAAACTTCACTGAATGCCATAATTGTTGGTAAAGCGCCTACTTGTTCAAAAGCATCAATACGCAAGTTAGATTCTGCAACTCGGATTTTCACATTTTTCATGTCCTCTGGTTTAACAATAGGCTGTTTATTATTTGTAATATGTCTGAAACCCCATTCTAAGTAACCAATCTGTTTCATTCCTTGATCTTTCATAATATTTCCAAGGTATTCTCCAAACTCACCATCATATGCAGCTCTTGCAGATTCAATGTCCTTCCACATATAAGGTAAATCTTCAATAGCCATTTTACGATCTAAAGACTGCATTGTACCTACCATAATCGCAGCAGATTCCATCGTTCCCATTTTAACTTGTTCGAGCATTTCTGTTTCAGAGCCTAATTGGCTATTTGGGAAAATATCAAAGTTTACTCTACCATCTGTTTTTTCTTTAATCTCATTTGCCATTTCTAAGATTAAGTCTGATGCAGGAGTACCTTCTGATAAGGCATGTCCAAGCTGTAGATTAACGACATCCCCTTTATTTTTATTATCATTGTTAGCACTGTTACCGCAAGCAGATAAGATAAGTAATAAAGCGGTTACAAACACAGGAAGTAAAAAAGATTTTCTTTTTGTTTTATTCATTCAAATTCCCTCACTTCAATTTTTTATTCGGTATACTGTATACTGAACTTTGAATTAGAATACATGATTAAAAATTAAAAGTCAATGAATTATCAGAATTATTATTAAAAATATGGAGTAGGATTACATTTTTTGTAATCCTACTCCATATGAATTAATTATTGAATGACTGCCGATTGAAGAGTGAGCTCTTGTAAGACTTGCTCGTCTACATCAATCCCTAAACCAGCTTGTTCATTTAATGAAATATAAGGGACGTCGTAGGCTAAGTTTCCGACATCTTTACTGAATTTTAATGGGCCTGTAAGTTCAATACTTGTAATATTACTTTTTGAAAATGCAACATGATAACCAGCAGCCGAACCGACAGAGGATTCAACCATTGAACCGACTTGTGCTTCAATATTTTCCATCGCTGCAATGATTGCTAATTGATTTGCTTTATAAATTCCACCACATTTCATTAGTTTGATATTAATTTTATGGCCAGCTTGTTTTTGAATAATGGTACGCATTTCAGGAATGCCCACTAACCCTTCATCTACCATGACTGGAATGGTTGTTTTTTGTTTAATTTCGGCCATCCCGTCTAAATCCGATGCGATGATTGGTTGTTCTATCCAATCGAGTTGAGCATCTTCTAATTGTGCCAAGGCTTGAATGGCTGTCGCACTGTTTTTCCATCCTTGATTGACGTCTACTCTCAGGTTAATTGTTGGACCAACCGCTTCACGTACCGCTAAAATACGTTCAACATCAAGTTGTGCATCTGTTCCAACTTTGATTTTAATCGCACTAAAGCCGGCATCTATTTGTTCTTTAGCCTCTTTTGCCATTTCTTCAGGAGTGAGTATACTTAATACATGAGCGAGTTTGAATCGGTCGTGGTATCTTCCGCCTAATAAATGATAAACTGGAACACCTAAAGCTTTACCCGCAGCATCGTAACAAGCGATGTCGAGTGCAGCTTTTGCTGTAGGTGCGCCTAAAATCTCAGCGTCCATTATTTTATGGATGCGTTCCATATTTAACGGGTTTTCTCCGATTAAACGCGGTGCCAATGTTTTTTCGATAATAGCATAGGCACCATACATTGATTCACCTGTCACGTGTTCATCCGCAATTCCTTCTCCGTAACCTATAACGCCATTATCAAGCGTTACTTTTACAATAATAGAAGGCATAGAATCATAACGTGCATAACTAATAATAAAAGGTTGTTTCAATGGTAATTCAATAGCAAAAACTTCGATTTTTTCAATTTTCATGTGGGTCATCCTTTCTGAAATGGAGTGTAATTTTATGAAAACAATAGCAATCATTGGTTCCAACTGGTTTGTGCAACAATTTAAGCAAAGTATAAAAAAAGACTGGGATGTTCAATTTACTTATCATGTGTACCAAGAAGTAGAAGAAGCTCCTGAACTAGTTGAGAGAATCAACAATGTAGACGCCTGTATTTTTGCTGGTTCTTTTCCTTACGAACACAGTCAAGAGATTCTTCAAAAAAGAAATATTCCAGCCGTTTATGTCAGGCAAGACGTTCATTCATTAGTTTTGTCCCTCACGCGTGCACTTCTCGCGGGTTATGCTTTAGAGAGAATATCCATTGACTATCGTCACGAAGAAGAATGGGCCTCTCTCAAGCGAGAATTGAATGGCAAAGTGCCTACATTTTCTTTCCCGATTCACCGAGAAACTTCTGTTCGTCAAATCGTAAAGACTCACCAAAAGAATCAAGAGGGAGGAGCCATTGATTTAGTGATCACAAGTGTGCATGCTGCTGCAAAAGAATTAGAGGCATTAGGCATACCTACCCAACGTGCAGTTGATTCTGAAAGTTCGTTACAGGCGATTGTAGATGATGCCATTCAGGTCGCTACCTTTTCACAATTATCAGATGCACAGATTGCGGTAGGGTTGATTACAGTGCCTCCAGAAAATCAAGCGGTCGTAGAAAAAATTACGCATGCATTAGATGCTGTGAAGCAAACAGATGATGCAATGATTAAGTTATATACGACTGTTGGAAAATTGCGTCGCTTCTTACAAAGTGATGCGTTATACAATTGGATGGCTGAACTCAAAGCGGGTTGCAACATCGGCTTTGGGAGTGGAGAAACTTTATTAAAGGCTGAACAACATGCACAATCGGCTTATCGGTACCAACTCCAACAAACGACAACAGGCTTAGGGTTTTATTATGTAGATGTGAATCATCGCTTAACAGGGCCTTATCCACAAACACGTGCAGTTTTGGATTTGGCGATTCAAAATGAACAATTATTAACTTTTTCGCAACTTACCGGGTTAAGCCCAGTCAATGTTTCAAAGTTAATTCAATTTGATCAGTTGAACAAAAATTTAGCATTCACCACAGACGAGTTAGCAGAGTATTTACAAGTTACACGTCGAACAGCGGAGCGTTTACTTAAAAAATTGCACGGCACGCCGTATCTCGTCATTGCAGGTGAGCAAAGCAAGGGTGGTAAAGGCAGACCTAAGCTAATGTACCGCTTACATTTAAGAATTTAGAAAATTCTCAAAAAACTTTGCATTCAATAAAAAACTTCTTTATAATAAACACAACGTCGTTAAAACGTCGTTAAATGAATGATAGTTGTTCAGCGTTTTTTTGTCAATGAAAAATAGGAGGGGTCATATGGGAGAAGTGAAGAAGAAAAAATTAACGATTCCACATACGTATGCAATTATTTTTTCAATCATTATACTTGCTACAATTGCTACGTATCTCGTTTCGGCAGGTCAATATGAACGAGTAGAAATGGGAGACCGAATTGTTGTTGTCGAAAATAGTTATCACCAAGTTACCTCGAACCCGGTTTCTATTTTCGAAATGTTTACAGCCATTCCTTTAGGGATGCAAGCTGGCGCACGAATTATCTTCTATATCTTTATTGTAGGGGGAGCATTTGGTATTATTCGCGCGACAGGTGCCATTGAGTCAGGTGTACAAAGTTTAGTTACAAAAATGCAGGATAAAGGGATTTTACTTATTCCTGTTTCTATGATTATTTTCTCTATCCTTGGTTTTACAACAGGGATGTCGGAAG
>JASLCF010000154.1 GCA_030146155.1 Savagea sp.
GATTCCGTAGCTCAGCTGGGAGAGCGCTACCTTGACAGGGTAGAGGTCGCTGGTTCGAGCCCAGTCGGAATCATACTTTAAACTTGAATGTCATGTTTTTCATGCGACTCAAGTTTTTTATTTTGTCTAAAAATCAACAGTTTATCTATTCATACATATAATATCAAGTGAAGGGTAATGAAGAATAGTTAGCGCGTATCGGATTTTATCAAGGAGGACAAACTAATGATACATTGGAGCAAAAACAGACTATTATTAACCTCTCAGTTTTCTCTTTTCTTTCTTATGTCTTTATTCATTTCACCTTTATTAAATGGTCAATCTAAAGGTCACATTGTCTTAGGAACAAGTATTATTGTGATTACGGTGTTGAGTTTATTTCTTGGGTTAATTCCGGGCTTAATTATAAGCCTCTTCGCAATCTTTGGTAGTGGGTCACTCTTATTTTATCTTCATTTATCTTCTTCAACCAATCTATCTTGGGTAACAGAGGTAGATTCACTCACCTTTTTATTTGTGTCTTTTGCATTACTCATCTTGGTATCTGTTGCAGGCTCATTTCATAATCGTTTGAAAACAATAGAGAAACAGGCTATGAAACTCCATGAACAGGTACAACATTTGACCATGATTGATACGGATACAGGATTTGATAATTTTCAGCGTTTTCAAAAAGATATGCAAGTCGAATACTCTCGTGCCCTAAGGTATAATGAAACACTTTCAATCCTATTAATCACTATTGATTACTATGAAATGTTCAGAAAATTATACGGCGAAAAAGAACTACAACATTTAATACATAGCTTCTCAACAACTATTGATTCAATCATTCGACAGACTGACAAGAAGTATCGGATGTCTTCTAATTATTTTGCTCTTCTTCTCCCACACACACCGGACGACGGAGCAATGATTGTGAAAAATAAATTATATGAACAATTAAAAGAACATCAACTACTGTCTGAAAAGATTGTAGATTTGACGTTAGTCTTATCCATTTATTCAATTGACCAGGACAGTCCATTTACAGTTGAAGGAGTCCTACAAGTCATTGAAAGTGAGTTGAAACGCCATGAAGAATAAATTTGTAATGAGCATGTTTATATGTATACTCTTCTCAATAATAAATATAGAACATACATTTGCGAATGAAAAAGAAATTTTATTTGTACATGATGGAAAAAATGAAATTGACGTATCACAAATTCAAGCCAGTTTAGATGCTATGAATATGAAAGTAACAACCTTAGAAATGACAGAAGTCAATTCTTTACATATTCAACAAGCAAACTATATTATCACTTTAAGTAAAGAAAGAATGAATTGGTCCGAAGACCTTCAACCAGCTGTTCGACAATATAAAGGGAAGTGGTTTTTCATCGGGCTACCTCCCCTTACTTTTTCTTCAATCGACCAAATTACAATAGGAGAACAAGTCATGGTTCGACAGATTGATGAGTATCACTTAAATACTCCTTTTCCTATCTATCCTTTGATTGATATTCAACCCGAAAATATCTTGATTGAAGCCAAAGAATTTCATACCACATTGCCTTTTATTGCTGAGTCTAATGGGAATTATTGGGTACCTGTAGCTGAATTAAATAAAACCGTTCAAATCTATTTATCAATGATTCTTTCAAAACTTGTAGATTTACCTAAACAAAGCTCAAGCTTTATTTTATTAGGTCCTATCACACCATTTACTTCATTAGAACAATTAATTGAAATGGAGAGAACACTGAAAGCTTATGACACGCCTCTCTTGTATCTAGTTCGTCCTTATGAACAGCAACAAGGCAAAGGGCGATACGAGGGATTGAATCAAAATAAAAAATTGATCGAACATTTACAAAAACAACAGCAAAGAGGAGCGAGAATTGTTGTTGAGCAACAGCAAGAAGAAAGTTTAAATGAATCTGCTTTCCGACTCTTGATTCACGAAAAGTTATATCCCTATGGGTTAACCATTTCTGATACGTTAGCGACAAAAAACAAAGGATTCTCTACTGTTTTTCAAACGAGTTATACAAACGAATCCATTCTCTTCCTTTCAACTAAAGGACCACAAACTATTTATCCAATGACTATGGAAGCCGATTGGGAAGATTCACTTCTCCTTACAGATAAACAACTCATTGAACGAATTGCACAAATTAATGGCGGAATCGTCTCAATCATTATTCCACCCTTTGCTCCTCAACAACGTGTAGAAAATTTACTGATTTGGTTTGAACAAACTTCTCAATTAAATTGGTTAAAGTGGAATCAAATTGAAAGTGAAGTGGATATTTCAGATGCGGACATTCAGTTTAGAGAAGACGGTACAATTACTCATCAAATAAAACATCCTATACAATTCCGAATGAAGTTACTTCTCGATCGTGGGATGAATGAAGTCGCTCTGTGGATTCTTACACTAGTAGTTGGTTTAACTGTTTTTTTATTCAGTATTTATATTATTTCTATGAGAGTACGAGCAAAAAAAGCGATATTCAATGAAAGGAGTCCGTTTAATGGCTAACAGCTTATTCTATCTTTCACTTATCTTAATTTGGATAATGTTGCTGTATCATATGTTTTTGATGCAAGGGGGTTACCTTCATCATTTAAGTTATCGAAAAGTCATTCCCAACTGGTCTAAAAATATGACAGGTGAATTGCCTACTGTTAATGTACTCATTCCAGCCCATAATGAAGCTGTAGTCATTCGAGATACATTAGATGCAATGAGTCGTTTAAATTATCCTAAAGATAAATTAGAAGTGATTGTCATTAATGATAATAGTAGTGATGAAACTGGTACAATTGCAGCTTCTTTTCAAAAGAAATATCCCTTTATTAGAGTAATCGAAACCAAGCCTCCCAATAAAGGTGTTGGAAAGTCTTCCGCTCTAAATGAAGCGTTGAAATATTGCGATGGAGAGGTAATCGTTGTCTATGATGCAGATAACACGCCTGAACCAGATGCAGTTCGCTATTTAGTAATGGGATTAATTAACGACCCGGGTGCTGCTGCTGTGGTTGGAAAATTTCGAGTGATTAATGCCAAACAAACATGGTTAACAAGATTTATTAATATTGAAACCATTACTTTTCAATGGATGGCTCAAGCTGGAAGATATAAATGGTTTAATATTGCTACAATTCCAGGAACGAATTTTGCGATTCGACGTTCAATCATTGATGAGTTAGGTGGTTGGGATGTTAAAGCATTAGCTGAGGATACAGAATTGACTATTCGCGTATACAACAAGGGATATCATATCCGCTTCTTCCCAGCAGCTATTACGTGGGAACAAGAGCCAGAAACACTATCTGTTTGGTGGAAACAGAGAACTCGATGGGCAAGAGGCAATCAATATGTCGTTCTCAAATATTTAAAAGATTTTAGACAACTCAAAAGGAAATCTATTATTTTTGATTTATTCTATTTTTTCTTTACTTATTTCCTCTTTTTCTTCGGTGTCGTTGTTTCAAATGCATTATTTATTACTAATATATGGTTTGATATTGATTTAACTGTAGGAAATGTGGCTTTAGTTCTTTGGATTCTAGCCTTCTTACTCTTTTTAGCAGAAGTAATGATTGCCCTAAGTATCGAAAAAACAGAAATGAACAGCAAAAACTTTCTCTATGTTATCCTCATGTATTTTACATACTCTCAGATGTGGATTATTCTCGTAGTTTATTCACTTTTTTTAGAAATAAAACGCGTTGTATTTAAACAGGAAGTGAAATGGTATAAGACAGAACGTTTCGACACAAAAAATAGAAAATAGGTGATAAGAATGAAAAAATGGATCCAACTGTTTACACTCGTGATGTTTACATTTATTTTTTCTACGGTGACTGTACATGCTAAAAGCGATTTTTCTATTCGATTGATTGATCAACCTTTAGTATTCTATGGTCCAAGTAATCAACAATCAATGACTTACTCAGTAGATGGGACTGCTACAACTGGAGAACTACAGTTGTATTTCTCTCATTCTCCTATCTTAATCTCCCCCTCTTCTTTAACAGTGAAGATAGATGGAGAAATGGTGGACTCTATTCAGTTAAACAATAGTAAAGAAGTCAATTTATGGACTATCCCCCTGAACAAAAAACAGACTACACTTGGAAAGCATGAAATCTCTTTAGCATTCGACGGTACGATTAAAGAAGGTGTCTGTGTGGAACAAGGAACAAATGGGAATTGGATGACGATTCATCCACAATCACATGTTGAAATAAAAGACTTCGAGAAAACTTCTTCCCTTTCTTTGAATACCTTTCGAAAAGATTTCACAGGGACAAAAGAACACCCTACTCAAATTGTGATACCTGATCAAGCTTCAGCAGAGACCTATTCATCCGCACTACAGGTGGCAGCCCTTTTATCTTCAGATTCAGAAAATATTTCTACTACTTCAGTCATCTATGAAAAGGATTGGAAGCCGACGAAACAATCTACAGTGATTGTAGGAGTGCCCGATGATTTTAAAAATGATTCTTTTAAACAGTCTCTCGACACTATTCAATGGGACAATCATGAACAATCCCTCTTTTTAAGTCGACAAAATATAAAAGAGCAAGATGTTACGTTAATACTCGCTAAAAACGAGGCTCAACTTGAACAACTACTACCTATTATTTTATATGAACCTTGGGCAAGACAATTAGCAGGAGATGAAATGTGGATTGACCAATTACCTCAATTATTAGACGAACAGTCTGTCTTTACTTTAAAAGAACTTGCGATTCCGCAATTAAATATTTCTTCGTCCCAACCTGCTAGCTCTAATTATTTTCAGAAATTGCCCTATGCATTAAATGAAAAGGATCAGGTTGTATTTCATCTATCTTTCCAAAAATCTTCTCTACTCGATGTCATTCATAAAGAGAAAAATAAAAAAGAGCAAGAATTGGTTCTTCACATTAACGACAAGATGTATCCGATTGATTTAACAAAAATCGAACAGTCAGAAGAATACTATCAAACCACTGTTGAAGTTTCCGCTTCTGATTTATCGAGCCATAGGTATTTCTCTTTTTCTATTACTGCAAATGGATTCAACGAAAGAGAAACTTGTTTACGTACAGATAAAGATTTGTGGGTAACAATTGATGAAGAGCGCTCTACAATTGAGTATCCACAACCCTTACAACATGTTCAAGCTACAACTTTTAAACAGTTACCTTTTCCATTTACCAATGAACCCACTACACTTGTCTTTAACCCTAAACGAGTAACTGACGAAGTACTTATCACGACAATACAACAGTTTTTATTCAATGATTCTGGTCATTCCTTAAAAATCAGAACGCCGGATCAATTAATAGATGCTGATAAACAACAACATTTAATTGTGTTACAACCAGATAAAGAGTGGATAGAAAAACTAGCAAGCGAAATTGAATTCACTAATCAAGTGCCTCAATTGCATGCTATGGGCTTCGTCCAAGAAGCTGCTCGTACTCTTGCTTGGCTGACTGAAAACCCTTGGAATTCATCAACTTCAGCCTTGATTGTCCAAACCGTTCAACCCAATCAAATATTAGAAGACAAGCTATTTATTGGAAGAGTTATTAACGAGCTTACTGATGCGAATATTGCAGTACAAACGTCTAGTCAAACTATTGAATCTAACGCTTTAGCCAAAGCTGTTGCAGAGGATAAAGAAATACAAGAATCCTGGATTATTGCGGGAATCATTTTTGGCTTAATCCTTATACTAGCCGTTATCTTACTCTTTAGAGCAATACGCAAAAAGAAAAAAGACGTGAATGACTAATCAATTTTTATAAACTTAGACAAAAAGAAGCGAATTCACTCATTAAATGAATTCGCTTCTTTTTTGATTAATTTTCCATGAACTACCATTCTTTTCTCTGTACTGCTCACTGTATTATTACAAGTGGACAAGGTAAGTAAATAATCCGCTGTCGTAAAATCAACTTCTGGATGAATAACTGAGCGTTTTTTTATTTCTTTAATAAAATCAGCGTAGGCTTGATTCGAAGTAAATTCATTTTCTAAATAATAAAATTCAGTAGTCGTCTCATAGGCAGCAAATATTTCAAATTCTAAGTCTTCATAAAGGGTTTCTAATTGAATGATCGCATGTTTTTTTGCAAAGTCTTCCTCTAAAAAAGATTTTAATTCTCCAAACATATCCCCATTTTTTAAAGCATGGCCATATATAATCGTATTTTGATCAAGGTCTGAGGCATTATTTCTATAATCCATAAAGAGCGTCCCTGCACGGTTATAGTTTCCATAGAAATCGTGAACTAAATAGTCTGCATTATTAATAGACTGAACTACAGGATGATCAACTGGAGTACCTGCGATAGATAGCCAAGATACGATATCCTCATTTGTTTGAAGAAGTTCTTTAAACTTATCTCGAATAGGTAGGACTTCAGGCTTTTTTTTCTGTTCAACAAAAGCTTTTTTTTCAGCAGCTATCCCTTTTTCAAACAGCTCTTTCGCATCTTGTCGCACTTGTTCAGCTTGGCCGTAACTTGCGTAATATTTAAAGAGGTAAATCCCTGATCCAATGAGGATAATAATTAAAATGGCGGTAGATAAAGATGTTTTTTTATTCATAAGAAAGACTTCGGAGGAAATGGGACAATATAGTGGCCTAATTCTTCATCTTTTTTAAAAATTGCATCAACTTGATAAACTTCTTTCACCGATGTAGGAGTAATCACTTCCTCCGGTACTCCTTTCTTAACAATTTCTCCATTCTTCATCATGATAATTTCATCACTAAATTGAAGGGCTTGGTTTAAATCATGCAATACCATTACAATTGTGATGCCGTGCTCGTGATTTAATCGTTCAATTAGCTGTAAAAGTTCAAACTGATAATACATATCTAAGTATGTAGTAGGTTCGTCTAAACAGATCATCTCTGTTTGTTGGGCTAGAGACATTGCAATCCAAACTCGTTGTCTTTCTCCACCAGATAAGGCAGTAAGTGACTCTTCTTTTCGATGTTGTAAATTCGTTTCTTTCAAAGCCCATTCTACTGCTTCATCGTCTTCTTTGGTTTGTTTAGATAAAAAATTATGATAAGGCAATCTGCCAAAGCGAACTAATTTTTCTACTGTCAAATCTTCTGGAATTTCATTTTGTTGAAACACAACAGCTAGCTTTTTAGCAAAAGCTTTCGGATGAAACTCTAGGATATCTTTTTCTTCAATTAAAATTTGACCTGTCACAGGTTTTCTTAAACGAGCAATTGCAGCGAGTAATGTAGATTTGCCACAACCATTTGGCCCTAAAATCGTTGTAATTTTATGGGGTGTAATTGTTGTTGTCACATGATGAACAATATTTTTCTTTCCATCATAGGTAATCGAGACATCTTTAATTTCCATTGAACTCACTCTTTCCTCAATAACAATAATAAAAAGGGTCCCCCAATGACTGCAAACAATGTGGATGCAGGAATTTCTAGGGGGGCAATGATTGTTCTTCCTAATGTATCAGCAACTAACACTAAAAGGGCTCCTAATAGTGCGGAGAATGGGATTAAACGCGTATAATCGTGCCCCACAACTCTTCTACCAATATGAGGGACAAGTAATCCTACAAATGCAATGACTCCTGCTACAACCACAGAAATTGCGGCTAGTAATACAGCAATTGACGCTAAAACGACACGAGCGCGCATGACGGGAAAACCGATACTTTTTGTGGTTTGATCTTGTAGGACTAATAAATTAGCCCACTTGGAAAATACAAGTGCTAGGATAAGGCCAATCCCCCCATATACAACCATTATCTCAACGTCTGCCCATGTTCGCATCGTTAGATTGGAACCTACAACACTCATCGCACCTGGATTCATTGATCCCCCAAAGCTTAGTAAGGCTTCGGTTAATCCTGTAAACATTGCATTAATAGCAATTCCTACAAGAATTAATTTCATAGGTTGTAAGCCTGATTTCCAAGATAAAGTGAAAACAAGTAAAACCGCTAAGGCACCGCCTATAAAAGCAAAAAAGGGAGTAAAAAAGAACAATGTTGGAAAAAAACTTAAAATGAGCAACTGTGTAAAAGCCGCTCCTGAAGAAATTCCGATAATACCTGCATCAGCTAAAGGATTTCTCATGATGGACTGAAGGAGAGCCCCAGAGACAGCTAAGGATGCTCCTACAAATAATGCGATAAGGATTCGTGGAAAGCGCAAATCTCGTATCGCTTCCATTCTTGAATCTCCTCCTGAAAATAACAAAGAAATAAATTCAAAAAATCCCATTTGAATACTACCTGTTGAAGCGGCGTAGACAAAAGATAACGCAATGAGAAAAATGACAATTATGAAAGAAAGAGCTACAGGTATACGCTTAGTCTTCATCATCTCTTCCTCATTTCTCTTTTGCATCTTCAAATATTTCTTGAAGTTGCTGTAATGCCTCAGGTGCTAATAAAGAGGCTGTCGTTCCAAATCGTTCTTCATCTAAATCATAGACACGATCATTTTTCACAGCATCAAAATGTTTCCATATATCATTCGTTTTGAATTCTTCATTGAACATCTTCACAACTTCATCTGGCATACCATGCGCTAAGCGTAGAATGATATCTGGATTTGATTCATGTAAATATTCTGTGTTAGAAGGTAAATATTCCATTTCCATTCCTTGCATTGCATTGATTCCACCTGCGCGAGTGACTAAATCTCCTGTATAAGAATGTTCAGTAGCTACTAAATAGCTACCTGGGATACCTAATAAAATCAATACTTTTGGACTGTCCGTTTGAGTGGCTTTACTCACTTCTTCAACTTTCTGCTGAAACGCTGTAATAAACTTTTCTGCCTCTTCTTTTCTTTCATAAGTCTGGCCTAGTTTATCTATTTCAGCAATCATTGAATCGATGCTCTGGAAGTTTAAAAATTGCGCCGGTATATTTAATTGCTCAAATCGATCTACTAAATCATATTCTAGCGTGGATACAGATAAAAAAGATGTAGGGGCTAATGACTTTACAATTTCCATGTCTGGTTCCATTGCATTTCCTATCGTTGGTAATCCTTCGAATCGTTTTGGTAATTGTTTACTGGTTTCAGGCACTGCAATAGCATCTATATTTAATTGATCTAACATCTCAGCAATGACTACTGTTCCTGCAATGATTTTCGGTGTTGATTCTTTAGCAGTTGAATGCTCAGCTTTAGGGTTTTCTCCGCAAGCACTGAGTATGACTAATAAAACTGTCAACATGATTATTCCAATTTTTCTCACAAAACAATCTCCTCTACTTCGTTGATGTCGATATGAAAAAACAGCTGTCCACGTTTACTTAACGTGGAAGCAGCTTTTTTTCGATTGTTTATTGACGTGCTTTAATCCCTTTTCTAACTAATAACACTGCCGCACTCATAAATAGCACAATTGCAGCAAGTGGCGTTGTGTCGTCTGTTTGTGGGTTTTTAATTTTTTCTGATGTTTTTCCTGCTACTGCTGATGCTTCTGAAACTTCACCTGTAATTGCATCTTTTGTTGCAGTAAATTTAAAGCGAACATCATGAACTGTATCATATTTAACACCAGCTGTATCAACAACTACATGTAATTTAGCTGGAATAATTTGATTGATATTAGCGACTTCAAAAGTGAATACTTCTAAGCCATTACGCACAGATTTCACGGCTTCTTTTCCGTTGACACTAAAGTTCTTTACCATATCTGGTTGTGTCACTGTCAATTCTACTTTGTATTTATTGCCTACTTTTGTCACTTTCACTTGAGGTGAAACAAAATTTTGCATCGTTGACTGTGCATCTGACTGATCTTGTAGCACTGTTAGTTGATAAGTGCCTGTATTTTTAACAGCTGCTGGCTTTTGTTCAGGCTTCGTTGCAGGTTTTGCTTCTGGTTTTGGTTGTGGCTTAACAACTGGCTTCTCTTCTGGCTTTGGTTGTGGCTTTGGTTGTGGCTTAACCTCTGGTTGAGTTGGTTTTTCAACTGTTTTCCCAGCAAAAGTTAGACGAATATCATGTACCGTATCATAATTAACGCCTGCTTGATTGACTACGACATGAATTTTTGCAGGAGTTAATGCTTCTAAACTTTTTACTTTAAACGTGTATTGTGACTGATTATTGCCAAGATCTTTTACTGTTGCTTTCGTTCCATTGACCGTTAGTGACTTCACCATATTTCCTTGTGTAATGACGAGATCAACTTCATAACCCTCTGCTACTTTTCGAACAGTTGCATCATTTTTCATAAAGTTTTGCATCGTTGATACTTCATTTTTTTCTCCGTTCAAAACTTTTACTGTTACTTGTTGTGAAGCTGCAGGCTTTTCTGAAGGTTTTTGAGTTGGTTTTTCCTCTGGTTTAACTTCAGGCTTTTCTGAAGGCTTAACTTGTGGTTTTTCTGAAGGTTTCTCCTCAGGCTTAACTTCAGGTGCTGTCGCTTGTTGTTCTACAATCATGAGTTCATAGTCATACCATTTATCCATATTAT
>JASLCF010000159.1 GCA_030146155.1 Savagea sp.
TTCGGAATAAAGTTCCATCCACCTTTATATACCCCATCAAATTCAGGATGATGGTAGTCAATTCCTGTATCTAAAACCCCTACTTTAATGCCTTGCCCTTTCAACCCTTGCTTCCATAGGTTTTCAATCCCTAGGAAAGATTGGCTTGTATCCATCGCTGGCTCAACTGAACCTTTCTCTTGTGCAGATACATCTTCTAAAGCATGCATTTCTACAACTGGCTCAACCAGTTGTACCCCTTTAATTGCGAGTAGCTTCTCAAGGTCATCTGCTTTAACCGTTGCTGAGAAACCATTCAATACCGTTTCAAATGTATAGCCTTCTTTGACTAATAGTCGTTTTAATTTCATTTGTTGCTTGACTTGTTTTTGTTGTGCATTGATTTTCTGTTGTGCTTTTGCTCGTTCTGAAGCTGTAAAAGGAAGTTCTTTTACTTTCTTCTTCCCTTGCTTTAACGCAACAGGCTCTTCTGATAATTGAATAATGACTTCTACATCATGTTGCCCTTTTTCCTTTTCTAAATCACGATGTAACCGTGGTGCTTGATTGAGCAACTCTTCTTGCTCTAAGATCGCTTGCTTCATTTGGAATAAACTCTCGTCTACTGTAGACGGCTTATTCAGTCCTGCAGCATTCGCTGAAGCAAAACCAGGTGTTAAAAGTGAAAACACCATGAATAAAGCAATGAAACTACTCAACCAACGACTCGTTCTTTTGTTCTTCACATGTATTCCTCCCTTTGTATAAAATAAATGGCCAATTTAATGCCATCTTTAACTTATCACAAGAGGTCTTCCAAAATATACAGCTTAAATGAATAAATATAAATTTGATGCAAAAGTTTTGCATCTATTGTAATCTTTTATTTCGAAAACTGAACCTTCATTGTTTATTTCATGGGTCTAAAGGCTGCTTTTGTTTATTCTTTGACTAATCACCTGAACGTCCAAGTTATTTTTTATTTAACGATTGACGAAAAAGGTGAGAATATTAAAAGAAAGATGACTATTTTAAAAAGTCGTTATCCTACGATTAAGCGTTCCTACTCTTAGGATTGCTTCATTTTTATAAGTAGTCATTCGGAAGAGATATCGCTGATTCACTATAGGATATGTTAGTTTGCTGTTGTTAAGCCAGCAATAGCTATAGGTATATTTTCTTTTTTCTTACCTGTTTGTTGGTCACTATAGTATAAAAGAATGACGAGGATGTGCCTTTTTATCTTCAAATTTGATTCAATTGTTTGAATACCCCAACAAATAGTATAGAACCGAAAAAAGAACCAACCCTAAGGTCAGTTCTCTCTTTACTAATCTAAACTTCTGTCGAATTGTCAGAGTAGCGTTTGAATTACATGAATGCAAATTGTAAGAGTACCAGGCATCCTGACATCACTCGGAACTATTCTGTTCTAGCAGCTCGTAAATATTAATAGCTGGAATAATTAAAGTGTCTACCCCAGACATAGAAGTAACTGTACTGATGTGAGTTCTTAAATAAGGAAACAATAAACTAATGGCATTAATGATGTATTCTTTAAAAGGTCTATCCTTTATTTGGAATTCGCCCATCATCATAACTTCCATAGTAAAGGGGGATTCCAAGTGTTTTTCACTGTTGACATTACATCCAAGCCTTATGATTCCACGATGTTCATCATTTGCATTTACTAAAACATTCACACTAAATGTCAAATCATGATTTTGATCTTTCGTTTCTGAGTAATTCGGATTCCATTCGAAATTCGACTTTTCTGTGTGGATGCTTAGTATTTTTAAATTACTAATCACGTTCACGCAACTCCTCCCATAGAGATTGAGGTATACTTTTGAACATTCTTAATGCCATCGAACTTTACATTTTTTAAGTTAGGCGAGTCGATAGCACCTTGTCTTACTTTGATTTCAAAACCTTGATTCAATTCAATATTTGGATGGAGATGCGTCGATTGATTAGACTGCAAAATTTCATCCGTTATTTCAAGATTCTCATATCCCTCGACAACTATTTCTTTTTTTCGATAACCCGCTGCAATAAACAATTGCTCTGCTTCTTCCCATGTAAATAGTTCATCCACACTTTTAACATAATCTCTTAAATTAATTCCCATTTTCACCACTCCCACAACAAGTATTTAAAATACTTTCTTCTTCGATATTCTCAATGATTTTTTTATTCTTAACACATAGTTCAGTACCATTAAAATAATGAGAAATAGGTGGCAAATCCTTAAATCTTGTATAAGTCTCTTTTTTCACTAAATCAACTTGCAATCGGTATTTGTGTATAATATATTCGAGAACTAAGCCATCTAAACATTTTCTACTCGCTGCACTTTTGTTTGTAAGTTCATATCGTGCTTCTAATTGTTTGAAAACATAGCTATTGTAAATTTCCAAAATTAATGAGGCATTATCTTTTTCGTCCATATCCAAAAAGCGATTCTCATCCACAACGATATCTAATTTTAAAACAGCAACTTCATCGACAAATTTTCCAGCAAACTTTTTTGCATTCTCTAGAGAATCTTCATAAGCGTAGACTCCTGCTCCAAGATCTCCTGGAACCTTTTGAAGTTTAGAAGTAATAAAAGAATACTTCTCTATCCTAAATCCATCGCTAATAATTGAAGAAATGTTGGATTTTTCGGTTCCATGGTAACCCGTGAAATGTTTTTTCATATTCGTATCTCATCCTATTTTAAGGAATTTATTATTTTTCCAATTAGTATAAAAATAAATTTCATGCTAATTCTATCTGTATTCATATTCTACAGTACTTTCTACTATTTGTTAAGCAATCGATATGCTAAAGACCACTATGCAACAGGAAAAGATCCACTTATATAAGTGCCAGGCTCCCTGTATTTTGTCTTCTTTTTGTACCGCCTTCAATTGATAGAGAACGTATTACAAATTTATATACAAGCTATTAAAGACTATACAATATAACATATGAAATATAGAAGACGACAAAGAAAAGAGGTAATCATAATGGAGTGGTTCTATAAATCTATTAGTATACTTACAATCATAGGAGCTGGACTATGGGTGTTGAGTAGATATTACATACAGAAGAAAATAGATTCTTATTTTCATTCTAATTTAGCTATACATAAACAAGAATTAAACGACCTAACGGAAAGAACGAAATATGATTTGAGTAAAAAACTATTTGATTTCGAAGCATATGCTATAAAAAAACATGATGTTTATCCAGTTATTTACAATAATATTGTTGAAACCTTTAATAAAATGAAATCTTTTCAAAAAGAAATTGAAGCTGAGTTTGTTTTAGAAGAAAATCGTTGTTATGACCTAACAAATGATTACCAAATTGATTTTGACAGAGAATTACTCTACTTTAAATTTATATCATCCTCTGCAGTTCGGGAAGTACATGAAAACGCAGTTGAGTATTATTCCAATAACGAATTATTTATTTCTGAATCAGTAGCTATTGAATGTGACCATGTATTGAAATTAATGGGAAATATGGTTACTTGTTATTTAGATCATCATTATGACAAGCCCGTATTAAATAAATATCTTGTCGAGCTAGAGAGTAAAATTGAGGACTTAAAAAAAAGAATGCAAGGTGAGTTGTCCTATAGTCATCAGATAAACAAGTAGAAATGTGGATAATTATATACATTATTAATACTTAGCCAACCTTTATTTTCATCGCTCCAATAAGGGGGCAAGGTTCTAAAACGAATGATTGTGGGACAAATCTTCTTCACTTGGACCTTGTTCTGTAAAACTACAGAAGTATTCCAGAGATTGCTGGGATTTAGTTTTAAATAAAGTAAGTAATATCTCGAGGTTTAAAAAAGGATATTCAATATCTTGCTGACATTTATAGAAACGATAACTACTATAAGGATATTGTTCCAGTTGATCTACCATCGGCGTCTTCGTTTCAATCGGATTGCGATGGATGTAACGACTCACTTCTAATACACCTTGTGCATCTGCTACTACTTCTGAAAAATAACGTTTTTCATACAACTGACCAGAAAAGCGATACTTCTTTTTATAATAATCTGTATACCGTTTATTTACTAACATCATCACTTGACTTAGTGGCACTTCAGGAGAACGAATCAATAGATGGTAGTGGTTGTTCATAATGCAATAACTGACAATTTCAAACTGATATAAATCATGGGCATAAGACAAAACGCGGAATAATTCAGACATATCCTCGGATTCTTTAAAGATTGGCTGTCGATTGTTACCACGCATAGTAATATGAAAGAAAAAATCAGGATGCCAATAACGCTTTTTCCTAGCCATTTGATTCCTCCCCTATGACAGGACCAAATGCTTTCCAACGAATCGCTTCATCCAAATGGGATTTTTGAAGAGCAAGTGAGTGATCTAAATCTGCAATTGTACGTGCTATTCTTAGCAATTTAGTTTGCGTTCGGTTACTCCATTTATAGTTGTAACAAGTAGCTTGGAACTCTTGATAAAGGG
>JASLCF010000182.1 GCA_030146155.1 Savagea sp.
ACAGTCTTTTTAACCGATTCAATTAAATGATTTGCTGTCACATGTAACAAAGCAGCGTATTCAGTGACACTTCTATTTGTTTTGTAATAAGTGTTCACTAAATTTAAATATTCAGTAGTTAACCTTAATGCCGCCTCTTCTCGATGTTCATTTTTCAAACTATTGTTAATCCGTCCCAACTCCACCAAAATTAAGTGTAAATAATTTCTTAAAACAAATTCACGGTTCTCAAACTTGGATTTGTATTCTCGTTCTAATAAAGTGAAGATATGACTAAAAAAACTCACCTGCTTAGGATTGAGACAATAAAATGGATGCTCACCAAGTAATTGAAAAAGCATTTGTGAGGCCCCGTTTACATATATTAACTCTGTTTCCGTTAACATATCTTTGGAAAACATCAATAAATGACCATTCAATGTTGCTCCTGATTCATTTATTTTTAATCTATGCATTTGACCAGGTAAAATTAAAAAGAGTGTATCAGATGAATAATTGTATTGTTGGAAATCGATTTGTATCGTTCCACTCCCAGTGACAATCCAAAGTAATTGGAAAATATCGTGTCTATGCAACTGAATTGTATCTACTCTATTGGCCACTGAATCCGGATTTAACGGCAAGAGCTTAACATTGTGAATTCCTAATTCCTTACCGGATATAATAGGAAGCATTCCACTCATCTTTACACTACCTTCCTTTTTCTCACATAATACCCTCTACTTCGCTAATTCACTCGTTTTCTGACGGATAGTTAAAAGCTGTTCATGGAACGTAGACCAAATTGGTACCAGTTCTTTTTCTGGCTCTAAATACTGTTTTGCATGACTCACTGCTGAAGCACCTTCCATAAAACCAGAGGCAATTAACCCTTGAAGTTTCCCAGAATAAGTAGAAACATCGCCTGCTGCAAAAAGACCTGGTATAGTCGTTTCCATAGATGTGTTCACCTTAATACTATCCATACCACGATTTTCAAGCTCTAAACCCCAATGCTTAATTCCACCTAAATCAGGCACGACACCATGACAAACTATCACGTCATCTACTTGAAGTGTCAATTGCTCTCCTTTTTTTATACATTCAACTGTCACACTATCTATTTTATTTCCGTTTCCATTAATTTCTTTTAGCTGGCTAGATGTCATCAACTGAATAGGAATTTGCCTCATTTTCGAAACGTTCCCTTCATGTGCACGAAACTCATCTCTACGGTGAACTAAGCAAACTGATTTCGCAATTGAAGCAAGCGTAAGTGCGTAATCAACAGCAGAATCTCCACCACCAGATATCATTACTTTTTTATCTCGGAACCGCTCTATATTTCCTTCTATCTTGTAATGAATATGATTATTTTCATATTGAGAGACATTTGCTAACTCTAATTTTTGTGGCACAAGAGTCCCACCACCAATGGCTATAATAACTGTTTTAGTGAAATGCACATCCCTTGTATCAGTAGTCAATTGAAACGTATTATCTGGTAGCTTTATCATTTGTTCTACCATTTGATTCAATATAATCATTGGCCCAAATGTTTTAGCCTGCATTTCAAGTTCTTTAACCAAATCATTTCCTGTAGTCTGCAGTACTCCACCTATATCATATAATGGTTTTTCACCATAATAGGGTAATTTTCCTCCTAACACTGGAGACCCCTCAATTATTTTTGTTTTCATATCACGCATTCCTGCATAAAATGCAGAATAAAGCCCTGTTGGTCCGCCACCAATAATTGTAACATCGTAACATTCCTGATTTTTTATACTCATTTCCTCTCCCTCTCCTTTGTATTCACAAATTTAATATATTTTTGAACCCATTTGCTGGCTCCAATTTCAACTTCATATTAATTGATAATGATTATCAGTGTCAATAGAGAGCAGACAGTCTAATCAATGTTCCATAAATAGTCCGAGTCTACAGGAAAACATCCGAATGAATTAGGTGAAAAAGCCAAATCGATTGACATCATTTTTGCGTATTACACTTTCTAGTCTCCAAATTTAGGCGTAAAAAAAGACGTCCAATTGATTTGAACGCCTTACAATATTTTTATTCTATTGTGCTTCCACATCCAGATCAATTACCACTGAAACGGTAATGTGGTTTTTCAGTACTTTATTTCTCGTTTTGTTACCTTCTCCTACAAACACGAAATGCTTGTGAAAGTGTTTAAAACTAAGGATTTCTATATAGTTTCTCTTTGTAGCAACGATACAGACTCCACATGGACGAGTTGATAGAAATGATGTATTTGCGATTTTAACAAAATGGTCGTATGCGGGAACATATCGACTGATTTGTATGTCTGGCGGGACAGGTCAATTACACTCTTTTATAACAATAATACTAATAAAACATGACAATAAAATTTATGTACTTTGTTAGTATTAAAGCAATTGCTTAATTTTTTCGGCAGCACTCTGTATTTTTTCTCCAAATGGTTGCTTTAGTCTATCAAGACCGTAACGCTGAGTATAGTGATATACTAATTCAAATTGCGGCTTGTACCCCAATTCTTGTATAATAGCTTCTTTTACATTTCTATTGTTTAGACTCCCCGATGTTAATAAAAATGCTTTAGGCCTTACACCTAATAAATCCAATTCTTTTTTCAATCCTTTAGCGTGAATTTCATCTTTTAAACTACTCGTAACTAACTCATTACCTGAATCCGACTCAGGTATACCAGCTGGTATAATATTTCCATTATCATTAACAAATTTTACATAATCTGTCATATAAGCGCCATGAAGAACATCGCTTTTCATAAAATCTTTGGCATACCCTGGTGAGCTATTTCCCTTTCCTGCTGGTAAATACATATTAAAAAAAGAATGATCTTCATTATTTTCCATAAACTCAAGCATCTTTTGATATCGCATCTTACTATTTTCAAATCCATCATATTCATGAAAAATACTTACTATAGGGTGCGCGTTTTTTGTCAAAGGAGGTTTACTAAAATTCACTCCTAACACTACAACGTCCCCGTGAAGTGTTTGATGTAAATTTTTATGATTATATTCCTCTTTCGAGCTAGCAATTATTAAATCTTTTCTTATCTGTATATCATCTTTACAATTATAAATTCTATCATCCCATAAAGCCCATGTTGATACATGTGAATACTTATCTTTTATGTTTTTATAGTTTTCATACTGAATATATTGTCTCATAATTTATTCCTCCCTTAATAAACTTAAAAATAAACTAAAATTATTACTTTATTCCTTTATTAATATAATACCCCTTCACGAATACTCTTTCAATTCAGATTAATAAAAGCCCATGCCTTATTAGACATGAGCCGAAAAGCATTCATATTAAACCTCTTTTTCAATTTCAATCCCAGACTTAAACTCAATTGTTAATTGCCTTTCATGAATAGTGATTTTCTCAATCAATCGTCTTACAAGTAAATCATCGTAATCTTCAAGTTGCTACGATTGTCCTTTTAAAAACTTTGTCATTTCTTCAATCCGCTGCCTGAGTTCTTCACGTGCTGCATTTTTCATCATGACTTCCTGCTTCAGTTCCCTTAATCGGTGTATTTCTTCTGCTACATCATCATAATCTTCTTTTGAATTCGCAAGCCTTAACAGTTCCATTTGAAGTTCTTCTAACTTTCCATCAATATCAGCTGTTGGTTTATCCGCATTTTCATTCAAAACTGTTTCAATATTTTCTATTAATATATTCAAGTAGTTATCTTTGTTTCCCAAGACTTCATTAATGGCTTGTACTATGGCTTTTTTTGAAGTTCGTCTTCTCTGATTGTTTCTGCATGACAAAGATGTGTTTTTCTTTCTAATCTGCTGACGCATCGCCACACGATAGATCTGTATCCTCGGTTATTCTAATGTACCCTTCGAAATACATCTTCACATTCTTTGCAAAAGACAATGCTCGACAAGGCATACTTGCTGCTATACACTTTTTTCTTTCCAGTTTTTCCGTTTCGAATGTTTGCCCTCCGCATCACTTCTTCTTGAACTTGTAGGTAAATCTCTCTTGGAATGATTGGTGCTTCAAGTCCACATGCAATTTGAACTAAAATTGCGCTTTTAAATATTCTCGGTAAATTCGTTTAACAACTTTTGTTTGTTCTGAATTGATGACTAGTTTGTTGTTCTCATCTTTTGTATAACTTAAAAAGCGATTATGGTTTATTTGGACTTCACCTTGCTGATATCAGTATTATATTCCAAGTTTTAGATTCTGGCTAAGTGGCTAACTTAATATTGTAATTTGGGTGAGTTTATTGAATACCATCGCTATATATTTAAATCATCTTATTCCTTTCCGCATTCATAGCAGCGTTTATCTTTATCATTATCTCCATACATACGTAGCTCTTTCTCTACTCCACAGCTAATACAACTATCAAAGTATGTTTGTGGGAGTATACCCTCTTCAGCTAATGGAACCCACTTCGATTCATACAAAGACTTTGTCATACCATAATCAATAAAAACAAGCTTACCTTCATTATCTAATCCGAAATTACTACTGTCTTTTAAATCAAAGCAATCGAAGTTTTTATCCAATTCATTCAAAACTTTTTCAAATGAATCAGGAATTAAATGCGAATGATTCTCAAGGTTTATTTCATACGATTGATTATCTATAAGTTCTAAGGGGACGTAGTATTTTTGTATAGAAATAAAATCGTTAAAGTAATAAGTCTGTGCGAGTAATGAATCTAGAGATTTATTCGCCATTGCAGTGAAAATTTCAAATTCATTTTGTGATTGATTATATCCGATTGGATGTAAATTAACTTTTATTACATAATCTAAAACTCTATATACTTTTCTTGTTGATCCTATCCCGACAAAATTTTGCTCTTTACAGTATAGCTTCCAATTTCTAATTAATTCTTCAAGCATTCAATCTCTCCCTCTATAAAGACACTCCTTAAATAATCTGGTCCGTTTGCTGAGTATTCAACTTTTTTTATATCTTATCATAATTATTCAGACTACACTAACTTTTCCCCCTTGGAGAAATTCCAGTGCCTTTAAAGCCAATAACAAAAGGGTTCCACCCGTTTATTCATATAAAATAAACATAAGCGAAACCCTACAAATCTTATTATAATAACACTTCAACTATACTTATTCATCCAGCCTAGACAGCAACGATACAGACTCCACATGGGACGAGTTGATAGAATTGATGTATTTGCGATTTATAGCAAAACGGTCGTATACGGGAACATGTCGATTATTTAGTAGGTTCGTGGGAACAGGTCAATTTTAGTACAGATGAATTTCCATAATTCAAATAGTATTGCAAAATCACTAGTAATATTATACTATTATGTTAGTAACTTTATAAATTGGGGGATGAACATTATGAATCAAGAGGTTATACAAAAAAAGCAGAAATTCGATGAGTTTTTAAAAAAAATAGAAATCAATCATATTTTTGAAAGTAGAGATATTATTGAACATAATGTAAGTATATTTGAGGCTCAACAATCTATAAAAGGAGGGCAAAATGCTTACTTTTTCATTCCATTTGATGATTCTATCTTTAATAAGTGTGAAATTGCTTTTGCAAATTTAAATAATGTAAATAAAAAAGAACAAATTCTTGAATTATTAAATGAACTAAATGCAGAAAATAAATATATAAAGTACATATTAAACCCTCATAATAATGATATTATTTCTGAATTCTCTTTAATAGGAGATGCAAATTCTTTTGATGCAGAACTGTTTTGGGAATTGATAATTTATGCATTCAAAAATATTGAGGATAGTATTTATAAAAAAATAATGAGAGTAATATGGTCATAATTTTTTACTATTAATTGTTTAAATTTCTTTAATGTTGATTTAAATTCAGTATTGAATACGGAATACTACAGTAATTACATATAGAATTCCGTATTCATATTATATTTCTTTTGCAATCTCAATCCCTGACTTAAATTCAATTGTTAATTGTCTTTCATGAATCGTTATCTTTTCAACCAAGCGCCTCACAAGTAAATCGTCATACACCTCAAGTTTCTGCGGTTGCTCTTTTAAAAATTTTGTCATTTCTACAATCCGCTGTCTAAGTCCTTCCCTTGCTGCATTTTTCATCATGACTTCTTGCTTCAGTTCCCGTAATCGGTATATTTCTTCTGCTACATCATCGTAATCTTCTTTTGAATTTGCGAGTCTGAGCAGTTCCATTTGGAGTTCTTCTAACTTTTCGTCAATGTCAGCTGTTGGTTTATCCGCATTTTCATTCAAAACTGTTTCAATATTTTCTATTAATATTTTCAAATAATTATCTTTGTTGCCCAAGACTTCATTAATGGCTTGTACTATGACTTGGTGTAGTTCATCTTCTCTGATTGTTTTTGCATTGCAAAGATGTGTTTTTCTTTCTAGCCTGCTAACGCATCGCCACACGATAGATCTGTATCCTCGGTTATTCCAATGTACCCTTCGGAAAACATCTTCACATTCTTTGCAAAAGACAATGCTTGACAAGGCATACTTGCTGCTATACACTCGTTTCTTTCCAGTTTTTCCGTTTCGAATATTTGCCCTTCGCATCATTTCTTCTTGAACTTGTAGGTAAATCTCTCTTGGAATGATTGGTTCGTGGTTATTTTCAACATAATATTGTGGAACATGACCGTTATTTACAACACGCTTCTTGCTTAAAAAATCTACAGTATATGTCTTTTGAAGTAATGCATCCCCGATATACTTTTCGTTTTGGAGAATCTTTTTAATCGACTCTGGCCGCCACTTAGATCGTTTAGCTGCGGTAAGTATTTCATCCGCTTCAAGTCCACGTGCAATTTGAACCAAGCTGGCCCCTTCTAAATATTCTCGGTAAATTCGTTTAACGATTTTTGCTTGTTCCGGATTGATGACTAATTTGTTATGTTCATCTTTTGTATAGCCTAGAAAACGATTATGGTTTACCTGCACCTCGCCTTGCTGATATCGGTATTGAATACCAAGTTTGACGTTTTGACTTAGCGACTGACTTTCCTGTTGTGCAAGTGATGCCATGATGGTGAGCATTATTTCACCTTTGGCATCCATTGTATTAATGTTTTCCTTTTCAAAAAATACAGGTATTTCTTTATCTTTCAATTGCCTAATATATTTTAAACAATCCAGCGTGTTTCTAGCAAAACGACTAATGGATTTAGTAATAATCATGTCGATTTCCCCATTCATGCTATCCTCAATCATCTTATTAAACTGCTCACGCTTTTTGGTATTTGTCCCAGATATTCCATCGTCCGCATA
>JASLCF010000044.1 GCA_030146155.1 Savagea sp.
AACAGTTGTTTTTAATGAAATTGATGTTCTGCCAAAGCAATCACGAGCGCATCCGCTACATCTGTTACTCCGCTACTGATATGATGGTCAATTAAAATGGAGAAAATGAATGGCTCCCCATCTGCAGAAGTGACATACCCAGAAAGTGTAGCTACGCCTGAAAGCGAACCTGTTTTTGCACGTGCATTGTCTTGTGCTGCAGAATTTTTCATGCGGTTACTTAAAGTACCACCAACCATGCGTTCTGGATCCCCAGCAATAGGTAATGAATTTTCTAAAGCAGCAAACCAATCTCTTTGCTGTGCTTCAAACAAAAGTTGAGTTAAATCGTTAGCAGGAATAAAGTTTTGATGAGACATGCCTGAGCCATCACGTAATCGTATCGTTTGTCCGTTGACACCCAGTCCCGTAACAACCGATTGAATGACCTTTAATCCTTCTGTCCAACTTCCTTCACCAGCAACAACTTTTCCCATTTCCTTTGTCAGCATTTCCCCATGCCCGTTATTACTTAGTTTCATAAATGGAATAAGCAATTCCTCTAAAGGCATAGATTGTTTGGATGTGAGTAAAGTGGCATGTTCAGGTGTTTCGGCAAATTGAATGTCATTTGCTCGAACGAGTGCGATGCCTTGTTCTTGGAGTGACTTTTTAAACACATCCATCACATAACCTGTTGGTTCCCATACAGAAACCCAAGAGCGTGAGCGTACGCCTTCTAACGGAATCGTACCTTCAATGATTATCTGATTAGAACCGTGTTCTCGTTCAATTGAAATTTTTTTAGGCTGTCCTTTTTCAACCGTAGTTGCCCGATTAACAATCGTCACATAATCGGTCTCTGGAGAAAGTGTGACTTTGGCTTCTTTACCAACTTCTGAATTGGCATTGACTTCAACTACCAATGTGCTCGTATCATAGTCGTCATCAGGCGATAAAGTTAATGCTGAAACTTGTGCACCTGTATAATATGGTTCATCTGACCAATTTAAATCTTGAGATAATCGAACGTTATCATACCAAGTATCATCTCCAAAAAGTTGCCCATTTATTTTTTCAATTCCTTTTGCTTTTAAGTCTTTAGCAAATTGATCTAAATCGGCTTTGAGTAAAGTAGGATCACCTTTCCCTTTTAAATAGAGGTTGCCTTTTAGCATTTTCCCTTTTATCGTACCATCTGTTAACACTTCAGTAGAAAATCGATAGTCCTTTCCTAACGTCTCCAATGCAGCTACGCCAGTTAGCAGTTTCATGTTCGAAGCGGGACGCAAGCGAGTATCTCCATATTGTGAGTAAAGAACTTCGCCCGACTCTGCATGACGTACGCTCACACCTGTTATCGTTCCTTTTAATTGATCATTGGCAAGAATCGTATTCAATTGATTGTGAAGTGAATGCTCATCATCGGAAGCGCTTACAAATTCTTTTGAAGAGGAGTGTGAAAGAGAAGAAAATACGAGTAAAGCAAGAAGTAGCCATAGAATAGTAGCTTTCATTTTCATTGGTTTCATCTGTGTCATCCTTTCTGTAGTTCCTTTGTGATTTTTTAGTCTTTTGTATGACGATTTGAAGAAAGATTAAATGAAAAGTAGAGAAAAAAAAGGGGGTTGAATCACTGGGAATGATTCGTTTTTAATATTATCAGACTATTCTGATACATACAATAAGGAATAGGGAATAAAAATAGTGTAGGCAAAAGACCTATGTAAAAAACAAGTTCAACATTTCGTTGAACTTGTTTTTTATGAAAGTCTTTCTTTCGACGAGCTGTTACAATTTATTTTTACGTTTGAGCCAAATGGAACTAATGATAGTGAAAAGGAATGTACAGCCTAGTAACACAAACACACCAGTCTGTAGTGTGAGGTTTGGATTATTGAGTAATGCAGAAAACTCCCCATTCACAACTTTAGGAAGATTTAAATACATAAAAGGAGACAGGTGAGCTTGGTCGACTAACCCTTGTTCGCTCAAAAGATAACCGATGATACTTAGTAATAATGTAGTGCCTAAAACAGTCATTGGATGATTCAAAAATACGGATAACAAGAGAGATAAACTGAGTAAAAAGAGTGTGGCACATAAGAAAAGAACAAAGTTATCGATGAGGTAATCACCTAATGCAACGAAATGACCTCCACCTTCAAAAGTTCGAATTCCTGTATATTCTGTAGTTTCCATGAACTTTTTACTCACATAACGTAAAACGGGATAATCCCAATCCCCAAACCGATTAAAAAGGGTTCCCGTACCGACGACGACAAGGATTAACCCTAAGCTACTGAATAGCATAAAGAATGTGGCTTGTATTCCTTTCCCGAAGAGAATCGCTTGCTCGGTGATGGGTTGTGTTTTTAATAGTCGGATTGTAGGTTTTTTTCCTTTCTCGCTTGCCAATCCGCCTCCAACTAAAAATAAAAATAGTAGGATTGGAATCAAGTAGAAATAGTGAGTGAAGTAGAAATAAAGAGAAAATAATCCACTGGCATCAACTTTTCGGTTTCTTTTTTCCCAATCTTTTTGACTTTCTGGTTCATCATGCCATTCGTCATAAATAGTTGGAATGAAATTTCCAGCAAATACAGGTTGAATGTTGTGCGTCATGAGCCATTCCTTTTCTGCAATGCTCACCTCGAAAGAAAACGGGCTAATCTTTTTCGTTCCTTCTGTTTCGCTATATATGGATTGAGTATGTTCCACACTATTCAGTTGATGAGCTTGTAAGGTCTGCCAATCGTTTGCTTTATAGGCGGCAATTACCGTTTTTACATGCTCTAATTCTTCCCAAAAAGAGTCAATCATTTTTTCCAACTTTTCAATTTGGTCAGTGTATTGATTGATGAGAAATTGATCTTCTGCTTCTTCTGCCGCTTGGAGTTCTCGTTCAAATCGCTCAATGCTTTCTCGCATGGAGGAAGCTGATTCATAGGTATTATATTCTGCCTCATAAATCATCTCTTCAAAATAAGCCATTTCTTTGTTTTTCGCTTGTTGATTTAATAAAAAATAACCAAAAATGATGAAAAGAATGAAGATGACAACTAGTTGTTTAAATAAACCATTTCGACGCATCTTCCGCCATTCCAATGTGTGAATCGCCCAAATTGGACGACTGGTAGTCTTTGTTTTCCCTTTTCGAAAGGGTTTTTTATGGTCCGACAAACCAGTATGAAAGAACTCAATTGCGGGTATTCGAATCGCCATTACAAGTAAAATGATACTCCAAGTCAATGCACTCAAAGGGAAGAGCACATCTGAATTTCCTGGTAAGGTAGTTTGGATTTCTGCAATGTGCAAGAGATAAAATGGATTGAATGCAGACTGTAACGGACTGTATAAAGTTGTAACAAAAAAACCACTAATGAGTAGGAGTCCTGTCACCATCAGTGCACCAAACGAATGTTTGATCCACATGCTGACCAAAAAATGTAAACTAAAGGCAAAGAGGGCTGCCCCTAAAAATAAGATTCCCCCACGCAGTAAATAAGTAGATGTCGCAAGAAGGGTGAAATTGTCCCCATTTGCTAACAGTTGGGGATAGCTAAGGTTCAACGTCTCCTCACCGAATAATAAAGGAATGGCTAACCCGGCAGTGACCACTAAACCTATGTAGACCAAAATGACCAACACAATGCTTGCAAATTTAGCCATGATGATTTGCGATTGACGCAAAGGTTGAGTCTTCAGTGTGGACCAAGTATGTTGTATTTTTTCAACTGTAATCGTATTTCCAAAAAACAACATCAAAATGAAAAGACCGAGTGCACCAAATAGGTAGCTACTACTCTCCTTTAAAACAAGTGCAGGGGAGAGAGGATATTGTTCATCTGTATAAGGAAGTTGGTGTGTTAACGTCCATTTGTTTTTTGAAATGACTTTTTCCTTGACCGTCCCTTGTAAAATATCGAATTCGCCACCCGCTTCTTCAAACGCAATGAGATTCGTTAAGAAATCCCCCTCATAGGTCGGAATGTCTGCCCATTCATTATTGAAGATGGCACTTTTCCATTTGAATAATGCAGTTGCCATTTGGTTTGAATGATCGTATTGTTTTTCTTGCTCAGCATCCATGGCTTCCTCGCGGTACAAAGCATTCAGTTTTGCATATAATTCATCTGTTTTGTAAGCATAACGTTGCATCTCTAAAATAGCTCGGTCTTGCGTCTTTTCTTGTTGTAAAAGATTTTGTGTAAATACGCCTCCTATGACTAGTAAAATGATAAAAAACAGCCCGACTAATTTACGTTGACGCCACAGTTTCGTTACTTCAAATTTAAAAAGTTTCACTGGGCCTCATCCTTTTCATCAAAAATTTTACGATACCTTACTTCTGATCCTTGTACTTGTTTTTCAATATCTAATAAAGGAATGTTGTGGGCTTCTAATACTTGTATCACTTCATTCAAGTCTGTCTGCGTTTGTGCGATTTTTAGTCCATCTGCTAAAGCTTCAACAGGGATAGCAGCATGGTTTAAAGCATTGAGAGCCTGTGTAACATCTGCTACTTTCAGTTCGTAATAAATTTGTTCAAAAGCGGCAAGATCTTCTTGAATTAATTGGCCTTCTTTTAGAAATAAAATGGTAGACGTCACACGGTCTATTTCTCCTAAATTATGTGAAGATAATAGTACGGTTGTTCCATTTTCAGCCAACTCTAATAAGAGTTCACGAACACGAATAGCACTTGTAGGGTCTAGTCCATTTAATGGTTCGTCTAAAATTAGAAGTTTTGGTTCGTTGACGAGCGCCATCGTGAGTAAGAGATGTTGTTTCATCCCTAGCGAATAATGACTCACTTTTTTATTCAAGTAACCTGTGATGCCAATGCGTTCAGCCGTTTTCATGAGTTGTGCTTTAGTAATTCCTTGGATATCGCCTATCATTTGAAGGTGATCATAGCCAGTTAAATAATCGTAAAGCACGGAGTTGTCTTGCATATAAGCGATTTCTTTAAAAATATGCGGGTCTTGATTACTTCGATTGAGAATCGTAACTTCACCGCGATCTGCTGTCACCAGATTTGTAATCACATTGAGTAAAGTCGATTTACCAGAACCATTTGGACCTACTAATGCAAGAATTTGTGGGTCGTTAATTTCAAACGATATGCCCTTGAGTACTTGTTGTTTCCCGTAAGATTTATGAATGTTTTTGACAGATAAAATCATCTATTTCCCCCCTATAATTTTAATACACAGTGATTGAAAGCGTTATCATTTCGTTGTTGAATAATGGATGGATGCTATTGTACATTCTATTTTTTTAATATTTATTCCATCATTTAACAAGATTTGCTTAATTGTCCTCCTTTACACTATAATTGTACATGAATGTGGACACAGAATCTTCAATTATTCATAAAAGAATAATTGAAGATTCTGAGATATAAAATCATCAACTGGGGGAATGGATATGAATGAAGTAGGCATCGTTTGTACGGTACCGAATCAATGGGGGAGAAGGCTACATGAATGGTTAGGCAAAGAATTGAATCAGACTTCTATTTGGGTGAGCCAAGGAACAGAAGAAATTTTATACGATTCTTCTTACGAGGAGATCGAGATAGAAAAACGAATAAGAACGAATGAAGAAATGAAACAACGACTAGGAAAGAAGCCGTATTATCCAATATTTGCAACATTCGCCATCTATTTTAAGTCAGATGAGATAGCGACGGAAATCACTAATGTTCAAGATTTTATAACGTCGTCTTGTGATGTACTCCTTTCAATAGTAGATGTCACAGAAGTCGTCCTACTCGTAAAAGATCATGCGAGGTTGCAAGAATTGCGGACCGAATTAGAACCTTATATCGATACCATTTGCTATGCAACAAC
>JASLCF010000046.1 GCA_030146155.1 Savagea sp.
ATTTTAGCGATTGGTGCCGTTGTCATTGCACTGAGTGTGTTAACTTTTGTGACCACCAATTGGGGTAGATTTACATTAACGATGCAGTTGTCCATTTTAATAGTAGGCATTCTTGTCAGTTTAGGTCTAGCATTTGCGCTTCAACGTCCTTACCCGAAAACAGCACGTACGATTTACTATGTCGCTGCAGCTGTCATTGGGGCATCGGTCTATCTCATTGATAGCCTCTTCAATCAATGGAATGAATCGGTACAGCTTGTGTTACTCTGGGCGATTGCTGTGTTACCGCTTATTTACTTTTTACGAGATCGTTTATTACTCATCGTTTTACTGATTTTATTTTCCTTCGTATCCTGGACAACGAGTGGCTTGTTCAATCTAGCTGTTGTCATTTTTGCAGTCGTATTCATCTTTAGTTACTGGTTCAATGAAAGATACTTGAATCACTCTACATTTGTTTTCGTTGTTACAACTTTAGCTGCTGTAAATTGGTTGATTCAATTGTTAGTCATGGTACAAACTGAAAGTCTTTATATTGCGATGATAATTTTTGCCATCGGTAGCGTACTTTTATTCTCGGACATTAAAAACCATGAACAAACTGCTAAGTTTTTAGGCTCCCTAATGATGGCAGGTACCACCTTCATGCTAACGACGGAATGGGCTTGGACACCTCTCTTTCCAGAACGAGAGACGATGATTGTTGTTTTAGTTTATATTGTCCTAGCGATTTTCTATTTTGCATTAATGCGTACTGCCAACTTAGAAAGTGTGATTTTAATCGGTACACTCATTATGAGCCTTTACTTCAATTACACATTCGATGTCGTGTCCAAACCACTCTTCTTCTTGGTTGCAGGAATTCTTCTCATTGGCATCGGCTTATGGTTTGAACGCGTGAGAAGAAAGGAGATGAAGGCATGAATCATTTAAAAGGACTGACTTTACCTCAACTCGCTATTGTTGCTGTCATCCCATTACTCGTACTTTCTTATCTCCTTTGGCCGATTTGGCAAGTGAAACAAAGTACAGAACTAGTGACAGTCAAAGGACAGACATGGCAATCTTTAGAAGAACTACAGCAACAGTATGCTGTCGGCAGCCAACCAATCGATCTGTTATTACAAGAAGTTCGTCGTCAACAATTTGATGAGGAGCTGTCTACTCATATTCGTCATTTAAAACGAAGTGGTCAACAAAAGGTCTATGCAACACTGAAAGAACAAGACGGGTACACAGTCATTGATCAAGTTCATCTGAATCGTCCGAATGACAAGACTTTTCTAATGGCTTCCCTTTATTTGTATCCCGATATGTACCGTGATGTGAGCAATACCTATTCATTAAACCTTGCGATAGGAACAGATGGCGCTTTCTTAAATCGTTCTACACCGAATGCCGCACATAAACAAAATGATCTCTATCAATGGGATGTAACCATTCAATTGAATAAAGGCAAAGGCTTAGTGACTAAAATTGAGCCAGTTACTCAATAACTACTAAAGGTAAAAAAGGGTTCTATCATTGATAACGTTGGTGAAAGAAAATCACTTTCTCTTGAACTCAGGAGAGGGCGATGGAATTTCACTAACGTTTTTTTATTTTAAATAGAAAACAAGTGAGACCGCCTGTAGCATTCAAGTCGTTGAAAACTATCATCCAAGAGGTAACTCACCCGCCACTTACTCATAAGATGAAAATGCTTATAGCCATTCAAGACGCCAACGTTATTTTTGAAGAAGATTGTTGACAGCCGGATTTTTTAAAGACAAGAAATGTAAGATTATTGATGGAAAAACAAGCTATAAAAAATGCCCAACCTGACGTATTACACTTTCTTTTCTTGAGATGTATCTGACTTATTCAATGTTGAAAAAATAACGATTGATCTATTAAAAGTGATGAGACAATACAAAATGTACCAATCTTTATAAAAACGAATCAACCCACATTTTTAGTTAAAATCTTCGGAAGTCACCCATCAATAAATCCTATCTATATAAATGGCCATATGGTTTTGTGTAGCTAGATTGAATGGATCATGAGATGTCAGTTGCTTGAAGTGCAAGATGGCAACTCCTTGGGGATCAGCGTTACAAGTGAGACACTGGACAGAGCGAAGCGAAGGAAGCGGCTCACCGAACGCCCCCAGGAACGCGTCCATCTGGAACGGAAAGCAACGGTTGATTTTATGAAAAAAACCTAGTTTATTATACATAAACTAGGTTCCAACATTATGTCGCAATATCTCGTTTCGTAAACACCCAATAACTGAGTCCTACGAAAATCAAACTGTACACAGCTAACACTGCAATCGAAAATGGCAACGTAATCCCATCAATGACTGGTTGATGATTCAAATACATCGTCAAATCCATATGCGTAAACACAATATACTTCGCAATCTCAAAACGCTGTAATAAAACAACAACAATGCTACCTGTAAAATTAATAAATAAAGCCAAACCAATTGCCAACGAATTCGAACGAAACACCGTCGAAATCATGAAAGCAAATAAAGTCGTAATAATGATACTTCCTAATGAATACAGCACGAGCTGCAAACTTTTACCTAATAACGATACTTTCACCACTTCACCGGCTGCGACTCTTAACTCTTGCCCCTCACCTGATGGGAAAAACAAGAATGATAACACAAAGGATAATGCAATTCCTATCGCAAACAGGAACATACCAAATGTAATGATCGTAATCAATTTGCTCGTTAAAATTTTGGAACGACTCATCGGACGCGTCATTAACATTTTAATCGTTCCATCACTAAATTCTGAAGCGACAATACCAGACGCTACAATGACAATTAGCAATAAAACAATTGAACTAACGACACGCATTTGCGTCATCACATTACTTTGAAAACTATTCGACTCATAAGCTGGTAAATCATGCTGTAGACGGTATTCACTCATCAACAGTTCATCTTCTAAATAAGCTTTCCATTCCGCATCATTCGAATGTTCAGCGATTTGAAGTCGAAACGATTCAATTTTCTCTTGTTCATTTTGTTGCCAAGTTGTAGGAGTCTCATCCATTCCAAAATCGAGTGTACTTACATAACGACTAATTCCAGTAATGGCTAATAATAAAACGAACATAATTGCAATTAAGACATACGTGCCTTTTTTGCTCATTATTTTCATCCATTCATTTTTAACGAGATTGAGCAATTTGGCCACCTCCTGTCATTGCAATAAATTCATCTTCTAAGGTTTGTTTCTCATGTCTGATTTCAAAGAGAGGGATATCTGCATCAACTAACTGCTTGATAAATTGCGGAATTTGTTCTTTCTCACAATCCAACTGCAGATGCTTTCCTTGAACTTCAACAGAAAAGCCTGAAGCTACTAGCAACTCCATCGCACGTGCTTGATCGCCAACTTCTACTCTCACTTTTCTCAATGTCGTTGTTTCATCTTGATCCTTAATCTTTTTAACATCAATTAAACGCCCATTTTGAATGACAGCAATTTCATCACACATGAGTTCCATTTCGGATAACATATGACTCGAAACAAATACTGCAACATTTTGTTCTTCAGCTAATCTTCTTAAATGTAAACGAAACTCACGAATCCCCGCTGGATCAAGCCCGTTAGTTGGTTCATCTAAAATCAAAAATTCAGGTTGGTGAAGGAGTGCTTGTGCTAACCCTAATCGTTGACGCATACCCAGTGAATAAGTTTTCACTTTTTCATGAATACGGTTCGTTAACCCCAATTGAGCGACAACCTCGTCAATTCTTTCTTTTGTCACGTCGCCATTATGCATACGTGCGAAATGAATTAAATTTTTGTAGCCAGACATGTAGCCATACATTTCAGGATTTTCAACGATTACACCTACTTTTTTCATGGCCGCTTCATAATCTGTCTGAATAGAGTGTCCGTTAATGAACACATCGCCCGCTGTTGGTTTCATTAAGCCAACCATCATACGGATTGTCGTTGTCTTCCCAGCACCATTTGGACCGAGAAATCCAGTAATGACTCCACGTTTTAATTGTAAGGATAGGTCGTCAATTAACGTTTTCGAGCCTATTTTTTTCGTTAAGTTTTTAATTTCTACTACTGTTCCTGTCATTTCATCCCTCTTTTCTAATAGTTGTTACGTAATCTACAGATGAAAGTTTCATTTTTACACTCATTCGTGTACTTTTACCACTCGATTGGTTCATCATCTTCTACAAAATTGACTTCACTTGGTAAAATGTCGTTCTCTGCCGCGAAACCGTCTATATCATTGACAAACTTTTCATATTCAGTCGAATATTCAAAAAGTCGTTTGCCGAAAATCTGTAATTTTTTTGCTCTCATTTCTCTTGAAAGCTTTTCCCATTCATGACAAAGATAATCGATAAATTGCGGATAATACCTAAACGGTTGGTATGGCGTCTGTTGAATCATTTTTTTAAAGTTGCTAAATGCTCGTTCTGAGAGGATTGTTTCAGCTAACTGTAGTACTTTACTTTGGAATAAACGGACAGATGCCACATGCAGATCCCAGTCACTGATTTTTTTCTTATGCTGTTTCAGGTAACGGTCAATGAACTCGTTTAAGGCATACACCACTTGGATAAGATAAGGCCATAAAACATTAAATTCTACAATCACATTTTTAGCTGGCAGAATCATGCTATGCCACTTTAGAATTTCTGGATCTAACCCATGTTCTTCCGAGCTGATTGAACGATTGCCCATGCGTGCATGACGTAGCTCATAGCAAAAACCAAGGATTGATAAACGGAGAGGTTCAAGTCCTTTATCTAACTCTTGATAACCGACGATGTGATGAAGTGCATCGTATAGTTCTTCCATATCTTGCGTTGTTCCTGAAAAGGTAACGCCTGCAAATTGTGGGGTATTCTTCATAGTAATCATAAGAAAATCTCCTTTATATTCAATCCATCCGCATCTGTATTTACTATACATGAGATGCCTTTTGATCTTGATGAGTTTATACTTTATTTATTTAATGCAACGCTTCAATCTTCTACCACTCACTGCGGAAACGTTCAAGATGTTCAAAAGCAATAGTCGGTTTTTGCATCGGAAGTGGACACATGCGATTGTAGGCTTTTATTTTTTGATTGACTGCTTGAAGGTCTTGTTTTGTTTCCACTTGTTCTAATAATGCTCGGATTTCATGTTGTTTCTTTAGCCACTCTGGTAAATAACCTTGTTCCCTGGCTACACGTTGAAAATGTTGCACCACATCCCCTTGTAAGTAAGAGGCTTTCAGAGGTTTGCCTTTTCCTTTTAAATCTTTTTCGTAAGCGTAATTATCTTTTTTTAACATATCTCCGATTAAATCATTGTAAGGTTGATCATTCATTCGATTCCCTCTCTTTCATGTATATATTTAAGTATTGCGTCAACAACTCTAATCGTTCCATTTGATGATCGAAGGTTCGCTCTACAAACATCAACAGCATTAACCAAATGAATGTAAATGTTAACAGGTGACTCAATGTCCAACTTTCAATTAAATCCGTTGTCGCCACAGTCGCTAAAGCAATTAAACTTGAAAAAATAGTTAATAAAAATGCAGAATCATTCCGCCTTACTTTTTGTGCTTCAACACGTGCAACAATCGTTTGAAGGGATAACATCGACACTGTATCAAAGCCTTTAATCTGACTTTCAATCTTGTGTCCACTTTCTTTCGCCAATTGATGAATTTCGACAACCAAGTCATCAAGAGAATCAAATTCTTTTAACCCTTCTTCATGAACCAATTTTGACCGACGCGTACGTTTAGAAAACAATCGCATTCTCCTCCTGATTACATACAGCCTGAAGCTGTTTAATTATGTTTAGTTTAACATAACGCCTCCAGTAGTTATAGCTTGAGCAAGAAGCGAAACAATCGATTTCTTGTCACAAAAAAATCACCTATTTCAATTGCAATAGATGATTTTTTATTGATTTAAACACCTGATAAACCTGCAATGATAATAAATGTAGTCCAAATAAAGCCAATGACTAATCCCATCGCAATCACTGGAACGAAGAAAGATGTTTTTCCTTTTTTATGGCGTCTTGGTTTATCCTTTATTGCACAACTCAATAAAATAAAACCGAGTACTCCTAAACCATACGTCACACTTACGCCTATCCAGTACCACGTGTTGCCATTTTCCCAGTAGGCCATGCTTTGAAAGGCATTTGTCATGAAAAAAACACCCAATACACATAAGAATGAGCCTAACAAAAGCCACTGCCCTTTCGTGAATTGCATTGTTCTCCTCCTTTCATCACTCTTTATCTATCATCCTAACACATCACTTTTAAAACATTATAAAGCAATGATGTGATGACTTGAACCACAAAGGCGATTTGTCAGGATGGATGGCTGTTTTTTCATCAATAGTCATTTCCTATACACTCTAATTTCTCTATATCGGTTAAATGAAAACGTTTACTTTCTTTTTGTTAAGGGTATTCAAGAAGTATCACAAGTTAAAAGGAGGAAGTACAATGGGAGCAAAATGGATTAAGTTATCGGTCTTATATTTAGCCATCGGGATTGGGTTTGGTTTATTCATGCACGCCACTGTTCAGTTGCAATGGGGAGCAACACATGCACATATTAACGTAGTCGGTTGGTTAACCACTGCATTGATTGGTGCGATTTACTCGATTTATCCAGAAGCGGGTGAATCCGCTTTAGGGAAAGCACAATTTTGGTTTTATAATATTGGCCTACCCTTTTTATTATTCGGGATGTTCATTATCTATATTCCAAAACTCCACTTCTTACTCGAATTAGTCGTATGGGGTGGCGGTGGAGCTGTTGCAATTTCAGTACTTTTGTTCATCGTCAATGCATGGACAAATATTCATCCGAAAGTACGGTCGTAAATTGCTTCAGCAGGAAAAGGATTACACAGTGTATTAAAAGTTGAACTTGATTAATTTCAAGTTCAACTTTTTTTCGATTCAAGGGAATGTAAAAGACGAGTTGCTATCCATCAATTCATTTTAACGGTTGTCTTTATCTAGCCACAACTGTGTTCGTCGATGTAATTGTTGTATTTTATTATCCCTCCCAGATGAACAATTGAAGTTCAAATGGTGTTTCATCCATCGCGATAGGCTTGTTCTCCCGTTAATGATGAATCAGCGTTTCGCTCTATTTCACCAACTAGTGGGATAAGGATCGTCATTAAATTGAGCGAGAAAAATTTCTATTCCCGCATGTTTCATAATACTCTCACTTGATGTTCGGTAACTTAGTAATT
>JASLCF010000057.1 GCA_030146155.1 Savagea sp.
GGCTCTTCTGGTGTTTCTTCTTTTTCATTCACAACAATCTCTACATGTTCTTTTTCTTTATTAAAAACTAATGCAATTTCTACTGGCGATTTCAGACGAACATAACCTTCTGGTGCTTCTATTTCTTTTAGTGTATAATATCCACCTGGTACGTTTGGAAGAGATGCCTTACCATTTTCATCTGTTATTAATGTATGAACTGTTCCATCTTTTGCTTGAAGGTTAAACTTTGCTCCTGCAAGAGGTTGGCCTTCCGGGTTTGTTTTGTTAACAACAAACACTCCTGTATATTTGGCTAACTCACCATGTGACCAAGCACCACCAAACTTTTTAACAGAAGTTGAAGTCGTTATTTCTGATTCACCATGTGGATAGAGGTTGGCTGTATTCGACCACTCTTTTACATTCTCGTCTGTAATCTTTGTTTGATATTGAATAATTGCCCCATATTTTTCTTGGGGATAATCAAGTCGATAACTACGTAGTTGAACCTCAATTTTTTGAGGCGTCACTGATAGGGTATCAACGTGTTGACTATCTAAAGGAACAATCTGGCCATTGACCCCAATAGATACAGATTCAGGGATTATTTCATGCCCATGGCCAGGTGTATCTACAAAACGAAATACATCATATTTTTTGTCACCATTTAACTCAACAATCCAATCGATAATCGATGGATCATCGATAGAACGTGTTCCCCATTTACCTAGGTCGCGTCCTGTGTTGCCATTGGGGTCAATTCCTATCTGACTGATATCTCCACCGTTAACATTAATTGTTTCGACTAATTGACCATTTAATCTAATTTCTTTTTGGTGTTTTCCACTATTCTGTTCTACTTTCAATTGCGCGCCAAACTCAAAACCACCACTTAGCTGGTCTTGATTGTTTACCCGTTCATCAAAAGTACATGTGATTACATCGCCTGTCGGCTCACAAGTCCCATGATTCATCTGTAAGGTTTGATTGGCTACTTTTAAGAAATCAGGGTAACTAACAGTAAAGTAGTCTCCTGCTTTTACTTCACCTTGCAGAATTGACCAATCAAGTCGAATTCCTATTTGATCTCCGTTGTAATAAGTTTCTTTACTCCCCTCAATCGTCGCTGACTGAATCGTCACCTGAACTGGATGACCAGTCGTTGCTAATACGGTTGCAAGTGGACTCATCCAATTCAGAAATAATAATGCAATGATGAAAATGGGTACACTTTTTTTAATCTTTATCATTCCTACACTTCTCCTTATTGTTATCTAAATATATCTTATTCATACAATGAATATTTTAAAAGATATCCCTCGTTCTGAGGCAAATATCAGAATAACAAAATATAGCATTGTGGATAAGGTGTTTTTTAGGATTTGACAAAGGAAGTTTTAGTTTTGTGAATAAAGGACTAATCACAATCAAGAGATGATAAATTTTTAATGATTTATTAATATAATATAAATATAAAGGAGCAAATAAGTATGATTACAGATAGACAAGCGAAAATTCTTTCATTATTAGAAGCACAAACTGATTTTATTACCCTTAGTGAGCTTGGGAGAAAGCTCAATTTTTCTAACAAAACGATTAGAGCAGATATTCAATCCTTAATTCCACTTCTCCCTAAAAAATGGACTGTAGAAAGTGTACGCGGAAAAGGCATTCGTTTATTAAAGCCTGCGAATGAAAATGTAGAAGCTACTTTAAGCATTCAAAGTGATATGCAAATTATCATGCAGATTTTTACAAAGCTATTAAGCAATAAAACATATACAGTTGAAAAATTAAGTGAAGTACTTTTTTTAAACATTAAGTCAACACGTGAATATTTAAAGGAATTAGAAACCTTACTCACAAAAAATCACCTGACCCTTAAACGTAATCCACTCCGAATTTTAGGAGATGAAACACTGATTAGATTAACAATGTACACCTTAAAGAAAGAAGTCTTTGGTGAAAGACGCCTTTATTATGACTATTACTCTGAAAATGACTTGGATCAATTAGTTGAATTCTTTGAAGAAATTGGAATTAAAATATTTCCACTCTCACTCTCCAAATTCATGCTGTACGCCAATATTGCTGCAGAGCGTTATCAATCAGGACACGTTGTTACACCCTGCAACAATAAGTTTCAATTAATAAATCATGAATTATATACAAGAATGTTACCTTTTTTTATTTATTTCGAAAAAATGAACAACCTCACTCCAAACGAAGATGAACGTGTAGAATTATTTTCAGCATTTACTTATTCTGAATTTTATTTTACCGAGATTATTGATCACCCTGAAGAAAGCTATCAAAAAATAATGGATGAATCTTATAAACACCCTCATCTATTTTCATTCCTTCAAACATTAGAAGAAGAGTTTTCAATTCTATTCTCAAAAGATACTTTATTTGTTGTCCAACTCTTTGAGTTCATTGAACGAATTAAAATTAGAAAGCACAATCAAACATTTGTACATGGAGGTAGTCGCGAGTCAACACTATTCATTTTTAAAAAGTATCAAGAGGAAACAAAGATTATTCAGGAAATCTCAGACTATTGGACAGAAAGCTACCAACTCTCACCGTTTACGCCAGACTTTATTAGTGTGCTCGTCACATTGATTGAAAGAACAATTATTGAAAGTAATCAATTAAAACAAAGAATTCTCTTTTTATACTCAGAGTCAATGGATTTAATGTTATTAGGAGAAGCAAGGTTAGAGAAATACTTTGGGACAGACTCCATTATTCAAACGATGCCTTATCACTCTTTCCAGTCCCACCTCTACGAGTGTTATGACGTAATTTTGACAGACACACCTTTAGAAGATGCACCGGAAAAAACAATTCTAATTAACAGTTTTATTGAAGATCCTGATATCATTGCTGTACGAAAAATTATTAAAGCTAACCAACATAAATTAAGACAACAAATTTGGCACCGAACACATAAAAAACGTTGATGCTTGGATGCATCAACGTTTTATTTAACTCTATGCTTCTATACGAACTACCTCTTCAAACGGTAAGAATGAGCGCTCTCCTGGCTCTTCATCTGCTTCACCAAATGGCATT
>JASLCF010000070.1 GCA_030146155.1 Savagea sp.
CTTGTCTATAGAACACAGCGGGTAATGTGTGATAGGTTTGTTCTAATTTAAAGGGGTGCATAAGCCATCTCCTATCTTCTGAATGATTACATTATCTTTCCATTATAAGTGAGTTCTAGACAAAAGAAAACGAACAACCCTCTAACAAAAGGATTGTTCGTAATCAATTAGACATGTAATTTTAATGTTTTGGCAGTTGATTCATGGATTTCTTTAAATAAATCAGGATGTTCTGAAAGCTTCTTCCCATATGAAGGCACCATTTCTTTAATCTTATTGTCCCAGTCTTGCATATGCTCTGGGAAGCAACGATTGATGACGTCTAACATAACGTGAACAGCTGTAGACGCTCCTGGAGATGCTCCAAGTAAAGCTGAAATTGTACCCTCTTCATCCGTAACCACTTCTGTACCAAATTGAAGAATACCTTTTCCTGCTTCTGTGTCTTTAATCACTTGAACACGTTGCCCTGCTACTAGTGTCTCCCAATCTTCACTCTTCGCCTCTGGAATAAACAAACGAAGTTCTTCCATCCGTTTTTCTTTAGATAACATGACTTGTTCCACTAAATATTTTGTAAGTGACAAGTTCTTTGCACCACTTGCTAACATAGTGAATACGTTATTAGGTTTCACAGAACCTAATAAATCAAACATTGATCCTGTCTTTAAAAATTTTGGCGAAAAACCAGCAAATGGACCAAAGAGTAATGACTTCTGATTGTCGATATAGCGTGTATCTAAATGTGGAACAGACATTGGTGGTGCACCTACCGCAGCTTTTCCATAGACTTTCGCATTGTGCTTTTCAACAATTTCAGGGTTATTACATACTAAAAACAAACCACTGATTGGGAAACCACCAATTTTTTTACTTTGAGGGATACCTGTTTTTTGCAATAGCGGTAAACTTCCGCCTCCCCCACCAATAAACACAAAATCAGCCGTATGGTATACCATTTTATTTCCTGCATGGTCTTTCACTTTTAGTTCCCAACGACCTTCATTCGTTTTACGAATATCTTCTACTTGATGATTGTAATCTACAGATACATTGTCATTTTCTAAGTGAGTAATCAACATACGTGTTAATGCACCAAAATTCACATCTGTACCGATATCAATTTTCGTTGCTGCTATTGGTTCACTTGTAGAAGGACGATCATTCATAATGAGAGGAATCCATTCTTTTAATACTTCAGGATCCTCAGAAAATTCCATCCCTTCGAAAAGAGGATTTTGAATCATGGTTTCATGACGACGCTTTAAGAAATCGATATTTTCTTTTCCTTGAACCATACTCATATGAGGAAGCGGCATAATGAAGTCTTCTGGATTTTTAAGCAATCCTGTTTCAATCAAGTATGACCAAAATTGACGAGAGACCTGGAACTGCTCGTTCACATTGACTGCTTTTGTAATATCAATCGATCCATCTTCTTTTTCAGAAGTATAATTCAATTCACATAAAGCAGCATGACCCGTTCCAGCATTATTTAATTCATGAGAACTTTCTTCGCCTGCTGCTTCAAGTTTCTCAAAAATTTTAATGTTCCACTCTGGTTCTAATTCGCGTAAAATGGTTCCTAAAGTCGCGCTCATGATTCCTGCACCAATCAAAATAACGTCTTTTTTTGCTTTTTCGCTATTCATCGCTTAACAGTCCTTATATTATATATTTGCAGAAAGGAGAACTCGCTCAAAATGAAGAAAGAAAGCGCTCTTTTCTGTAGAGTTTAAACTATGTTCATTGTATCACAATTTCACAATTACTAAAATATGTATGGCTGATGTTTGTGCAACTTTTCACATTCCAACTTATTTTCCATTGATATTTTCTATCTTGGACTCTTTTAATGATGGTTGAAATGAATTTTAGCTAGAATAGCAAAGTTAAAAAATCTTATTGTTCAATCATTGAACAATAAGATTTTTAATTTATTCTTGTTCTTTTTGCTCTTTCTCAAGCTTTCGTTCAAGCTCTAATTCTTCTTTCTCCTTCTTCACTTTCAGTAACTCTACATAATCGTCTCCAATTATTTCTTTATTATAAAATGTTGAACGCATACTCAGCTGTTCATCTACGTATGGTTTATTATATTGTTCAAATAAAGTTTGCTCTTGAGAAAAAAGGTTTACTCCCAACCCTAGTCGATTCCCTTCAATCTTAGCTCCGATACTTGCCAATATCGTTGGAAACATGTCTAGTGTTGAAAACAATCTTTGCTTTTCTTGTAAAGGTTGAATGTCAGGGTTAATAATTGCATTGTAAATCACACGGTCAAAATCATCTACCACAATTTTTCCTTGATAATAATCGTCACTTTGCATGCTTTTATGGTCCCCTACCAAAATAATTGTAGTATCTTTATAAAACTCTTGTTGTTGCACCCACTCAATAAACTCTCCTACTTGCCTTGAACTTTCTGCATGAACATTTTCATATTGGGTAGGAAAAAATAAATCTTCTTCATTTTCCAACCAACCGTCGGGAAAATGGGTATTTACAGTTAGTAAATTAAAATTAAAAGGTTGGCCACTATTTGCCAATTCTAAAACTTCTTCTTTTGCCCATTCAAATAATTTACTGTCTTCAAACCCCCAAAATACAGATTCATCCTCTGTCATCAAACCTTTATCGATTGCTGTATTTAAATCAAAAATTTTATAGTCCCCATGATTTTCAAAATATTGCTTTCTACCCCCATACTGGCCATGTGATCCAAACATGAACGTCGATTGGTAACCTTGCTCTTTTAAAATATCTCCCAGTGTCACAGCACCTGGTAAAAGATTGTCACCTTTATAAGATCCGTTTGTAACTGGCACTTTTAACGGGACGCCTGCTGTGGTAGCTACGAGTCCAGCAACGGTCCAAGTTGTTCCTGCTGCCGGTGTGGCACCGCCAATTTGAGTCGTATTTGAAAAATTTGTGTGTTCAAGTGCAATACGTTCGAGTTCTGGAGTGACTGAATAAGCCCAACCTCCCCCATTTTCACGATTCATCATCGTTGTTTCCATCGACTCCAAATATAAAATCATTAAATTCTTCTTTTTTTCTGGAAACGTAATTGAAACTTCACTGGGTTTGACGTAATGCTCTGCTATAAATGTAGACTCTTTATTGATTTTCTCTAAATAAGCTTGTATTTCAATAGAATGTAAAAAATAATAACTAGCACCAGCTACCACTATAAGTGTATACAGCAATGCACCATACCATTTTCTCACTACTGGAAAAATTCTAAATGTCCTTGTTTTTTTATTCCATTGGAAGTCTACTATGTAATTTCTTTTCACTTGTAACATAGGAAAAAGCAATACGATAAATAAGACAAGTAACAAGACGCCTTCAGATTTAATAAAATCTGTTATAGCCGATAAATCTGCACCTTCTAAACCTGTATTTAAATAATATAAAATTTCATCTAAGTAAGAACTGCCATAAGTAATCGCGTAGTAGTTTGCCCCGACTATCATGATCGAACTCAATAACAAAAGAAGAGTAAGTATAGAAAAAAGGAATTTTCTACTCATTTTTCTCTACTCCAATTGTATACAGCGCTCGTGATTCAATGATTCTAAAAAGATGTACGAAAATGAGAGTGAGAACGATGCCTACTACAGTATATTTTAGAGTAAATGAAAAATTAGAATAAAAATCCCAATGGATTAACTTTCTAAAATAAATTAAAGTAAAATATAAAATCACATTATTAAGTAATAGTAAGGTAAAAACAACGCCTGTAAATGCTTGCCATGTTTTTTTACCACCAATCCATTGATATAAGTATCCCCCAACTAAAGCAGGTAAGAAAAATGCAAGTATGTAGTTCACAAACAATCCTTTCATCTCCTATTCTATTCCCAAAGATTCTATTGTTGTCTATGCTACCATACTCTTAATTATTTCAAAACACTGATTATAAAAAAACTGACGCTTGTACGAGTGACAGGCATCAGTTTCTTTTATTGTTTTGTATTCTTTAACTCAATGTCACAGACTGCTTTTTCTTTTACACCCATTGCTTTCAATATCAGTTCAAGAGGACAGAATCCTGTAAGAGATGAAAACATTAACATAAAACCGACTAATCCTGTGAAAAATAACCAATAAGGATGATGGACCTGGCTCATAATGACACTTCCCAAAACAAAAAATCCAGCAATTAAACGAACGAGTGAATGTTTACCGTTCACAACAAACATTGACATACCCCCCTTCGTATTTAATTGTATAGAAAAAGTCTTTAAAATACAATGTCCTTGCTTATTCGTTAAAGTCTCTTGTCAGTATATAGTGCTGACAGATTGACCTCGGTGTATAGATCTTTTATTAATTACTTATGGTACGGTTCACCGTAGTTATTTAAGAGGCAAAAAATTGAGACGAGAGGATATTCTCTCGTCTTTTTCTACTAATCTACTTGCATTCTAATTGCTTTGATTTAGCCAATCTTCTTTGAAAAAAGAAACTTCTCGATATTACCTAATAATTCATAATCCAAAGAAAGGCTTCGTTTTTCATCTTCTTTGTAAACCTCATTCAAGTAACTTGCCAGATCATCCATCAATTGATTATTATCAATAAAAACGTTTCCTTTATGACCGTCAAAGCTCTTTATAAAGAAATGTCCATCTTCACATCTAAATAATAGATGTAGGTTGCCTTGTGAACGATATTCATATTTAGTCTTTACAGTTATAGGATATTTTTGATTTACTATAAAGTCACATGCTTGGTATTCATCATTATCTGTTACTTGTATTGTCCCTATAAAATGTGTGTAATCGAACTTACAAACTGAACAAAGTAAAACATTATTCATTTCCATCCTCCTCGTTTTTTGCATTATAAAATGAAGTAGGCATATTTTTCTACCACTTATAAATCATTTAACTAATTCATCGCTAATTTGTTCAATCGAATCAGCACCATCAAATAGAAAGTTACCCTTTTCTATGCTTAATTGTGTTCTTGCTGATTTCAATCCTAACACCTCATTTACATATTTAACAAATTCAATTTTATCTGCTTCTTCAGCCTTGAAATCTACAATAACAAATCGACTTAAAGGTCTTTGCTTTTCTCCTCTTTTTCTCGTTAGTTCCAACCTTGCTTTTATTGCCTCATTTATATGTTCATCTCTAAAGCTGTATCCAATTATATATAACTCATCACAAATATCGTCTGGATCCATCATTTTTACTTTAAATTCATTGTAGTAATAATTGAAGGGGGACATTTGTACTTTGGCACTTTTATAACCCCCAGTTATTATTGAAGGGAAGTATTCAGAGGTATTTAGTCTTTTGTAAAAATCTTTTAGTCTAATATCCTCGGTCTTTAACTTAAACACTCGACCATCATTTAATCGCTTAAATGAAGACAGTGAGCCATGTAAGTGATGCAACCTAATGTTTCTTCGCCCAAAATCAGCTATATTTTCATGAGGACTAAAATTAAATTTTTCGGCACCATCCAAATAGCCCCTTGGTACATGAAAATCAGTAAATTCATCAGTACCAACCACACTCAGAAGGATTGTTTCAAGAAGTAAATCAAAGTTCAACGTGAAAAAGTCTACTTGATTACTTTCTTGCACTTGAGTTTGTAGCCACCTAATAAATCCAGACAATTTTTCGTCTATTTGATTCCAATGAACATTCCCGTCAATTATCTCTACAATCGAAGAAGTATACGATAGTATGATTTGTTTAATCTTTTCTAAATGACTTCTTAACTCATCAACTGATAAATTTTCAGATTCAAGGTATATCTTTCCCTCGTCTGTCGTGTCTAAGAATGCTACATAACTGTCCAATGAATCATGAACTTGCTCTATACTTGCAATTGCTTCTTCAAAGTCTACTTGCACATAATTTCCCTTTTGAATTCTCTCCATGTGATGTTCAACAAATTTTTGATGCTCATTAGGTAAATTATTGTAAAAAGTTTGTGTAATATTTTGCAATGAGAAAGCTCCGTTCAACCCTACCGATAATCCATTTCCAGTTAGTATTACTTTTCTCATTTTCCTCACCTCAAATGAATATTTTTCTGACAAAATACTAAAATACAATACATCCACAATTACAAAGGAGGCGTACCCATGAACAAAGACAAATTCCACACAGCAAATAGCAAAGATCGTGTAGCCATCGTTAATGGCCTACTAAAAAAAGAAGGTTTTGATTTACAAAAAGTAGCGGATGCTCTTGAAATGAACTATTCTACCTTTACAAAATTAATGCAAGAAGACGATTATGTTTATATTAAACGGGAAAATCAGTATTACAAATTTGTTCGTGATGAGAGTCAGGTTTCCACTATTTCTGACCAAACCGATTCCGAAATGGACTATATTAAGAAGAACTTTTCCCTTTTGAAGAGTTTAATAGAACGATATAAACACAACGGCGACTTCATCATTGACAAGCGTATTTTCCGTTCCACCTCTAAAATCTCCAGTAAAAACTTCCGTATGCCTGATGACCTCTATCAAAACTTTGTAGCTACTTGTGAGAATGAATTTCCTCATCTGAAAATCCAAGACATAATTGCACAGCTTCTTCTTGATTTCACAGATAAATACTCCGACAAGTAAGAAGACAATTGAAAGATAAGGTAGTGCCAATAGCAATACTCGAATGGAACTGCCTTATTTAAAGGATCAATATTTTAAAATTAATTATCCAAGTACCTTTTTTACTTTTCCTTTCCAATCATTCCGATGAATAAGCCGCCATTCATGAAGATTATTTTGAATAATTTCTGCCTTGCTCATTTTAGACACGCTCTCCCAATCGCCTCTTACTATATAGGTTGCGTTTCCTACATTTGCACTTTCGAACACATATAATCCCTTATCTTTAAAACCAAATATGACATATCCAGAAAAACCGTTTTGT
>JASLCF010000179.1 GCA_030146155.1 Savagea sp.
TCAAGAGTTAAAGCAATTGGTGAAACAATTAAATACAGAAAAGAATAAGTCGGAATTCCCTAAACCATTACAATCGATTTATAAAGGGCTAGTTCGGAATGAGTTGAGCCCCCATTTAGCTAATGAAATTTGCAATGCTGTTTTCGAAAAAATAAAGTCACACCAAATCATTGATGACGCTTATTTATTAGAGTTGACGGAAGAACAAATTACAACACGTATTGAAGCTATTCCATTTGGTGGTGTTGATTTTGATAAGAAATGGATTAATATCGTGGGTCCCACTGGAGTAGGGAAAACAACAACAATAGCTAAGATTGCTGCTAGAGCTCTACTGGAACATAAAAAGAAAATCGCTTTTATCACGACAGATACTTACCGAATTGCAGCCATTGAGCAACTTAAAACGTATGCTAGCCTTTTACAAGCACCTGTTGAAGTCGTATACAATCGAGAAGATTTTGAAGCAGCAATGCAAACTTTTGAAGATTTTGACTGTATCTTTGTCGATACGGCAGGGCGAAATTATAAAGATGGACAATACATTGAAAACTTGCTAGATATTATTCCTTTCAATGAAACAATGGAAAACTATCTCGTGTTATCGGCTACTTCTAAAGGCAAAGATATGCGTCAAATTATTGAGCAATTTCAACGAATTGCGATTAAAAAATTAATTTTTACAAAAATGGATGAATCAGATGAAGTTGGAGAAATGATGAATTTAATGATCGATTATCAAATGGGAGTCGCCTATATTACAAATGGGCAAGAAGTGCCGGAAGATTTGGAGGAAGCGCAACAATCTTTTTTCGTCGACCATCTGTTGAAAGGTGTGAACTGTGATGAAGCTTGATCAAGCAGCAAAACTAAGAGCACAAATGTCAACAGCGGCGACAGCTGAACATAACGTAGAAGAAGAGAAGGACGATTTTCAAGCACAGTCTGTAGCCATTGTCAGTGGAAAAGGTGGTGTTGGGAAATCGAATTTTACTGTTAATTTTGCCATTCAATTAGCAGCTCAACAAAAAAAAGTATTATTGATTGATATGGATTTAGGAATGGGGAATGTACATATTCTTTTAGGTACTCAACCTACTGCTAACTTGAAGCAATATTTAATGGGAGAACGCTCATTAGAACAAGTAATTCATCCCTATCAAACTAATTTTTCATATATTTCAGGCGGCTCTGGTTTAGATAAGTTGATTGAATGGACGGATGAGAGGGTCGATCGATTGTTATCTGCATTTCAACAAATGCAAACTGTTTACGATTTTATTTTGTTTGATATGGGAGCAGGAGCCACGAAACGAACGATGGATTTAATTGCAGCTGTAGATGAAGTAATTGTAATTTCAACCCCCGAGCCAACTTCCATCACAGACGCCTATTCGATGATGAAATTCATTGTGATGAAAGACTTTAATAAATCCATTCATATCATTAATAACCGTGTGCCACAATCTGAAGAGAATCATTTAGTGGCCAAACGATTACAGCTAGCCATGAAGAAGTTTTTAAATAAAGAAGTCACTATTTTAGGAAGCTTAAAAGAAGACCCATTAGTGATGGAGGCTGTTATCGCCCAAACACCATTTGTCCTTTATCGTCCCAAAGCAAAAATTGTACAGCAATTAAGTGACATCACTTGGACCTTTATAGGAGTTCAACAGCCATCATCTGAACCCAAGCAATTTTTAAATAGATTGAAGCGTTTCTTTATGAAAGGATAGAAAAAAATGAATAAGATAAAGGTCCTCGTTGTAGATGATTCTTCATTTATGAGGAAATTAATCACAGATATTTTAGAAAAGAATTATCAAATTGAGGTTATTGGTGTTGCAAAAAATGGGCGAGAAGCTATTGAGCAGACTTTGTTTTTGAAGCCGGATGTTATTACGATGGATGTATCGATGCCTGTTATGAATGGAATTGAGGCGCTTCGTATCATCATGAAGGAATGTCCTACGCCTGTGATTATGCTTTCTAGTACAGAACGACAAAGTACTGATTATAGGATGGTAACTATGGCAAATGGGGCTGCTGATTTCATTGCAAAACCAGGTGGTTCAATCTCACTCAACTTATCGGAGGTTGAAAATCAATTAGTTAATAAAATTATTAAAGTAGCACAAATCACATTTCAAAAAACAGTTACTTCAGTACCTAAAATATCTAAAAAAAAACATAACGCATTGGAAAGTTACAAAAAAGTAGGGGATGAGGTTGTAAGTAGGTATTTGGGTTGTGAAATTTCACAGAAATATAAGTCTTTTGTTATAATTGGTACATCTACAGGTGGTCCTCGTGCCTTACAAGAAGTCTTAACACAATTACCACCTCAAATTGGAGCACCTATATTAATTGTGCAACATATGCCTAAAGGATTTACAAAGTCATTAGCTGAACGATTGAATCGTTTATGTCGTATTTCTGTAAAGGAAGCAGAACAAGGAGAGTTGATAGAAGATGACATTGCTTATATTGCACCTGGAGGTTCTCATCTAAAAATAAAAAAAGAAGGTGTGAATGTATTTATTCACTTAGATAAGTCAGAACCACCACGTAAATCACATCGTCCAGCTATAGATGTATTGTTTGAAAGTGCTGCTCATTGCAATGGAATTCAATTCATCACTGTTATTTTAACAGGCATGGGTGATGATGGAAAAGAAGGATTAGCCTATTTGAAGAATGAGAAGTCAGACACAATTTCAATTGCTGAATCTGAACAGACAGCTGTTATTTATGGTATGCCAAAAGCTGTTATTGAAGCTCAACTTGTCGATGAAATAGTAGAGATTGATGCTATCGCTAATGTCTTACAACGCATATTAATTCAAACTAGGAGGTAGCCAAATGGAAACCAACCAATATTTAGATATGTTTCTTTATGAAAGTAAAGAACATTTACAAGCAGCAACTGAACATCTACTGGAACTTGAAAAAAATCCAGAAGACTTATTAATCGTTAATGAAATATTCCGTTCAGCACATACATTAAAAGGGATGTCTGCAACGATGGGATACGAAGATATCGCTGATCTAACACATAAAATGGAAAACGTGTTGGACGCGATTCGAAATAAACAACTGACAGTAACGACAGAAATCTTAGATGTTGTATTTGAATCAGTGGATTACTTAGAAGAAATGGTTTTAGATATTGAAGAAGGCGGAACGGGGAAGAAAGAGGTTCAGCAACTGGTCCACTTACTCAATCAGCTATCTTCAGGTGAACCTATTCCTTCAACTGTAGAAGTCGTAGGTGAGCCTGTCATTTCGGAGAATCGATTAACGTTAGACAATTATGAAAAAACAGTAATAGAGCAATCTTTAGAACAAGGATTCAATGCCTATGAAATTAGTGTGGTGTTAAGAGATGACTGTCTTTTAAAAGCAGCTCGTGTATTTATGTTATTTGAAATCTTTGAAAATGCAGGAGAAGTCATCAAAACATCACCATCTGTTGAACAACTTGAAGCAGAAGAGTTTGATACAGCATTCAAAGTAATCTTGCTTACACAAGAAGAAGCAGATGTCATTGTCAATCAATCAATGAAAGTATCTGAAGTAGAGGGCGTTACAGTCAATGCGTTAACATTTGAAAAGGAAGAACAACAAGAAGTTGAAGAACAGACGGATGAAGAACAACAATCGCCTGCTGTTGTTCAGCCGAAAGAGCAGAAAAAAGAGGAGAAATCTAAAAAATCTCGCCGTACAGCTGCAACTTCTAATAAGACGATTCGTGTAAATATTGATCGTTTAGATGTTTTGATGAATCTATTTGAAGAACTTGTGATTGACAGAGGTCGTTTACAATCAATTGCTGGCGAATTACATAATCAAGAATTGAATGAAACCGTTGAACGGATGACCAGAGTGTCAGGAGACCTTCAGAACATTATCTTAAACATGAGAATGGTTCCTGTAGATACTGTATTCAATCGTTTCCCGAAAATGGTTCGTCAATTGGCACGTGATTTAGATAAGAAGATTAAACTTGAAATCGTTGGTGCTGAAACAGAATTAGACCGTACAGTCATCGATGAAATTGGTGATCCTCTTGTTCACTTAATTCGAAATGCACTCGACCACGGGATTGAAACACCGGCAGAACGTTTAGCAAAAGGAAAAGATGAGACAGGAACAGTTACTTTACGTGCATATCATTCTGGTAACCATGTCTTTATTGAATTAGAGGACGACGGGGCGGGTGTTAATCGTGAACGCGTTCTGGGAAAAGCGATTGAACGAGGTCTTGTGTCTGAAGAATTAGCACCGACGCTAACAGACAAGCAAGTCGCAGAGTTAATTTTAGCATCAGGTTTCTCAACAGCGACTGAAGTAACGGATGTTTCTGGTCGGGGTGTCGGTCTAGATGTAGTAAAAAGTACAATAGAATCTTTAGGAGGCTATATTTCAATTGATTCAAAAGAAGGATACGGCTCATTATTTCAAATACAGCTTCCACTGACTTTATCTATTATTTCAGTAATGCTTGTTGAGTTAGAGAAAGAAATGTATGCCATTCCATTATCATCTATTATTGAAACAGCTATTATTCACCAATCTGAAATTTTGAATGCTCATAATCAAAAAGTAATTGATTTCCGTGGAAATATTGTTCCTCTGGTCTACTTAAAAGAAATATTTGAAATGGAACAGTCAAACCCTATTGATGATTATCAATCGATTGTCGTCATTCGAAAAGGAGATAAATTAGCAGGTTTAGTCGTAGATTCACTGATTGGCCAACAGGAAATCGTTTTAAAATCATTAGGAAATTATTTAAAAAACGTATTTGCGATTTCGGGTGCGACGATTTTAGGTAACGGACAAGTCGCGTTAATTGTAGAATGTAATTCTTTAATTAAATAAAGAGTAGGGGAGGGCTACCCATGCATGGAGAAGAAATAAAAGATGAAAATGTAATCAAAGTGATTGTGTTTCAATTAATGGACAAAGAGTATGCGATTCCCATCGATATTGTGACCACTATCGAAAAAATCTTAACAACAACACGTGTACCGAATACACCTCACTACGTTAGAGGAGTAATCAATTTACGAGGGGTGGTTACACCTATCGTTGATTTACGTGCTCGATTTGGTTTGGAACAAAAAGAATTAGATAAAGATTCCCGCATTATTATCGTTCAAATGGAAGATTATGAGGTAGGTTTAGTCGTCGATGCAGCAAATGATGTAATTGATATCACAGAATCTTCCATCGAGCCACAACCGGAAGTTGTAGGCGCTGTTGAGTCGGAATTCATTTCAGGAGTTTCAAAAGTAGACAAACGACTCTTAGTTTTATTGAATTTAGAAAAAGTACTCGAGCCAATAAAGCGAGCGAATCCAGATGAGCATTAATTTTGAAATTACACCCATACATTTAGATGTTTTAAAAGAAATTGGAAATATAGGGGCTGGAAATGCAGCTACAGCTCTTTCAAGCTTGTTGAACCAGAAAATCGATATGCATGTTCCGAGTGTGGAACTCGTGTCTTTTGACGAAATGTTTGAATTAGCTGGAGGAGCAGAGAAAGTCGTCGCAAGTATCTACTTACGAATCGAAGGGGATATCACCGGGACAATGTTTTTTGTGCTCTCGATTGATTCTGCGACACTTTTTATCCGTAATCTGATTCAAGATGAGCACTTCTCCTTTGACCAACCCAATCAAATGGCCATTGGAATTTCTGCTCTCCAAGAGTTAGGAAATATATTGTCTGGTTCTTATTTATCTGCGTTATCCAATTTTACACAATTGAATTTCTACCCAACCGTTCCATCACTCAGTATGGATATGGTTGGAGCGATTGTTAGTTTTGGTTTAGTTGAAGTATCACATCATAGCGATGAGGTAATCGTTATTAATACTTGCATTAACCAAGAAGTGAGAGGGCATTCTACAATTGCAGGTCAATTCTTCTTATTACCTGATCCTACTTCTTACGAAACGATTTTCCGTGCTTTAGGAGTGATGTAATGGTTGTCATAAATCAAACCGTTGTTCGTGTGGGGATTGCAGATATGAATGTAGTCAAAGCACCTACAACCATTCGAACATCAGGTTTAGGATCTTGTGTCGGAGTAGTTATTTATGATTCAATTACAAAAGTGGCAGGGTTATTGCATGTCATGTTACCCGACTCTGATTTAGGAAAAAATGACCGAATTAATGTTGCGAAATTTGCAGATACAGGAGTTCCTGCATTATTAGAAATGATGAGGCAAGCAGGGGCTAGAAGAACAGGATTAAAAGCAAAGATAGCTGGCGGTGCACAAATGTTCCAATTTGGTTCAAGCGACGCCATTCGTATTGGTCCTCGTAACATCGAAGCTGTTAAAGAGCAATTGAAAAAACATGCAATTCCCATTCTAGCGGAAGATACGGGTGGTTCTAAAGGGCGGACGATTGAGTTTAATCCTCAAACCTTGTTACTTCATGTCAGAACGGTGAATGAAGAAGAAAGAGCAATTTAAATACTCATTGGCGGCCTATAAGTTTTGATAGAATGGAATGACAAGTAGGATAGGGGGATGACTATGTCTCATCAGCAAAAAAAAGTAGAGCTTGAGTGGGATAAGTGGGAAAAAAGTCGTGATCTCGATGCCGGGAATTTCTTGGTGAATGAATATCGTTCTTTAGTCAACTATCATGTGCAACGCATGCAAGTAAGAGTACCCAAGACAGTGACTCAGGATGAATTGACAAGTTTAGGCCTACAAGGTTTATTCGATGCGTTAACAAAGTTTGATCGATCAAGGAAATTAAAGTTTGAAACGTATGCTTCCTTTAGAATTAGAGGAGCTATTATTGATGGGTTAAGGAAAGCGGATTGGTTATCACGATCATCTCGCGATAAAACCAAAAGGCTAGAAGAAGCGGTCGAGTTATTAGTGCAACAAGTACAACGACATCCAACAGATGAAGAAATCGCCCATTTATTAAGCTGGTCGATAGAAGAAGTTCATGAAGTACGTCAAGAAAAATATGTAGGTACGATTTTGTCGATTGATGAAAAAATTCAAAGTGACGATGACGAAACGGAACAACTGTATTTTTTAGAGGATGATTCATCTGAAACACCTGAACAACATGTCGTGAAGGAAGAATTATTAGAGGACATGATTGAACAGATTAAATTATTGAATGAAAACGAGCAGACGGTGCTCCAATTATTTTATTCAAACGAAATGACGTTAACCGAAATCGGACAAATTCTTAATTTATCTACTTCTCGCATATCACAAATCCATTCTAAAGCACTAAAAAAATTAAAAAATAACTTGTCAATTGAAGTGATAGATGGAGGGATTTTATGAGTTTAAAAGGCATTGAATTACAAATTGCATTACCGAAGACATTTGAAGCGGGTAAAATTGCCGAGCAAAAACATCAACAGTCCCAGCTCGCACAAGATTTTGCAAGTGATTTAGTTGAACGTGAAGAAAAGCGTAAAAAAGAAAGAGTACTCGAATCAGAACAATCAGCTGCAGTGAGAGATGAAGATAAAAATAAAAAGCGTGAAGGCGATAGAGAACAGCGAGAAAAGAAAGAACAGTCTAAACAACAGAAAGTAAAACATCCCTACAAGGGATCGTTTTTTGATGTATCCAGCTGATGGCTATCGCAATAGTGATTTTATTTCTATCTCAGTTAGTCACTTTTACACTCGTTTTCATCCTTTACAGTCGCCTTCAAAAAAATAAACATTTATATGAACAACAGCTCGAGTTAATGGAACAGAATGAACATTCGATGCAATTATTTTTATTAGACATGCAAGAAGAAAATGATCGTTTTATTCAAGAGATGAAAGCACAATCAACAGAGGCGCCTCACTCGCCGTCAACGCCTAAGAAAGTCAATACAAGTGCAGAGAAAAAGACACAACCTTTTCAACAATCATCTAGTCAACCTATACAACCACCGATAATAGATACTATTTCTAAAAACTATACGCAAGTTTCTGATGAGCCAATCGATTTAAATGAAATCATTCTACAGCCCTCACCAAAGCCAGTTCAACCGAAGAAGAGATCATTACAAGAAGAAGTAGTGATGCGTCAACAGGCTGGCCAAAGTATTGCGCAAATTGCTAAAGAGCTCAATAAGGGAATGACTGAAGTTGAATTGATGTTAAAATTTAAACGGTAATGCATAAAAGGTTTGCACTCTAGGAATGGATATGGTATATTAGCATACGGTATTACTACACACGTATTCTTGATGAAGTGAGAGGTGCGAGCAATCGTACTCATTTCAAGAGATAGAATGCGGAGGACAATAACCAATTAGGAGGAATATAAAATGGCAGTTATTTCAATGAAACAATTACTTGAAGCTGGTGTACATTTTGGACACCAAACACGTCGCTGGAACCCGAAAATGAAACCTTATATTTTCGTAGAGCGTAACGGAATCTACATCATCGATCTACAAAAGACGGTGAAAAAACTTGAAGAAGCATACAAATTTATGCGTCAAGTTGGGGAAGACGGAGGAAAAGTTTTATTCGTCGGAACTAAAAAACAAGCACAAGACGCTGTGAAAGAAGAAGCAGAACGTGCGGGTATGTACTACGTTAACCAACGTTGGTTAGGTGGTATGTTAACAAACTTCGAAACAATTCAAAAACGTGTTGCACGTATGAAGGAAATCGAAAAAATGGAAGAGGACGGCGTATTTGAAGTCCTACCTAAAAAAGAAGTATCTGAATTAACGAAAGAACATGCTCGTCTCATGAAATTCTTAGGTGGAATTCGTGAAATGAAAAAGCTTCCAGATGTAATGTTTATCGTTGACCCACGCAAAGAGCATATCGCTGTTGCAGAAGCACGTAAACTACACATTCCAATCGTTGGAATCGTTGATACAAACTGTGATCCAGACGAAATCGACTACATCATTCCAGCTAACGATGATGCAATCCGTGCTGTACGCCTATTAACAGGTAAAATGGCAGAAGCATTAATCGAAGGTAACCAAGGTGAAGATGAAGTAGTTGAAGCAGTTGAAGAAACTACAACAGAAGAAGCTGCAGAGTAAACATTAAATGCAAGACGATAAGCGGCTCATACCCTTATCGTCTTTTTTAAAGAATAAGAGTAACGCATACATTTTAGGAGGAATCGTAATGAAAATCACTGCTCAAATGGTAAAAGAATTGCGCGAAAAAACTGGCGCAGGAATGATGGATTGTAAAAAAGCATTAACAGAAGTAAATGGCGACATGGACGCTGCTATTGACTTTTTACGTGAAAAAGGATTATCAAGTGCTGCTAAAAAAGCTGACCGTATCGCTGCTGAAGGTTCAACTTCTGTAGTTGTAGATGGCAACAAAGCAGTTATCTTAGAAGTAAACGCGGAAACAGATTTCGTTGCTAAAAACGAAGCATTCCAAACATTAGTGCAAGAAATTGCTGAGCATTTATTAGCAACTCAACCTGCATCTGTTGAAGAAGCGGTTGAAACAACGATGGCAAACGGTGCAAAAGTTGCAGATCACATTTCAGCAGCAGTTGCAAAAATTGGTGAGAAAATCACTTTACGTCGTTTTGAAATCATGGAAAAAACAGATGCAGATGCATTTGGTCCATACATCCATATGGGTGGCCGTATTTCAGTATTAACATTATTAGAAGGATCTGCAGATGAGCAAGCAGCAAAAGACGTTGCAATGCATATCGCTGCAATCAATCCAAAATACATCTCACGTGATGCTGTTTCTGAAGAAGAAGTTGAACATGAGCGTAAAGTATTAACTGAACAAGCACTAAACGAAGGAAAACCTGAAAATATCGTTGCTAAAATGGTAGAAGGTCGTCTAGGAAAATTCTTCGAAGAAATCTGTGTGCTTGAACAACCATTCGTAAAAGATTCAGACCAAAAAGTAGGTAAATTTGTTGAATCAACTGGCGGAACTTTAAAAGCATTCGTTCGTTACGAAGTTGGAGAAGGTTTAGAAAAACGCGAAGAAAACTTTGCTGACGAAGTAATGGGTCAAGTTAAAGGAAACTAATACAGTATGTATAGGGGACACACTATTGTGTTCCCTATTTTTCAACAAAAAAGCGGTCGAGATGGAGGATAACAGCATGAACACACCAAAGTATAAACGAATTGTATTGAAAATTAGTGGGGAAGCACTTGCCGGAGAAGCGGGCTTTGGCTTATCTCCTAAAGTAATTAAAAATGTTGCCCAACAAGTGAAAGAAGTCGTTGATTTAGGCGTTGAAGTCGCAGTCGTTGTCGGTGGCGGAAACATTTGGCGAGGCAAAGTCGGTAGTGAAATGGGAATGGACCGTACAACAGCAGACTATATGGGGATGCTTGCTACAGTGATGAATGCGATGGCAATGCAAGATGCACTTGAAAAAGAAGGTGCAGAAACACGTGTAGCTACTTCAATTGATATGCGTCAAGTAGCTGAACCATATATTCGTAGAAAAGCTGTTCGTAACTTAGAGAAAAATCGCGTAGTCATTTTTGCTGGTGGTACAGGAAATCCTTATTTTTCAACAGATACAACAGCAGCTTTAAGAGCGGCTGAAATAGAAGCCGATGTCATTTTAATGGCTAAAAACAATGTAGACGGTGTGTACTCAGCAGATCCACAAAAGGATCCAAATGCTGTTAAATATGATGAACTCTCCTACTTAGATGTCATCAGTCAAGGGTTAGAAGTGATGGATTCAACAGCTTCTTCACTCTGTATGGACAATGATATTCCGTTAGTGGTATTCTCAATTATGGAAGAAGGAAATATCAAACGCGCAGTATGCGGAGAAAAAATTGGTACAGTTGTTGGGAGGAATAAATAATGGCACATGCAGTTATTCAAGAAACGAAAGAACGTATGGAGAAGTCAATTGCTTCTTATACACGTCAACTAGCGACAATCCGTGCAGGCCGTGCAAATGCCTCAATGCTTGATCGTATTCAAGTTGACTATTATGGTGCACCTACACCATTAAACCAAATGGCAGGAATTTCTGTTCCAGAACCACGTTTATTAGTGATTCAGCCATACGACAAAACAACGTTAGAAGCGATTGAAAAAGAAATTTTACAATCAGATATTGGCATTACACCTTCAAACGATGGAAATTTGATTCGTTTAGCGGTTCCTGCATTAACGGAAGAACGTCGTAAAGAATTAGTGAAAGAAGTAGGTAAGGAAGCAGAAGATGCAAAAGTTGCAGTGCGTAATATTCGACGTGACGCAAACGATGAGTTGAAAAAGTTAGAAAAAGATGCAGAGATTACAGAAGATGAGTTACACCGTCATACAGAAGCTGTTCAAACAGTGACAGATGACTACATTAAACAAATTGATGCATTAGCTAAAGAAAAAGAAGAAGAAATTATGGAAATATAGGTTTAGTTCGCCAACTCGTAACGAAAAGTGAACTTTTACTTCAAAAAGACGTCCTTTCTTGCAAGGATGTCTTTTTTTGCATGAAAAAACGAGTGGAATTTGGTACGATAGTAAGGACTCGCTCATTATGTTAGATTGCGGAGGATGAGAAATGATTTGGAGATTATTTGGTAATAAAAACAAAAGGCATGTGACGCCTGAAATAAAGAATCAATTGAAGTCACTCGCACAAAATGAAATACCCGCGCACATCGCAATCATCATGGACGGTAATGGACGGTGGGCGAAGAAGAGAGCATTACCTCGTGTAGCTGGTCATCACGAAGGAATGCAAACGGTGAAAAGAATTACACGTGTAGCGAACGAACTGGGTGTGAAAGTATTAACACTCTATGCATTTTCAACAGAAAATTGGAATCGACCTAAACAGGAAGTCGACACGTTAATGCGCCTCCCTTCAGAATTTTTACAAACCTTTTTACCTGAGTTAATAGAGAATAATGTGAAAGTTGAAATGATTGGCGATCCTTCTCAATTACCTCAACACACGTTGACTGCGATTCGAAACGCACAACGTCAAACGGCTCACAATACAGGTTTAATCTTAAACTTTGCTATGAACTATGGGAGTCGTTTAGAAATGGTAAAGGCTACACAACAAATTGCAGAGAAAGTGCAACAAGGACAGCTCGAACTGAGTGCAATAGATGAGAAGTGTCTTACAGCACATTTAATGACGCATGACTTACCAGATCCAGATTTATTAATTCGTACAAGCGGCGAAATGCGTCTATCCAATTTTATGCTTTGGCAGTTAGCTTATAGCGAATTCATATTTATGGATGTTCTTTGGCCAGATTTTGAAGCGCACCATTTTATCGCTGCCATTGAAGCTTATCAAAGTAGAAGTCGCCGTTTTGGGGCGCTCGAAGGAGGAAAAACCAAGTGAAACAACGAGTGATAACGGCCATCGTATTTTTCGGTATTTTAATCCCCGTTATATATGTGGGTGGATTACCCCTAACTATTGCAGTGACTGCATTATCAGTCATTGGGCTATTTGAAATGTTGCGTATGAAACGACTGACCTTGTTTTCAGGAGTAGGTCTGATTGCGCTGATTCCTTTGTTAGCTATGATGTGGTTTTCTTCTGCATCTGATGGATTTTTAGCCAATACAGATTTCACTATGCAACAAGTGTTATATATAGCACTTTTTTTACTCTTAATCGCTACGGTGGTTACAAAAAACAAATATACGTTTGATGATGTGGGTTACATTATTGCGAGTATCCTCTATGTAGGAATCGGTTTTCATTACTTCATTGAAACGAGAGCATTAGGTGTAGAGTACATTTTTTACGCGTTATTGATTGTATGGACGACAGATTCTGGGGCTTATTTTATTGGAAAAGCAATTGGAAAAAATAAATTATGGCCGGAAATTTCACCTAACAAAACGATTGAAGGATTTGTTGGCGGACTCGTAAGTGCAGTTGTTATTTTAAGTGTCTATCATTATTTCTTCCCTGTAGCAGATCATTGGTTAACATTTATAATCGTCACTCTATTTGCTTCAGCATTTGGTCAATTAGGTGACTTAGTAGAATCTGCAATTAAGCGTCATTATCATGTCAAAGACTCTGGGAAACTGTTACCAGGTCACGGTGGAGTAATGGACCGATTTGATAGTCTCTTATTTGTCTTACCATTTTTACATATTGTACAATTATTTGTGTAAGGAGAATGAAAATGAAGCAAATTAGTTTGTTAGGGGCAACCGGTTCAATTGGTCTCCAAACACTCAATATTATAGAGAATAATCCAACTGAATTTCGTCTCATCAGCTGTGCTGCTGGCAAGAATATTAAAAAAGTAGAATGGATTGTCCACACTTTTCAACCCAAGCTTGTTTCTGTTCAAGAGAAAGAGGATGCAGAAAGATTAGCTGGCCTATTTCCAAACACTCGCTTTTTATCTGGAGAACAGGGGTTAATTGAAGTTGCAACGTATGAAGGTGTTGATTTATTACTCAGTGCAGTGATGGGGAGTGTTGGATTAAAACCAACTTTAGCAGCGATTGATCAAGGGATTCCCATTGCAATAGCCAACAAAGAAACATTAGTAGCGGCTGGTCATATCGTGATGCAACGTGCAAAAGAAAAAGGGGTACCCCTGCTACCCGTCGACAGTGAGCACTCAGCCATTTTTCAAGCATTGAATGGTGAATCACATCGTTCAATTGAAAAATTGATCATCACTGCATCAGGTGGAAGTTTTAGAGATTATCAAAGAGAACAGTTAAAAGATGTGACGGTTGAACAGGCATTGGCTCATCCGAATTGGAGCATGGGGAATAAATTAACCATTGATTCAGCTACGATGATGAATAAAGGCTTAGAAGTGATTGAAGCTCATCACTTATTCCAACTGCCATTTGAACAGATTGAATGTGTACTGCATAAAGAAAGTATTATTCATTCTGTTGTTGAATTCCAAGATACAAGTATGATTGCACAATTAGGGGCACCCGATATGCGTGTTCCTATTCAATATGCGATGACTTATCCAAATCGTATGCCTATGCAACAACCGCAGCGGTTAGATTTAGCAAGTCTTGGTCAGTTACACTTTGAGCCTTTGGATTTTAAGCGATATCGTGCATTAGCCTTGGCTTATGAAGCAGGGAAAACAGGAGGAACTTTACCTACTGTGATGAATGCGGCTAACGAAGTTGCTGTTCAAGCGTTCATGCAGGGAAAAATTTCGTTTTTAGCAATTGATGAATATGTGGAACAGATGATGCAAGCTCACCATCTCATTCAATCTCCTGATTTAGAGACTATTTTTGAGGTAGATGCAATGACGAGAAAGCAATTATCAGCTACAATAGAACAAGGTAATTTAATGTAAAGGGGAATACAACATGCAAACAATTCTTGCATTTATATTAGTCTTCGGTTCCCTTGTATTTTTTCATGAACTCGGTCACTTTATTTTTGCAAAACGAGCAGGAATTTTAGTACGAGAGTTTGCGATTGGATTTGGACCGAAATTATTCTCCGTGAGAAAAGGAGAGACGCTCTACACCATTCGACTACTCCCAATGGGTGGTTATGTACGAATGGCAGGGGAGGATTTTGACACTGTCGAATTAAACCCAGGTTATCGTGTCGGATTAATTGTCGATGACGAACAAGTTGTTACTAAAATTTATATGAATCAAGATGTAAATGATCCACGAGTATTATTTTTAGAGGTCGATCATGCAGACTTGGAACACAAACTGACGATTGAGGGGTATGACGCCTCTGAACAATATCATCAATTGACGGTGAGTAGACAAGCTTTAATTGTTGAAGATGGTGAAGAACTGATGATCGCTCCTTATGATCGACAGTTTGAGTCTAAAAAGTTATCCGCTCGTTTTATGGCTATTTTAGCAGGACCAGTTTTTAACTTTATTCTCGCTTTCTTTCTTTTTACGATTTTGGCTTTAATTAAAGGAGCTCCTACTGAAGAACCCATCATTGCAGAAGTTGTCAAGGATTCACCTGCTGCGGTAGCGGGGATGGAAGCGGGCGATTTAATCACAAAAGTAAACGATCAAGAAATCAAGAAGTGGACCACATTTTTTGAAACCGTTTATGATCACCCTGCAGAAGAACTTGCTGTAGAAGTTCATCGTGGTGGAGAAACATTACTTCTTCATATGACACCAAAAGTAGTAGAAGAATCAGGTCAAACATTTGGACAAGTCGGTGTAAAATACATCAGTCCTGTTGAAAAAGGTGTCTTTAAATCAATTGCCTATGGAGCAGACCAAACTGTTTATTGGTTTAAAAAGATTTTTGAATTACTCGGTCAATTAGTGACAGGTCAATTTACAATGGATGCTCTCGCTGGTCCAGTGGGTATAGCACAAGCTACTGGAGAAGTTGCAGCAGCAGGTTTTATCAACTTACTAAGTTGGGGAGCTGTACTGAGCGTGAATTTAGGTATTATGAACTTATTACCTCTCCCAGCATTAGATGGTGGACGCCTTTTATTTTTCATCATTGAAGGCGTGCGTGGGAAACCGGTTGATAAACAAAAAGAAGGTATGGTTCATTTTGTCGGAATTTTATTATTAATGGCATTAATGGTAGTGGTGACGTGGAATGATATTCAACGATTTTTCTTTAACTAATAATAATTAGATAGGTGTTGATTTCGTTTTGAGACAGTCGAAAACATATATACCCACACAACGAGAAGTGTCAGGAGAAATTGAGTCTATTGCTCATCAATTATTGTTAAAGTCAGGCTATATTCGACAAACAGCATCTGGACTTTACGCATATTTACCATTATCTAACTTAGTGATGAAAAAAATTGAATCCATTGTACGAAAAGAAATGATGGCATTAGATGCACTTGAAATTGCATTACCTATTATGCAACGAGAACAATTATGGGAGGGGTCGACTCGCTTTGAATCTTTTCAAAGCGAGCTCTTCCAATTTAAAGATAGAAAAGGGACTTCATTTGTTTTAGCCCCTACGCATGAAGAAGCGCTATTAGATTTAGTCAAAGACGAACTCCAATCTTATAAGCAGTTACCGAAGCTTTTCTTCCAAATTCAAGAAAAGTTTAGAGATGAATGGCGACCGAGGAATGGTTTATTTCGTTCGAAACAATTTTTAATGAAAGATGCGTATTCACTTCATGCGACTGAAGAAAGTTTGCAGACCACCTACAAAGCCATTCAAAAAGCTTACCGTACCATTTTCGATGCATTGCAAATTAAGTATGTCTTTGCTAAAAGTGCTCATCCCTTTGAATGGTCTGCTTTCACACATAAATTTATTGCAGAAACAGCAACTGGTGAAGAGAAAATTGCGGTGAGTGATGAATCTACTTATGCAGCTACGCTTGAAGTCGCAGCAGTACGTGAGAGCGTACAAGAATCTTCAGAAGACATTGCAGACATTGAAAAGTTTGCAACGCCTGACGCAACATCAATTGAAGAATTAGTAGAACAACATGACTTACCTATTGAAAAAACAATTAAGACACTTGTATTTTTAGCAGATGAAAAAGTGGTTGTATTTCTTTGTCGCGGGGACCATGAAATAAATGAGTGGAAGGCTCAACAATTTTTACAAGCAAAAGATTTAATTATTGCTGATGAATGGACGATTCAAGAATATTTAAATACGACGATTGGTTCGATTGGTCCTGTCAAATTACCGATTGATATTCCTGTGTATGCAGATTTTGCAGTCCAGTCTATTGTGAACGCTGTTACTGGAGCGAATGAACAAGGTTTCCATTTTAAAAATGTGAATCCTGGCAGAGACTATGCGGTGGATGAATATGGAGACTTTAGATATATTCAAGAAGGCGAACCTTCACCCGATCAAATTGGAACGATTCATTTTAAAAAAGGAATTGAATTAGCTCATTTGTTTCCTTATGGACCTGCTTTTGCTGAGGGATTACAAGCTAGATTTTTGAACGCAGAAGGAAAAACAGAGCCTTTTTATATGGGAAGCTATGGGTTAGGTCTTTCTCGTATTTTGGCAGCAATTGTAGAGCAACACCATGACGAGTTTGGAATTGTTTGGCCGACGACTTTAGCACCTTTTCAAATTCACCTTGTCTTGATGAACACGAAAGATGAAGCACAACGACAACTCGGTGAGGAATTATATACATTATTACAATCTTATCGCTATACTATTTTATATGATGACCGAGAAGAACGTGCAGGTGTTAAATTTAAAGATGCTGATTTAATAGGCTTACCTGTTCGAATTGTTGTAGGAAAACGAGCAGAAGAGGGCATCGTTGAATTGAAGTATAGAAAGTCCGGCACAAGAGAAGAATGGCCTAAAGAAGAATTGATTAATCAATTACAAGTCTTTTTTGAACAATAAAGAATCCAAAAGGAGCGTATGCATTCAAGCGCTCCTTTTATGATTGAAAAGGGGAATACCGATGACAATGACAGGTAAACAAAAGTTGTACGTGTTAATGCAACAAATCAATGCGATGGGGACGCCTTTAGAAGATGCTTGTAGTGAGGGAGTCCTGAAAGAATTGATTGTACACAAAAAAAGTAGACGGTGGCATTTCATCATTCAATTACCGACCCCGTTACCTTTTGAATTGTACGACATGTTAGATCAACGTATTCGACAAGCGTTCCAAAACATTGCAACTATTGAGCTCACTATCGAAACATTAGAGGGGGATGTGACTAATGAAACGTATACGTCCTATTATCTATACGTATTATCACTCATCGATACACTCTCTCCACCGATTTATAAAGAGTTGACGACGTTACCTCTCGAATTTGAAGGACAAAAAGTCATACGCAAGGTGAGTAGTAGTTTTGCATATGAACAAGTTAAACGAAAATACCTTCCGCTCATTCAAGAGTTGCTCAAACAGTGTGGATTAAGTGCTCGTCCTTTTGAGCTAATCGTGATTGAAAATGATGAACAACAAGCTTTACAACAAGCGGCTTTTGAACAACAAAAAATGCTTGAAGATGCGCAAAGTTCTAAATTAGCAGGCGAGCAAATTGCTCAAAAAGAGTTGGAAGAAAAAGAAGTGGATGACGATGGGCCTGTACGCGTGCAATATGGTCCGGATATCCGTCCGCAAGAACCGATTACTGAGATTATTGAAATCGAACATGAAGTGAGAGACATCACTGTTCAAGGATATGTTTTTGATGTGGACTTGAGAGAGTTTAAAGATTTAATGATTGTCACTGTGAAAATTACCGACTATACAGATTCTATCGTAGCGAAAATGTTCGCGAGACAAAAAGATCAATATGCGGTTGCCCAAGCCATTAAAAAGGGACAATGGCTCAAAATCAAAGGGTTTGTTCAGCATGATGATTACTCCAAAGATTTAGTTTTAAGTATTAAAAGTATGATGCAAGTTTCTGTTTCAGGACGACAAGATCGTGCGCCTGAAGACAAGAAACGCGTAGAGTTATTAGCGCATACGAAAATGAGTCAAATGGATAGTGTCTCCAGTGCTACTGAAATTATTGAACAAGCTGCAGCTTGGGGACATCCAGCAGTGGCCATCACAGATATTGCCAATGTTCAAGCTTTTCCAGAGGCATTTAATGCAGGAAAACGTAACGATATCAAAGTCTTATTCGGGATGTCAGCTTTTTTAGTAGATGACGGTGTCCCCATTGCTTATGAGCCTGCTGATCGTTCGCTCGCAGACGAAACGTATGTTGTCTTTGACGTAGAGACAACGGGTTTATCTTCTGCTTACGATACGATTATTGAAATTGCTGCTGTACGTGTAAAAAATGGGGAAATCATCGGCAAGTATGAAAGCTTTGCGAATCCGCATCATGCATTGTCAGCCACGACTATTCAATTAACAGGGATTAAAGATAGTGATGTGAAAGATGCACCAGATGTCAAACAAGTGATGGAAGAATTTGTTGCGTTTTGTGAGGATGCGATTCTTGTGGCACATAACGCAACCTTTGATATGGGCTTTATTTATGCCTCTTGTAAAAGAGATCAGGTAGAGGTACCTGCTTATTCCGTCATTGATACATTAGAGTTAGCTCGGTTCTTGTACCCTGATTTAAGAAACCACCGATTAAATACGTTAGCCAAACGATTTGATATTGAACTCACACAGCATCACCGTGCCATCTATGATACGGAAGCAACTGCTTACTTGTTTATTAAATTTTTAGATGAGTTACTAGAACAAGGTATCGTTAATCTCTTACAAGTGAATGACCATGTGGGTGAAGGAGATGCTTTTAAAAGAGCTAGACCTCAAAACTGTACATTACTTGTTCAAAACAATACAGGTCTCAAAAATTTATTTAAGCTTGTATCTGCTTCACATATTGATTACTTTTATCGAACACCTCGTATTCCTCGTTCACTGTTAGCGAAACATCGTGAAGGGCTACTCATTGGAACAGGGACGGATCAAGGTGAAATTTTTGAAACAGTCATGCAAAAATCAGTCGAAGAAGCCGAAGAAAAGATGGCTTTTTATGACTATATTGAAATTCATCCGAAACCTTTGTATGCGCATTTGATTGAGCTAGAACTTGTTCAAGATGAGTTTAACCTAGAGGACATCATGAGAAAGTTGGTCAAACTCAGTCGTTCTGTCAACAAACCAATTGTAGCTACAGGAAATGTACGTCATTTGCATCCAACAGATAAAATTTATCGTGAAGTGTTAGTTCGTTCTCAAGGTGGAGCTAATATGATGAATCGTCACCAATTACCAGATGCCTATTTTAGAACGACGGATGAAATGTTAGAAGAATTCTCTTTCTTAGGTCCAGAAGTGGCTGAAGAAATCGTAGTCACGAATACACAGCAATTAGCTGATCAAATTGACGAAGTTGAAGTCATCAAAAAAGATTTATATGCACCTAATATTGATGGGGCAGACGCTGAAGTAAAAGAGTTAACGTATTCGATGGCTCATTCGATCTATGGTGAAGACTTACCTGAAATTGTGACGGCTCGAATTGAAAAAGAATTAAAGTCAATTATTGATAATGGTTTCGCTGTTATTTATTTAATATCTCATAAATTAGTGAAGCGCTCTTTAGATGATGGCTATCTGGTAGGGTCACGAGGGTCGGTTGGTTCTTCACTCGTCGCAACACTGATGGAAATCACAGAAGTGAATCCATTGCCACCGCATTATGTTTGTCCATCGTGTAAAGAAGCTATCTTCTTTGATGACGGCTCAGTTAGCTCAGGTTTTGACTTGAAAGATAAAAACTGTCCAACTTGTCAAGTGCCCTACAAAAAAGATGGGCAAGATATTCCCTTTGAAACTTTCTTAGGGTTTAAAGGAGATAAGGTGCCCGACATTGACTTAAACTTCAGTGGAGACTACCAACCTAAAGCGCATGATTATACCCGTGTATTATTTGGTGAAGATTATGTTTACCGTGCGGGAACAATCGGGACAATTGCTGAAAAAACAGCTTATGGTTATGTGCGAGGCTATATGAATGACTTTAATAAAACGTATCGCGGTGCTGAAATCGATCGCTTGGTAAAAGGTTGTTCAGGTGTCAAAAGAAGTACAGGACAGCATCCAGGAGGAATTATCGTTGTACCCGATACGATGGATATTTATGACTTCACACCGATACAGTTCCCAGCCAATGACATGGAAGCGAGTTGGAAAACAACCCATTTTGACTTCCATTCTATTGATGAAAACTTATTAAAATTAGATATATTAGGGCATGATGATCCGACGATGATTAAAATGTTAGAGGACTTGTCAGGTATTGATCCAAAAACAATCCCTGTGGATGACCCAGGTGTAATGTCACTCTTTTCAAGTACAGAAGCATTAGGTGTTTCTCCTGAACAAATAGGAAGTAAAACGGGCACGTTAGGTGTACCAGAGTTCGGGACTCGCTTTGTTCGACAAATGCTCGAAGAAACGAAACCATCTACTTTCTCTGAATTGGTTCAAATATCAGGATTATCGCATGGGACAGATGTTTGGTTAGGGAATGCGCAAGAACTGATTAAAAATCGTACTTGTGTCCTTTCAGAAGTCATTGGTTGTCGGGACGATATTATGGTCTACTTAATTTATCAAGGATTAGAACCTGCAACTGCCTTTACAATTATGGAAAGTGTACGTAAAGGAAAAGGGCTTACACCAGAGTTTGAAGAAACGATGCGTGCCAACCAAGTTCCTGAATGGTATATCGACTCCTGTAAAAAAATTAAGTATATGTTCCCTAAAGCCCATGCTGCTGCATATGTAATGATGGCTTTACGTATTGCTTATTTCAAAGTGCATCATCCATTGATGTATTACGCTGCTTACTTTACTGTGCGAGCAAGTGATTTTGATTTAGTGACGATGACTGAAGGAAGTGCTTCGTTGCGTAAGCAAATCAAAGAGATTAATGATAAAGGGAACGAAGCTTCAGCCAAAGACCGAAGTTTGCAAACGGTACTAGAAATTGCACTTGAAATGTATGAACGTGGTTATTCGATCCAGAAGCCTGATCTTTATAAGGCAGATGCGACTGATTTCTTAATCGAAGGAGACTCGTTAATACCTCCGTTTAACGCCATCCCTTCTTTAGGGACAAACGTTGCTAAGCAAGTAGTCGAAGCACGTAAAGATGGGGAGTTTTTATCGAAAGAGGATCTTCAACGCAGAGGTAGAGTATCAAAAACAGTTGTAGAGTACTTATCTGATTTAGGTTGTCTAGAAGGTATGCCAGAATCCAATCAATTGTCTATTTTTGACTTATAATATGATGCCCTTGTGAACTTCTTTCCTCATTAGGAAATGAAATGCTTCTATATGGCAGTTTCATTGCATTTTGGTTTGAGTTGTGTTAAGATAATAACAACTTTTGTAATAACTACACGCGAAAAAGAGTGGGGATCCCCACTCTTTTCTGTTGTTTTATGTGCGTAGATTGAAGAGGAGGGTTGTTTGTTGGATAAAGTAACGGAAAAAATCGAAGCCTATGTTTTACCGATTGTTGAGCCGTTGCAGTTAGAGTTAGTTGACATCGAATTCGTAAAAGAAGGTCAAGATTGGTTTTTACGAGTGTATATTGATGGTAAAAATGACCGCGTCACATTAGATGAATGTGCGATTGTAACGGAACAATTAAGTGATGTACTGGATGAGCAAGACCCCATTACTCAAAATTATTTTTTAGAAGTGTCTTCACCAGGGGCTGAACGTCCATTAAAAAAAGAAGAAGATTTTGAAAAAGCAATGGGTCAATTTGTCAATATCAAAACTTATGCACCTGTTCATGGTGCGAAAGAATTTGAAGGTTATTTGATTGAAAACACGAATGAAAAAGTAGTATTAGACATTCAAGTCAAAACAAGAAAAGTTAAAATTGAAATTGAAAAAGAAAAAATTGCCAAAGCTCGTTTAGCAATTGATTTTTAATAAGAAATAGGAGTGATTTACAATGAGTAGCGATCTACTCGATGCGCTCGTAGCTCTCGAGAAACAAAAAGGAATTTCAAGAGATGTCTTAGTCGAAGCGATAGAAGCAGCGTTAGTGACTGCATATAAACGTAATTTTAATCAAGCTCAAAACGTACGTGTAGAATTGAATTTAGAACAAGGTGGAATGAAAGTTCTTTCACGTAAAGAAGTCGTCGAAGAAGTTGCAGACGAGCGTTTAGAGATTTCACTTGAAGAAGCAAGAGAGATTAACCCTGTCTATGAATTAGAAGATATTGTAGAGCAAGAAGTGACGCCAAGAGACTTTGGTCGTATTGCGGCACAAACTGCTAAACAAGTTGTCACTCAACGCGTACGTGAAGCTGAACGAGGCATTATCTATGAAGAATTCATTGACCGCGAAGAAGATATCGTCAATGGAATTGTTGAACGTTTTGATGCAAGTAACCTATTTATCGGATTAGGGAAGGTGGAGGCAGTTCTTGCTAAATCAGAACAAATTCCATCTGAATCTTATGAGCCACACGATCGTGTGAAAGTATATATTACAAAAGTCGAACGCACATCAAGAGGTCCACAAGTATTCGTATCTCGAACACATCCAGGCTTATTACGTCGTTTATTTGAAATGGAAGTACCAGAAATTTATGATGGTACAGTTGAAATAAAATCTATCGCACGCGAAGCAGGGGACCGTTCTAAAGTTTCTGTCTTCACAGCAGAAGAAGATGTAGATGCAGTAGGTTCATGTGTAGGTGCAAGAGGTGCACGTGTTCAAGCGATTTCCAACGAACTAAGCGGTGAAAAAATTGACATCGTTGAATGGTCAGAAGATCCAGTTGTTTTTGTTGCGAATGCATTAAGTCCTTCAGAAGTACTCTATGTTGAAGTAGATGAGACTGAGCGTTCTACTACAGTCGTTGTACCGGATCATCAACTTTCTTTAGCTATCGGTAAAAGAGGACAAAATGCGCGCTTAGCTGCAAAACTAACAGGATGGAAAATTGATATTAAGAGTGAGACAGATGCTAGAGAATTAGGAATATATCCACCAGCTGCTGTTCAAACAGAATTAGAAGAAGATTTTCAATCCATGAGTGATGCATTCCAAGCAGTAGCAGGAGATTATCCTACTGGTGATGAGGAAGTTATCGATTTGTATGCAGATGATCAAGAAGACTAGAACGGGAGTGTGAAAGCTATGGCGAGCCAACGAAAAGTACCTTTGCGTAAATGTGCGGCAACGAACGAAATGTTTCCAAAAAAAGAAATGATTCGTATCGTCCGTACGAAAGAAGGCGAAGTGTTCGTCGATCCGACGGGAAAAAAATCAGGACGTGGAACGTATGTTTCTAAATCTGAGGAAGCAGTTGCCTTAGCCCGTCAAAATAAAGGCATAGAGAAACAATTACAAGTGCCGATTGAAGAATCAATCTATGAAGAATTAATTTACTTAATTAAGAGAGAGCAGTTAGTATGAATCAAGCTGCCCATCAATTGCTCGGATTAGCAATGCGCGCACGAAAAGTATCCTCTGGAGAAGATACAGTCCTTCGTGATGTTAGAGCAGGACGAGCATTTCTCGTGCTCATGGCAGAAGATGCCTCAAAGAACACAGAAAAAAAGCTAACCGACAAATGCAATAGTTACAACGTTCCTTTAATTGTTACGAGCACGCGTGAGCATTTAGGACATGCGATTGGTAAAGATGCAAGAGTCGTACTCGCAATTACAGACCAAAAACTCAGTGCGAAGCTCAAACAATTATTGAACGAATAATCTTGGAGGTGAGCATATGACGAAGAAAAGAGTTCATGAATATGCAAAAGAGGTAGGACGTTCAAGTAAAGAAATTATTGAATCACTTGAAAAATTAAAGGTCGACGTAAAAAATCATATGTCGATGATTGGAGAAAACGAAATTAGCTTATTAGACAAGAATTATAAAAAAGAACAATCTAAAACAACAGGTGCACAGCCTAAAAAAGCAAGTGCTCCAAAACAAGGTCAAAAACCAGCACCTGCAAAACAAGGACAGAAGCCAAGTGGCGGTCAGAAGTCTACAACTTCAAAACCGTCAAACCAAAAACAAAATTCAACAAATCAAAAATCTGCGACGAATAAGCCAGCAACAACTGGTCAAAAACCAGCGGCTAAACCACAGGGTCAAGCACAAGCAGGTGGTGGACAACGTGGTGGAGGTCGTCCAGCAAGAAGAAATGGTCGTCCCGTTAGAGGAATTAACCAAGGACGTAGACGTCATCGTCCAGCACCACAGCCAAAAGTACAATTACCACTACCGGATAAAATCACTTTTTATGAATCATTGTCAGTAGGTGAGCTGGCTGAAAAATTACACCGCGAACCAGCAGAGATTATTAAAAAATTATTCATGCTTGGTGTAATGGCAACAATTAACCAAGAATTAGACAAAGATACCATTGAGCTAATCTGTGCGGATTATGAAGTAGAAGTAGAAGAAGAAGTACGTATCGACCAAACTGACCTTGAAAATTACTTTGAAGGTTCAGAAGATGAAGAGATGTTAGAAGCGATTGCAAAAGGTAATCAAGCCCGTCCACCTGTCGTAACGATTATGGGACACGTTGACCACGGGAAAACAACTTTACTAGATTCGATTCGTAACTCTAAAGTAACAACAGGAGAAGCGGGTGGTATCACTCAGCATATCGGTGCTTATCAAATTACTGAAAAAGGTAAAAAGATTACATTTTTAGACACACCAGGTCACGAAGCGTTCACAACGATGCGTGCGCGTGGTGCTAAAGTGACAGATTTAACGATTTTAGTTGTTGCAGCTGATGATGGTGTGATGCCACAAACAGTTGAAGCAATCAATCACGCAAAAGCTGCAGAAGTACCGATTATAGTAGCTGTCAACAAAATGGATAAGCCAACTGCTAATCCCGATCGTGTTATGCAAGAATTAACGGAACACGGTTTAGTTGCTGAAGATTGGGGCGGAGATACTATTTTCGTACCGATTTCTGCTTTGCAAGGTGAAGGCATTGACGACTTACTTGAAATGGTTTTACTCGTTTCAGAAGTAGGGGAGCTAGAAGCAAATCCAGATATTTTAGCACGCGGTACAGTAATTGAAGCTGAACTTGACCGTGGAAAAGGAGCAGTAGCAACATTGCTCGTTCAAAATGGTACATTACGCGTAGGTGATCCAATTGTTGTAGGAAATACGTTTGGACGTGTTCGTGCAATGGTGAATGATTTAGGACGTCGTGTGAAGTCAGCACTTCCTTCTACACCAGTTGAAATTACGGGGCTCAATGGTGTACCTCAAGCAGGGGACCGCTTCGTTGTTTTTGAAGATGAAAAGACAGCTCGTCAAATTGGAGAAACTCGTGCACAAGAAGCGTTACTTGAGCAACGTGGAGAACACAAGAAAATTACATTAGATAATTTATTTGACCAAATGAACCAAGGTGATGTGAAAGAATTAAACATCATCGTTAAAGCAGACGTTCAAGGTACAGTTGAAGCGATGGCTGCATCTCTATTAAAAATAGATGTAGAAGGCGTTCAAATCAAGATTATTCATACAGGTGCAGGTGCGATCAATGAGTCTGATATTAATCTAGCTTCTGCTTCAAATGCAATTGTTATCGGATTTAATGTTCGACCAGATACAAATGCGAAGCGAGCGGCAGATGAAGAAGGCGTTGAAATTCGTCAGCACAATGTGATTTATAAAGTAATTGAAGAGATTGAATCAGCAATGAAAGGTCTACTAGACCCAGAGTATGTTGAAAAAGTAATTGGACAAGCTGAAGTAAGAGAAACATTCAAAGTTTCTAAAGTAGGTACAATTGCAGGAAGTTATGTCACTGATGGAAAAGTAACACGTGATTCAGGTGTTCGTGTCATCCGTGATAACATTGTTATTTTTGAAGGCGAATTAGATACACTGAAACGTTTCAAAGATGATGCAAAAGAAGTTGCTAAAGGCTATGAATGTGGAATTATGGTTAAAAACTTCAATGATATTGAAGAAGGAGACATTATTGAAGCATTCATTATGGAAGAGGTTAAACGCGTTTGATTGTAACTGCGGTTTGTGAATTTCATCTTCCTGCTGTCCATAGCTTGAAAGAAAAGAGAGCCGTACTACAAAGTATGAAACGCAAAGTGAGGCAACGTTTTAATGTTGCGATTGCAGAGATGGAGCATCAAGAATTATGGCAGCGGTCAGTGATTGAAATCGTTACTGTATCCACTCAGTTTGATGTTGCTGAACAAATTCTCGATCAAGCGATTGCCCTGCTAGAGCAACATGAAGCTTGGGAATTGATTCGAGTTGAAAAAATGGAAGTTTAAAGTGAGGTGAAACGGATGTCACTCCGAGCAAACCGTGTCGCAGAACAGATGAAGAAGGAGTTAGGTGTGATCATCGGCACAAAACTGAAAAATCCAAGCATTGGATTTGTGACAGTTACAGATGTTGAGATTACAAATGACCTACAAGAATCTACTGTTTATATTTCTGTTTTAGGCAGTGATGCTGAAAAACAAGCGACTTTTGACGGCTTAAATAAAGCAAAAGGGTTCATTCGTACGGAAATTGGTAAACGAATTCGTTTACGTAAAGTACCTGAAATTGAATTTGCGTTTGATGCATCGATTGAATACGGTAATCGTATTGAAGAGTTGCTTAAACAAGTAAAAGAAGAAGATTAAAAGTTAAAAGGAGGGCTTGGCTCACATTGATTTGTGAGCATAAGGACTCCTTTTCTTTTCGTAAAAAAGTGGAGGTGGCAAAATGCATGGAGTAGTGGCTGTATGGAAGGAAGCAGGCATGACCTCATTTGATGTTGTTTTTAAGCTGAGAAAGATATTTGAAACGAAAAAAATAGGTCATACTGGCACATTAGACCCAGACGTAGAAGGGATTTTACCTATTTGTGTAGGGGACGCAACGAGGATTGCAGAATTGCTCACAGATAGCGGAAAAAAATACAGTGCAGAAATTGCATTAGGGAAGCAAACGACTACAGAGGATAGTAGTGGTGAAGTGGTTGTTGAAGACTTGTCCCATAAAAGAGTAACGCGTGAAGAAATTCAAACCGTCTTACAACAACTGACGGGAAGTATTGAGCAAACGCCACCTATGTATTCAGCAGTAAAAGTAAATGGAAAAAGACTCTACGAATATGCAAGACAAGGTAAAGTGATTGAAAGACCCTCCCGTCAAGTTGACATTTATGCTATTCAATTGAAATCTGAAGAAGAAATATTTGAAGGGGAAGAAATTCGTTTTTCAATAGATGTTCATTGTGGCAAAGGTACGTATATCCGAACATTGGCGGTTCAAATTGGTGAGTTATTAGGTTATCCTGCTCACATGAGTCATCTTGTCCGTACGATGTCTGCTGCATTTGAAAAAGAACAAGCTTTAACCCTTCGCGAGTTAGAACAGTTAAAAGAGCAAGGTGAGATTAGCTCTGCACTTTTACCTATTGAAACGGCTTTAACAGACTATCCTTGCATTGCAATCGAAGACGAAGACCTTCTTTTTAAAGTTGAAAATGGTCAAGTTTTATCAGCGGTTGAAGAATTAAAGACAGAACCATATGTTTCATTCTCTAAACATGGTAAAATAATTGCAATGTATCAACTACATCCTACTAAAACAGGACAAATGAAACCCTTTAAAATGTTTCCTTTCAATCGATAAGGAGGAATGACATGGAAATTTTTGAACTTACATATCCAGAAGCCTTTCCACAACTCACTACACCACCTTATGCTGTAGCCATCGGTTTTTTCGATGGCATTCACAAAGGTCATCAAGCCGTTATTCAAGAGGCAGTTGCTTTGAGTCATGCGAATGACAAACCTGCAGCTGTCATGACTTTTACACCTCATCCGACAAAATTGTTTCATCCAGAAGCTCCAGAGCGCATGTATTTAATGTCTAGAGAGCAGAAAGTGGAACAATTAAAAGCATTAGGTGTGGATCAAGTCTTTTTTGTAACTTTCGACTGGAATTTAGCTCGTCTCTCTCCAGAGAATTTTATAGATACGTTTATTGTCTCTCAACAGATTCAACATGTTGTAGCGGGTTTTGATTTTACTTTCGGTGCAAAAGGACAAGGCAATATGTCTTTAATGAAAACGTTAAGTGCCGGCCGCTTCCAAACGACAGCTGTAGGAAAAGTAACAGAAGATGGAGAGAAGGTTGCTTCTTCAACGATTCGTAAACAAATTGAAGAAGGAGAGGTTGATGCAGTAGTCGAGGCATTAGGACATCCTTTTTCAACTGAAGGGATTGTCGTTGATGGAGATAAACGTGGACGAACGATTGGCTTTCCAACGGCAAACCTGAGAGTAGGACCAGAAATAATCCTACCTAAAAATGGTGTGTATGCTGTTTATGCAACAATTGAAAATGAAAAAATCCCTGGTGTGTGTAATGTGGGCGTAGTCCCTACCTTTACAAATGGTCAAAATCGCTCAGTCGAAGTCCATTTAATTGATTTTGATCAAGAAATATACGGTAAAACAGTGCGAGTAGAGTGGATTGAACGAATTCGTGATGAGCAAAAATTTGATTCCATTGATGCACTCATTGCTCAAATTGGTGCAGATAAAGTACGGGCAAGGACAATTTTACAAAACAATTGATTTCTCGTTAGGTAAGTGATATGATTCATTAGTACGTTTCGTACAGAACCTTTCCTCGGCTAGACGCATCACCAACGTTGGCTTGGGAACAGGGGATATTTTAAATTACAGGAGGTGAATAGGATGGCTATGTCAACAGAACGTAAAGCTGAAATCATCAATGAATTTAAAATTCATGAAAATGATACAGGATCTGCAGTCGTGCAGGTTGCTATCCTCACAGAAGAAATTAATACTTTAAACGAACATTTACGTACACATAAGAAAGATCACCACTCACGTCGTGGTCTGTACAAAATGGTAGGTACTCGTCGTCGTTTATTGAAATATTTACGTGAGACAGATGTTCAAGCTTACCGTGACCTTATCGCTAAACTCGGCTTACGTCGATAAGCAAAGGTTCAACACATATTTTAACCTTGTAGACAAAGTGATATTCACTTTGTCTACATTCATTTTATCATCGATTTGAAAATATTGATTGACTCCTACTATGAATGTTTCGCATTGCATGTGACAATTTGATACACTAACAAGTAGAGAGATTTACATATATTTATGGAAGTATGAGAGGGGTCTTTATATGGGACAAGGCAAACAAACGTTTCAAATGGAATGGGCGGGTCGCACATTAATCGTTGAAACAGGACAATTAGCAAAACAAGCAAATGGAGCAGTATTCGTACGATATGGCGATACTTCTATTTTATCTACAGTAACAGCTTCAAAAGAACCGAAAAATTTAGATTTCTTCCCATTGACAGTAAACTACGAAGAACGTTTATATGCAGTAGGGAAAATTCCTGGTGGTTTTATTAAACGTGAAGGGAGACCTTCAGAAAAGGCTGTCTTAACAAGCCGTCTGATTGACCGCCCAATTCGTCCACTATTCCCTGATGGTTTTAGAAATGATGTTCAAGTGATTTCTATGGTAATGAGTGTCGATCAAGACGCATCATCTGAAATGGCTGCCATGATTGGTTCGTCACTAGCGTTATCTATTTCTGATATTCCGTTTGATGGTCCAATCGCTGGTGTGCAAGTGGGACGTGTAGATGGTGAATTTATTATTAATCCTACTCCTGCAGAACTAGAGAAGAGTGATTTAGATTTAATCGTAGCAGGAACGAAAGATGCCATCAACATGGTAGAAGCTGGTGCGAAAGAAGTTGCAGAAGAAGTAGTACTCGAAGCAATCTTATTCGGACACCAACAAATTATTGAGCTGATTGAGTTCCAAGAAAAAATTGTTGCAGCTGTCGGAAAAGAAAAGATGGAGATTTCTCTATTCGAACTGGATGAGGAACTCTATGTAGAAGTAAAAGAAGCGGTAGGACAACAGTTAGTTGATGCGATTCAGACAGAAGAAAAAGTAGCACGTGAAGAAAATATTCAAGCGGTTAAACAACAGGTTATTACGCATTATGAAGCACAAGAAGCTGATGATGACGTGTTGAAACAAGTAAAATCGATTCTAGACGATATGGTCAAAGACGAAGTACGTCGCTTGATTACAGAAGATAAAGTACGTCCAGATGGTCGTCAATTGGATGAAATTCGTCCATTAGCAACAGAAGTTGGATTATTACCACGTACACATGGTTCAGGCTTGTTTACACGCGGACAAACGCAAGCATTAAGTGTATGTACATTAGGAGCATTGGGAGAAGTACAAATTATTGACGGTTTAGGGTTAGATGAATCGAAACGATTTATGCACCACTACAATTTCCCGAACTTCAGTGTGGGAGAAACAGGGCCAATTCGTGGACCGGGTCGTCGTGAAATTGGTCACGGTGCATTAGGAGAACGTGCGTTAGAGGCTGTTATTCCTGATGAAACAGATTTCCCATACACGATGCGTTTAGTTGCAGAGGTATTAGAATCAAACGGATCTTCTTCTCAAGCTTCAATCTGTGCATCGACTTTAGCGATGATGGATGCGGGTGTTCCACTAAAAGCACCAGTTGCAGGTATTGCAATGGGATTAGTGAAGAAGGGTGAGCATTATTCAATCCTCTCTGACATCCAAGGAATGGAAGACTTCCTAGGTGATATGGACTTTAAAGTAGCTGGTACGGCTAAAGGAATTACGGCATTACAAATGGATATTAAAATTGATGGATTATCCTCACAAATTTTAGAAGAGTCTCTAGAACAAGCTAAGATTGGTCGTTTGCATATTTTAGACCATATGATGTCTACAATTAACGAGCCAAGAGAAGAACTTTCAGAGTTTGCTCCTAAAATAATTAAAATTCAAATTAATCCGGATAAAATTCGCGATGTCATTGGACCTGGCGGAAAAGTGATTAATAAAATCATTGAAGAAACAGCTGTTAAAATTGACACTGAACAAGATGGAACAATTTATATTTCATCTGCAGACAGCGCAATGAACAACAAAGCGAAAGAAATGATTGAAAATATCGTACGTGAAGCTAAAGTTGGCGAATATTACATGGGTAAAGTAAAACGCATTGAGAAGTTTGGTGCATTTTTAGAAATCTTCCCAGGTAAAGATGGTTTATTGCATATTTCTGAAATTCAAGAAAAGCGTACAAATAAAGTAGAAGACGTGCTAAAAATTGATGATGAAATGTTAGTCAAAGTAATTGAAATTGATCGTCAAGGTCGCGTCAATTTATCACGTAAAGTGGTTATCAAAGAACAAGAAGCAAAAGAAGAAGAGAAATAAGTATGTATGTGAGGTTGGGATAAAACCTCTGAATATCAATTTTATCCTATATCACGTTAGTGAAAGAAAATCACCTTCTCCTGATTTTAGAGAAGGTGATGGCATTTTACTAACGTTATTTTTATTTTAAATAGAAAACCAGTGAAGCTCCATTAGAATTAAAATCGTCGAAAAGCGAATTCAGGAGTGAACTGACTTGTCAGTCATCAACAAAGTTCATCAGTATCAATGGCCGTATGATTTTGTGTAGCTATACATAATTGATCAAGGGATTTCAGTTGCTTGAAGTGGAAGATGGAGACTTCTTGGGGATTTTAGCGTTACAGGTGAGACCTTGGACAGAGCGAAGGAAGCGGCTCACCGAATGCTCCCATTTTGCACGGAAAACAACCGGATATTTGGCAAACCCCTATAAAAATAACGCGCCAAAACGCATGAAATCAAAAGTTGAAACCTTGATTTCATGCGTTTTCTATTGTAGTGATTTTTGTTCTTCTATTCCATTTTGACTGATGTCTCAGCCTCTTCTCTCTTTCTTTTTTTAATTTCTATACTTTGTATAATCAACGCCTTTATCCTTTGGCTACATCTGAAATTGTGTTCAAAAATGGCACTATTAAATTTATTAATCATTATCATTAGATTTATCTATTAATGTATGTTACAATAACTGATATAATTCGGACAATGACTTATTCATTCTACTAGTAGAGTAAAGTGTCAGAATTATTTAATTTTGGAGGAGATCGCAATATGAAAAAAGTAAATGTTGCAGTTGTAGGAGCTACAGGTGCTGTAGGAACAATGATCATTGAAAAATTAATGGAAAGAAAATTCCCAGTGGAACAACTAAAATTACTGGCTTCTAAACGTTCAGCGGGATCTACGATTACAATTCAAGGACAAGCATTTACAGTAGAAGAAACGACTGAACAGGCTTTTGAAGAAGTGGATATCGCATTCTTTAGTGCAGGAGGCTCTATTTCAGAGCGATTTGCAGCTGCCGCAGTTCAAGCGGGGGCACTCGTAATAGATAATACGAGTGCATTTAGAATGGCTGAAGATGTACCACTCGTTGTACCTGAAGTAAATCCTGAGGCTATTCAACAACATCAAGGGATTATTGCGAACCCGAACTGTTCAACGATTCAAATGGTAGCCGCATTAAAAGAAGTAAAAGAACAATTTGGCATTCATCGTTTAATTGTATCTACTTATCAAGCAGTTTCAGGAGCAGGTGCGGATGCAATCGATGAATTGAAAACGCAGACGCAACAATTTGACAATCGTGCAAAAAATGAAGCGCATATTTTGCCTTCAGGTGGAGATAAAAAGCATTATCCAGTTGCTTTTAACGTCTTACCACAGATTGATTTATTTGATGAATCAGGCTATACGCTAGAAGAATTAAAAATGATGAATGAAACAAGAAAAATCTTTAATGATGATGATATGCATGTAGCTGCTACGTGTGTACGATTACCAGTTGTAACAGGCCATTCTGAGTCTGTATTTATTGAAGTGAATCAACCAGGTGTAACTGTAGAACAAATTCAACAAGCAGTTGCAGCTGTACCCAATGTCGTCTTGCAAGACAATCCTAGTGAGCAAATTTATCCAATGCCATTATTTGCAGAGGGTAAAGATGAGGTGTTTGTCGGTCGTATTCGAAAAGACCGTGATAATGACAAAGGATTCCACTTATGGATTGTTGCAGATAACCTAGTCAAAGGAGCCGCATTAAACTCTGTGCAAATTGCGGAGCACTATCTTGCACAAACAAATGAGTAAAAAGGAATGAGTGTATATGGAATTAGGACCGATTGGAACGGCATTAGTAACGCCTTTTAATGAACAAGGAAGTATTGATTATGAACTGACCAAAGCATTAATTGAGCATGTATTAGCGACAGGTACGACTGCTTTGATTATCAATGGCACTACAGGTGAATCACCTACTTTATCTAAGCAGGAAAAAGAACAGATGTTACGCTTTGCTCTTGATATTGTAGATGGTCGTGTCCCTGTCCTAGCAGGAACTGGTTCTAATAATACCCAAGAATCCATTGAGATGACGCTATTAGCTGAAGAAATAGGTGTAGATGGGGTGATGTTGGTTAGTCCTTATTATAATAAGCCTAATCATCACGGCGTAATTGCACACTTTAAAGCAATTGCATCAGCTACAACATTGCCTATTTTACTGTATAATATCCCAGGTCGTTCAATGATTAATATGCCAGTCGAAGTGGTTGTGGAGCTTAGTCACGTGGACAACATCTTTGGGATTAAAGAAGCAAGTGGTGATTTGAACCAAATGGCGTCTATTTTGGCTAAAGCTGCACCTGGTTTTCAGGTCTATAGTGGAGATGATGGCCTTACGTTACCTCTTTTAGCGATAGGTGGTTCAGGTGTTATTTCCGTTGCATCTCATGTTTTAGGGTCTGAAATGCAAGAAATGATCACTACTTTTCAACAAGGTAAAGTTCAACGAGCGGCTCAGATGCATCGTACATTATTGCCTGCCTTTCAATTATTATTTTCGGAACCTAATCCCATTGCACTAAAATATGAACTCAATCGTCGAGGGTATGAAGTAGGGAGCGTAAGACTTCCACTTGTTCCGATGACTGTTGATATTGAATCGGTCAACACTTTCAAACAGGGATGGTCTCAATTTGAAAGACAAAGAAGTCATTTATTTACGAATCAAACGTCTACATTAAAAGTAGCATCATACTAAATGATAATTGACCTAATGAAAGGAATTCCATTCGTGGAGTTCCTTTTTTATATGCTTTGTGAATGAAGAAGAGAACAGATTTGCTTCTCCCCTTAACTTTTTTCATTGGTTTTTCTAGAGCTAGTCAAGTATAATGAAGTATATCGTTATGTGCGGATCACTTAGAAGAAAAAAATAAGAAGTCAGAACACGTCACGAATAAGAATAAACACTATTTTAGGAGGAAACAGAGTGACACAAATCGAAAATGAAAGTATAAAAGTAACCCCATTAGGCGGGGTAGGAGAGATTGGGAAATCAATGTATGTCGTCGAAATTGATGATGAAATGTTCATCGTTGATGCCGGCTTAATGTTCCCAGAGGAAGAAATGTTAGGGATTGATATCGTTATCCCTGATTTTACGTATATCATTGAAAATAAAAATCGACTCAAAGGAATATTCTTAACCCATGGGCATGAAGATGCAATTGGCTCATTATCGTACTTATTACAAAAAGTACAAGCGCCTGTCTATGGTTCTAAATTGACCATTGCATTAGCAAAAGAACATTTGCATAAAATGCCTGCTCCTCAAGCGATTCGATTTTTTGAAGTAACCAACCAAAGTCGTATGAATTTTAAACGTACACATGTGACGTTTTTCCATACTACGCATAGTATTCCTGATTCTCTAGGAATTGTTTTCCATACAAGTGAAGGCGCAATTGTTCATACAGGAGAATTTAAATTTGACCAATCTGCAAAAGGGAAGTATCGCCCTGA
>JASLCF010000183.1 GCA_030146155.1 Savagea sp.
AACAGAACGTGCAACAAATACTTTTTCAATTAATGGTTTTGAAATTTCATTAAAGAAAACAACAACAGAAGCTGTATCTTTTACGTCTTCACCAAATGTGGATGCGGTTGTTGAAACGATTGAAAAATTCGTCAATGATTATAATGAATTAATCGATGGTTTAAATCGTAAAATTCGTGAACCGAAATACAGAAGCTTCCACCCGCTTTCATCTGAAGAGAAAGAAGCGATGAAGGACCGTGAAATTGAGCTGTGGGAAGAAAAAGCTAAAAGCGGAACATTAAGAAATGATCCAACAATCTCGAATATGCTATCTTCTATGCGAACAGCAGTAGTATCTTCTATTGAATTAGGAAATGGTGAAAAGATTTCATTACGAGATATTGGAATTACTACTTCACTCGCTTATAGTGAGAATGGAAAGCTAGAAATTAACAAAGATAAGTTAAAAGAAGCTATTTTAGCTGATCCAGGAAAAGTGCGAGAATTATTTGCTCAAAGCACAACAGCGGCAGAAGGAAACGGTAAAGGTGGTCTTGCTGTTCAAGTCCGTAAAGCAATGGATGATGCTCGTTCTACAATTTCTCAACGTGCGGGCAATGCTGGAGCAGGGGTGGATTCATTCACTCTCGGTCGTACACTAAAAACGATGAATCAACAAATTGAACGTTTTGAAGAGCGCTTACAAAGAACCGAAGATCGCTATTGGAAACAATTCACGGCGATGGAAAAGGCGATTCAGCGTGCTAATGAACAATCAGCACAATTAATGAATTCTTTAGGCGGTATGTAATTGAACTTACAACGAAAAACAAAAGGAGATTTGTTCCATGTCTATGAATAACCCTTACGCAGCTTACCAAAATAACTCAGTGACGACTTCATCACCAGGTGAATTAACGCTCATGCTTTATAATGGTTGCCTGAAATTTATTGAACAAGCTAAACGAGCTATGAACGAAGAGGATATTGCTGCAAAAAATACAGCAATTCAAAAAGCACAAGCAATTGTGTCAGAATTGATGGTGACATTAGATCGTTCAGTACCGATTTCAGAAAATATGTTGTTGCTCTATGACTATGTGAACAATCGTCTGTTAGAAGCGAATATTCAAAATGACCCTGAAAAATTAGAGGAAGCAGCTGTTATCATTACAGAATTCAGAGATACTTGGAAACAAGTCATTCAAATTCATCGTAAAAAACAGTATGCGAATGTGGATGAAATATGATTCAAGATGAAATGAAAGAATGGAAAGTTGCTACTCAGACAATCATTCAATTATTAGCGGTGACTGAAGAAGAGAAAAGAGAGCAAGTCATTGAGAGAGTCGACCATTTTCTATCAGTAAGAGACCAATTACAGCCTAAAATCAGAGCGCCTTTTACTGAAGAAGAGCAAGATTTCGGTCAAGAATTAATCTTGCTTGATCAAAAAATGAATGCAAAATTGTCTCTGTTTATGAAAGCTATTAAATCGGATATTCAAGGTACGCAATCTAAAAAAATATCTGTGAAACAATATGTAGATCCTTATAACCGAGTAGCTCGAGATGGGACTTACTTTGATACAAAACAGTAATACTTAAAGCAATGGATAGGAACATCTCCTATTTATTGCTTTTTTAATTGTTAATAGTCGATTAAGATTGTAAAATTTGCTATAATAAAGATACAAAACGAACGCCCTAGTCATTAGGTCGTCCGCTATTTGAGATTAAGGCATTTGTCTTAAAAAGCAACTTAAATAGTGTAAAAGGAGGAATTAGTATGTTTGATTACAATATTCGTGGAGAAAATGTTGAGGTAACACCAGCAATTCGAGAGTATGTTGAAAAGAAAGTAGCGAAACTCGAGCGTTATTTTAGTGAGGGAATTACAGCTACTGCACATGTAAATTTAAAAGTTTATCATGACAAACAAACAAAAGTTGAAATTACAATTCCTATGAAAGATTTAACACTAAGAGCTGAAGAACGTCATAATGATATGTATGCTGCAATTGATTTAATTGTAGATAAATTAGAAAGACAGATTCGTAAGTATAAAACAAGAGTGAATCGTAAATCGCGTGAAAAAGGTGGAGTAGAAGCTCTATTTGCTTCATTTGAATCGTCAAAAGACGTTGTTGAAGATGACGTAGATTCAGAAATTAAAATTGTGCGCACAAAACGATTTGACTTGAAACCAATGGACCAAGAAGAAGCAGTGCTTCAAATGAACATGTTAGGCCATAATTTCTTCGTATTTACAGACGCTGAAACAAATGGTACAAACATTGTCTATAAACGTAAAGATGGAAAATATGGCTTAATTGAAACAAATTAATAAATCAAGCACTTAAAACATTTGTTTTAAGTGCTTTTTTCATTCCCTTCTGTTTGCACCTACCATATGACAATGATAAAATTGATAGTGATATTAATGAGGATGTGACGATTGATGTTAAGTATGTTAAATAAAGTGTTTGATCCGAATAAAAGAGATTTAAAACGTTTAGGAAAAATAGCAGACCAAGTTGAATTGTTAGAAGAGAAAATGACTTTACTTAGCGATGAACAATTGAAAGGCAAAACGGCCGAATTTCAAGAAAGAATTCAGCAAGGCGCTTCTGTAGATGATTTACAAGTAGAAGCATTTGCAGTAGTTCGAGAAGCATCTCGCCGTGTGTTAGGTATGCATCCATTCCGTGTTCAAATCATGGGGGCTGCTGCGTTAAACGAAGGAAATATAGCAGAGATGAAAACAGGGGAAGGGAAGACGTTAACTTCTACTCTTGCTGTTTATTTAAATGCGTTAACAGGTAAAGGTGTCCATGTTGTAACGGTGAACGAATATTTAGCTAGTCGTGACGCGGAAGAAATGGGTGTCCTTTATGATTTTTTAGGCCTAACAGTTGGGTTAAATTTAAACAGTATGTCAAAAGAAGAGAAGGCAGAAGCATACGCGGCTGACATCACGTACAGTACAAATAATGAATTAGGGTTTGACTACTTACGTGATAATATGGTGCTCTATAAAGAAGATAAGGTACAAAGACCTTTGCATTTTGCAGTAATCGATGAGGTTGACTCTATATTAATTGATGAAGCACGAACACCACTCATCATTTCTGGTCAAGCAGCTAAATCAGCAGATCTGTATCAGTTAGTGAATCGATTTGTGATTACACTCAAACAAGATGAAGATTACTCTTTTGATGAAACAACAAAAGGTGTTGTCTTGACTGAGAGCGGAATTGAAAAAGCAGAGAAATCATTTGGTATCCAAAATCTATTTGATTTAGACCATGTCACATTGAACCACACAATCAATCAATCTTTGAAAGCACATGTTAGTATGCATGTCGATATTGACTATGTTGTTCAAGATGGCAAAGTAGTCATAGTCGATTCCTTTACAGGTCGTTTAATGGAAGGACGTCGCTATAGTGAGGGGCTACATCAGGCGATTGAAGCAAAAGAAGGACTAGAGATTCAAAATGAAACGATGACATTAGCAACGATTACTTTCCAAAACTTTTTCCGAATGTATGAAAAATTATCAGGTATGACAGGTACTGCAAAAACGGAAGAAGAAGAATTTAGAAATATTTACAATATGAATGTTATTGCGATTCCTACAAATCGTGTAATTGCAAGAGACGACCGTCCCGATTTGATTTATTCAACCATGGAAGGAAAATTTAAAGCAGCGGCTGAAGACATTAAAGAGCGCTATGAGAAAGGACAACCTGTTTTAGTAGGTACGGTTGCCATTGAAACTTCTGAAATCATCTCAAACTACTTAAAACAATTTAAAGTCCCTCATAATGTATTGAATGCTAAAAATCATGGGAAAGAAGCAGAAATCATTTTAAACGCAGGTCAAAAAGGTGCAGTAACAATTGCAACAAATATGGCTGGACGTGGTACAGATATTAAACTCGGTGAAGGTGTAAAGGAATTAGGCGGTCTTGCTGTAATCGGTACTGAACGTCATGAATCTCGTCGTATTGATAATCAGTTGCGAGGACGTTCAGGACGTCAAGGAGACCCAGGGGTTACTCAATTCTATCTATCACTTGAAGATGAGTTGATGCGTCGTTTTGGTTCAGACCAAATGAAAAAAATGATGACTAAGTTAGGGATGGATGACACAACACCTATCCAATCTAAAATGGTTTCCCGTTCAGTAGAATCTGCACAAAAGAGAGTAGAAGGAAACAACTTTGATTCCCGTAAACGACTCTTACAATATGACGATGTTTTACGTCAACAACGTGAGATTATTTATGCTGAACGGAATGAAGTTTTAGAATTAGACAATGTAAAACCAATTTTAACAGCAATGATCGAACGTGTAATCGAACGAACAGTCTATTCATATACGAATGAAGAAACGAATGAATTAAGCGTCGCAGGACTTGTTGATTTTATTCAAGCGAATCTTTTACCGGAAGGTGCAATTGTTGCAGCAGATTTAAAGGATCAGTCGATAGAAGATGTGATTACACTCATTAATCAAAAAGTATTTGCTCGCTATGAAGAAAAAGAACAAGAGTTACAAGAAGAGCGTATGCGTGAATTTGAGAAAGTTGTTCTTTTACGAGCAATTGATACAAAGTGGATGGACCACATTGACTTAATGGATCAATTACGTTCAGGGATTCATTTAAGAGCGTATGGTCAAAATGATCCACTCCGTGAATATCAAGGAGAAGGATTTAAAATGTTCGAAGCAATGGTTCAATCTATTGAAGCTGATGCAACAAAATTTGTCATGAAAGCTGAAATTCGTGACAATTTAGAACGTGAAGAAGTCGCAAAAGGACAGGCGGTTAATCCAAAAGAAGATGGCGAAGTGAAGAGAAAGCCTGTTAGAAAAACTTCAACTGTTAAACGAAACGACCCATGCCCATGTGGTAGTGGCAAGAAGTATAAAAATTGTCATGGTAAAAACTAAGGAAGTAGGCAAATAATATGATTCAATTATTCGATATTAGAAACTCGCTAGATGAAGCAACGCACAAAATTCAAGATTTTAGGGGGTCTCTTTGACTTAGAAAACAAAGAGGCACGTATACAAGAATTAGATGAAATCATGGTAGACCCTAGTTTTTGGGATTCTCAAGAAGAAGCGCAAAAAGTAATCAACGAATCCAATGCATTAAAGGCGGTTGTTGACTTTTATAAAGAATTAGTCGCAACACAAGAAGATTTAGAAATGACTCATGAACTTTTAAAAGATGAATTTGATGAAGACTTATTCGACGAACTTGTACAAGATGTAAAGCAACATGAGAAAAAGCTAGATGAATTTGAACTTCAAATGTTGTTAAGTGATGAATTTGATAGTAGTAGTGCTGTATTAGAAATTCATTCTGGTGCCGGTGGAACTGAATCACAAGATTGGGCCTCTATGTTACTGCGTATGTACACGCGTTGGGCGGAACATCATGATTACAAAGTAGAAACATTAGATTATCAAGCGGGTGATGAAGCAGGTGTAAAGTCTGTTACGATTTCAATTAAAGGGCACAATGCATATGGCTATTTAAAAGCAGAAAAAGGTGTGCATCGGTTAGTCAGAATCTCGCCATTCGATGCGTCAGGACGTAGACATACCTCATTCTCTTCTATTGAAGTGATGCCTGAATTCGAGGGAGAAGTAGATGTTGAAATTCGCTCAGAAGATTTGAAAATAGATACTTATCGTTCAAGTGGAGCAGGCGGTCAACATGTCAATACGACGGATTCAGCGGTTCGAATCACACACATCCCCACTGGAGCAGTAGTGACTTGTCAAACCGAGCGTTCACAAATCAAAAATAGGGAACGTGCGATGAATTTGTTAAAAGTTAAACTTTATCAAATTCAAAAAGAAGAAGAGCGTGCTCGTTTAGACGAGATTCGTGGAGAACAAAAAGAAATCGGATGGGGCAGTCAAATTAGATCTTATGTTTTCCATCCGTATTCAATGGTGAAAGATCATCGTACAAATGAAGAAACAGGAAATGTTTCAGCGGTAATGGATGGAGAAATTGATGCCTTTATCAATGCTTATTTACGCTCTCAAATCTCATAATGTTTAGAACAACAACGCTGGTGTAAATAATCATTGTAACTAATTTGACACAAGCATAATTCATGATGAGTTCACTATCTTTTGTTATACTAATTTGAGAGTAAGTAAACACTTAAGAATATGAGGAGGAAATACAATGAAAAACAAATTTTTAGCAGTCTTATTTGGAGCAACACTGGTATTAGGAGCTTGTGGTGGTGGAGATACTGACAAAGATAACGGCGGAGATGACAACGCTTCTGCTGGTATTAATACAAAAGAAGCACCAGTAAGTGTTTCGGCATGTGTATCTTGTCACGGTGGTCAATTTGAGGGAAAAGGAAGTAACCCTTCACTTCAAGGAATTGGCTCAAAACTATCTGAAGAAGAAATTCACGACATTATTGTGAATGGTAAAGGCAGTATGCCACCAATGATGAAAGGCGAAGATGCAGATAAAACTGCAGCTTGGTTAGCAGAACAGAAATAAGTATAAAAAAAGAACTTACTCGAATAAAGTAAGTTCTTTTTTTATGCTTTATTTCAATTATTACTATTCTGACATAAAATTAAAAGGTAAAAAATAATGGAGAGTAAAAGAAAACGCAGAGCTTTTCTTCTTTTTATAAACATGACTCTATAAAATTCAGGTCAACAAGATGAAATATATCTGTAATGTAGTAAGCGGTTTTTCTATGTTATAATCTAAACAGATTGAAGATATTGTACAGTAACGAATAAGATGTTTCATCAATTTGCGTAAATTATATCTTAATTAGGTGGTTAACAAATGATAGTAATGAAAGATGTGTATAAACGTTATTCGAACGGTGTAGTTGCTTCGAATGGTATTAATATTGAAATAGATCCAGGTGAATTTGTCTATGTGGTTGGACCAAGTGGAGCTGGAAAATCCACATTTATAAAAATGATGTACTGTGAAGAAAGACCTACAAAAGGTGATGTATTCATAGATGGCGTTAATTTAGCTAAATTAAAGAATCGTGAAATTCCTCATTTAAGAAGGAAGATTGGTGTTGTATTCCAAGATTTTAAACTACTTCCTAAGTTAAATGTTTTTGAAAATGTGGCCTTTGCTTTAGAAGTGATTGAAGAACCTTCTAAGAAAGTTAGACTGAAGGTAGAGGAAGTTCTAAAGTTAGTTGGTCTAACACATAAAGCGAGAATGTTTCCACATGAACTATCAGGTGGAGAGCAACAACGTGTATCTATCGCAAGGTCCATTGTGAATACGCCGAAAGTAGTCATTGCGGATGAACCTACAGGAAACCTTGACCCTGAAACCTCATGGGAAATAATGAATTTATTTGAACAAATAAATTCTAGAGGGACTACAATCGTTATGGCAACACATAATAAAGAAATTGTAAATACAATTAAACATCGTGTTGTGGCAATCGAGGGTGGATTAATTACTCGAGATGAGTTTGGAGGCGACTACGGTTATGAAAGCTAAGACGCTAGGAAGACACATTCGAGAAAGCTTTAAGAGCATGAGAAGAAATGGTTGGATGACATTTGCGTCTATCAGTGCAGTAACAGTCACACTTTTTTTAGTGGGTGTATTTACCATTATTATGATGAATTTGAATGTATTAGCTACAAATATTGAAAATAATGTTGAAATTAAAGCAACTGTTGATCAGTTAGCAGACGAAGAAGTAGTTCAACAACTGCAAACTGAAATAGAACAGATTGATGGTGTTTTATCTGTCACACATTCAACAAAAGATGAAGAGTTGGAACGATTAATCGCAGCATTTGGTGACGAGTTTAAATTACATAAAATGAATAACCCGTTAGGAGATGCATTTTATATAAAAGCTAAAACAGCTACAGAAACTCCTGAAATTGCAGAAAAGTTAAGTGCGATGGATCAATTAGCAGGTGTTGAGTATGGAAAAGGAAAAGTAGAAAAATTATTTAAGGTAGTCAATCTATCCAGAAATATCGGGATTGTATTAATCATAGGATTGGTCTTTACTGCGATGTTCTTAATCTCTAATACAATTAAATTAACGATTAATGCACGAGGAACTGAAATAGAAATTATGAAACTGGTCGGTGCAACAAACGGATTTGTTCGTATTCCATTTGTACTTGAAGGAATTTGGTTAGGTATTTTTGGTTCGATTTTACCAATTACAGTCCTATCCTTAGCTTATACAAATCTTTATGCATGGGCTGAGCCACAGCTACAAAAAGAAATGCTTCAACTATTGAATAGTACCCCCTTCTTATTCCAACTAAGTGGTATTTTATTGTTGATTGGAGTGTTTATTGGAATTTGGGGTAGTTTTATGTCTGTTAGAAAGTTTTTAAAAGTATAAATTAAAGTGGGGAAGGAGAACTACCATTGTTAAATAATAAATACGTAAAGTACTTCGTTATTTTTATACTAGTTGTTTCGCTTCCATTGTCTACTACAACAGCTAGTGCAGCAAATTTAAATGAATTAAAAGAAAAGAAAAAGCAAACAGATATTCAAAAAAATCAATTGAACGGTGAGATAGAACAAAAAACGAACGAGATTGGTTCAACAACAACAGAAATTGAAAATATTTTAATCGAATTAAAAAAAATCAATAATCGAATTGAAGAAGCCAATCAAAAAATCAATGTAAAGAATGCTGAAATTGCTACAACCAAAGATGAAATTGAAGAATTAAAAGCCAATATTGTTGAATTAGAAAAAAGAATTGAAGAGCGTGATATTGTATTAAGAGAACGAGCTCAACAATTACAAATAAAAGGACAATCTGTAAATTATATTGATGTTTTGTTAGGAGCAAATAGTTTTGCTGATTTTATTGACCGTTTTTCATCTGTCACAACTTTGATGGATGCTGACCGCAATATTATGCGTCAACAGCAAGAAGATATTGAGTTGTTAGAAGAACAAAAAGAAAAAGTAGAAAATCAGCTAGCTCAGTTAGAAAAGCAACGTGCAGACTTAAAAAACCTTCAGGCCACATTAAGTACTGAGAAACAAAAACAAAGTGCAGTCGTTACGAAGTTAGAACAAAAACAAGCTCAATTGTCAGCAGAAAAATCAGATTTAGAAGAAGAACTTCATGAAGTGTATGAAGTCAGTAAAGAATTAGAGTCTGAGATTATTGCTGAACAAAAAAGAAGAGCAGAAGAAGCACGGCGTTTAGAAGAGAAAAGAAAGAAAGAATTATTAGCTCAGCAACAAGCACAAAAACAACAAGCACAAAAACAACAAGCACAAAATAATAAAAATAACAGCGGCTCTACAAGTGGAAGTAGTGGAGGAAGCAGTGGAAGTACGCCGACAATCTCAGCTGGCACTTGGACTAAACCAGCACAGGGACGATTTACTTCTGGATTCGGTGGAAGAAATTCGCCAGGTGGTATTGGTTCTACTAATCACCGTGGAATAGACATAGCGAATTCTATCGGTACACCAATTGTAGCAGCAGGAGACGGGATTGTTTCTTCGGCACGTTATATGGGTGGTCTTGGGAATGCAATTATGATTACTCATTCGGTAAATGGTCAAATTTATACGACAGTATACGGTCATTTATCAAGTATTGGAGTAAGCCCGGGTCAAGCTGTTTCTAAAGGCCAATATATCGGAGCAATGGGGAATACTGGGAACTCAACTGGACCACATTTACACTTTGAAGTTCATGTCGGAACATTTAGTGCAAGTGGACCAAGTGCTAGAAATCCATTGAACTTTATTTCTTTATAACATCGTGATAAAGCCGTAAAGAATAACTATTCTTTACGGCTTTTTTTATGCGTACGAATAAGATTCATCATATATTCATGAAAGATAGACATACTAAGATGAAGTGAGGTGACAGAATGAAAGGAAAAGCAATAATTTCATTTGTGGTAATCATAGGAATAATCGCAATGATTATTTATACTATAAAAGAAAGTATCAATGATTTTGCAGAGATTGAACCTTATCACGGAGAAGCAGTAGTAGATGGTGAGAGGGTAGAAGGAGCAGTAGGATTACAAAAAGGAGACACTCCTCCCAATATACAGCTTAAATCTTTAACTGGTGAAGTCATTCAGTTGCATCAATTACAAGGTAAAAAAGTAATTCTTAATTTTTGGGCTTCTTGGTGTGGACCATGTAAAGTGGAGATGCCTCATATGGAGCAATATTATCGGAAATACAAGGAGAAACATAACGTAGAAATTGTAGCTGTCAATTTAACATCAGATGAGCGAAAAGGGAAACAAGGCATCGAGCAATTTGTAAAAAGTTATCGCTTAACTTTCCCAATCTTGTTAGATCAAGAAGGCTATACCAAAAATGAATATATGGTTAAACAAATTCCTACCACTTATCTCATTCATGAAGATGGGACAATTGCGTATAAAGTAATGGGTCCTTTAAATGATCAAAAGTTAATCGAGTTAATTGAGTCAATGGAGGATTAATCTTTTCAACAGAAAGCCAATTCGCTTTCTGTTTTTTTATATATGCTATGTAATGATGAAGGAAAAACATACCGAGCTATTCAATCCAAAAAGAATAGAAGAGAGACAATCAGCGTCGCCCTAATCATTCTATTTTATACATCTAACTCTTATAAAAGAATTCACCTCCACCCTTTACTCTGTTACAATAAAGGAAGTAAGGAGTGAGGATAGAGTGACACAGTGGATAGATTTTTTAAGCTGGTCTTTTGGTAACCCAATGTGGTTAGCTTCCGTAATAATTATCCTTTTGGTAGGGTGGAAAAGAGTCAACAATGAACGCCGAAGTTTTAATACAAAAATCTGGGGAATGAGTAGAGAAATGAAGCAATTCTTTCTTTATGCTAGTGGCTTTGGCTTACTTGGCTCATTGATTTATGTATTAGGTGGACTCGTTGTCACTATACCTTTTCTAGTCATTTATACAACACTAAGTTTGCTTTTTTTATTAATCGGCCAGTGGCTATTTTTAACGCCATTTATGTTGAGTAGTTTATCATTGTTTGTTTTATGGCTTCTTCAACGATCAGACATACAAAGCCTTCCTATCATAGGAAATATTGACGAAATGTTATTTACTCCAGAATTAATTGCTTCCGTTTTTATCTTATCAGCTATCTTAACCTTTTTTGAAGGGTTTATATTAAAGAGATATGGTCAAAATCCGGCAACTGTTCAAAAAGTTCAATCTAAGAGAGGTGGAGTAATTGCGAGATTCGAGCGAAAACAACTATGGTTGTTACCTGGTTTATTGATTATTCCTGGTAGTTGGATTGAACAAATTGAGCCTTATTGGCCGATTTTCCAGCTTGAAGACAATTCTTTTGCTTTTCTATTGTTTCCTTTTATTGTGGGTTTTCATAAGAAATTTTATTCAAATTATGGAGAATGGGTTCTCCAACAATATGGAAAAACCTTACAGTGGTTGAGTGTAGTAGGCATTGTGTTAGGTAGCCTGGCTTTCTTTGACCCTATTTATAGCTTGATTTTATTTCCTATATTTGCATTCATTCGCATCTATTTCATTGTGCGTCTCTCTATGAAAGATGATATTAATTTCGCGATTGCACAACCTGTGAATGATGGTTTGTTTATTGTAGGAATTGTAGAAGATTCACCTGCCTCTAAATTAGGGTTACAAGCAGGAGAAGTGATTGAAAAAGTAAATAGTGAACAAGTGAGAGATACAAAAACCCTGTATGAAGCTTTACAAAAAAATGCAGCGCACTGCAAATTGCAAGTCCGTACGCGTGAGAATGAATTGAAATTTGTCCAAACTGTAGTTTATGAACAAGATAACTTTAAGTTAGGATTAATATGTATTGAAAAATAGAGGAAGATGATGATGCATCTATTAGAAACGAAACTAATACTCGCCTTATTGTTGCCAGGATTATTTGTACTTTTTTTTACAAGAGTCACATATAATCAGTACATTGGTTTATTGATTGTGATTGCATTAATCGCAGCATCCGTCTATGCTGGCTACACGGATCACTTGATATTTATAGTGGCAGACAGTATTTCAATCGTTATTGGATTTATGTTTTCGCAGTATGTGATAAAAGATCCAAAATGAGGTATCATTTTTTGTTCCTGTTCGTCTTAAGTATTATAGAAATTGAATACGTAATTGACGAGGGTGTTGTGTATGTTTGAACATTTTTTTGATGTGGACTATGTCATGGAACTTGCTGAAAAATATAAAAATCTGGGACCTTTAGTAGGTATTTTGCTACCTTTTATCGAATCCTTTTTACCTTTTTTGCCTCTATTCGTATTTGTCTTTGCAAATGCAGGAGCTTATGGTTTATTAAAAGGTTTTATTTTTTCGTGGATAGGTACAGTTCTCGGTTCCTATGCTGTATTTTTACTAGTTAGGAAATTTGGGCAAACAAAATTGATGCAAAGAATCACCAATCATCCGAAAGTACAAAAATTAATTTTTTGGGTTGAACGTAATGGCTTTGGACCGTTATTTCTTCTTATTTGTTTTCCATTTACACCATCTGCCTTAGTCAATTTAGTTGCGGGCTTATCTAACATGCGTAAAACAAACTATTTGGTTATCTTAATGTCTGGAAAGTTAGCTATGATTTTTACAATCAGTTATGTAGGTAGTGATTTACGTGCTCTGATTACTCAACCTCTTCAAACATTAAAGTTATTTGTTATCATCGGGGGACTTTGGCTCATTGGAAAATGGTATGAGAAACGCCTCAACAAAAAAGTAGAAAATGATTTTCAAGAAATAAGAAATGATAAATGATTATGAACTGGCCTTGTTATTCGATACAATATGAATAACAAGGTTTTTTTATGAGGAGGAAAACAAATGTCGATTCGTGTTATTTTAGGCCGCTCAGGTATGGGGAAAACTCACTTTATCCAACAAGAAATTACTCGGACATTGAAAGACAACCCTCTTGGCCCGCCAATTATTGTCATTGTTCCTGAACAACTGTCCTATGCAATGGAATATGAATTGGGCGCATCTGGAAATATGAAAGGGCTTATACGTGCAGAAGTGTTAACTTTTAAGCGATTAGCTTGGCGAGTATTACAACAAGTCGGTGGAATTACTCGAGAAGAAATAGACCCTTTTGGTTATTCAATGCTTATACGAAAAATAGTGACCGAGCATCAGAATGAATTAGAAATGTTTAAGAAATCAGCGAATCAAACAGGATTTATTCAATCCATTGTAGCGATTTTATCTGAATTTGATAGATATGATGTATCGAGTAAACAACTTCAATTCGTTCATCAACAAGCTCACCAATCTACATTACAAGCTAAATTGAATGATTTATATTTAATTCAGCATCATTTAGAAGAGGCATTAGGAACAAGTTATATTAGTCAAGAAGGAAAACTAGCATTACTCGTAGAACAAGTTCAAGCCTCTCAGTTTTTAAAAGAAGCAACGATCTATATCGATGGTTTTGAGAGTTTTACGGTACGAGAGTTACAATTAATCCAACAACTTTTCATGTATTCGAAAAACGTAACCATCTCTTTACAATATGAGCATCAAAAAGAAGATATTGATACTTTTCATACTGGAATGAGAAGTTATCAAGCTCTACTTCAAATTCTTGAAGAAAATGGACAATTGTTGGATGAAGAAGTACATTTATATCAAAATTATCGGACTCAATCTAGCAATCTCATTGAAATAGAAAAACAATTCGATGAAAGACGACCAAAGCCGGTAAATAATGATGACGCGGTTCATATTTTTGAAGCTGAAGATGCGGAAGCCGAGATTGATGCCATTGCCCGGGAAATTATCCGTTTAAGTAAACAAGGAATTGCATATCGAGAGATGGCGGTTTACTATCGAACATCTCTCACTTATGAAAGACTCTTTGAACAAAAAATGATAGAGTACGAAATTCCTTATTTTTTAAGCGTGAAAAAATCTATGTTACATCATCCATTGATAGAATGGACGCGTTCTATTTTGGAAGTCATTCAAAAAGGATGGCAGTTTGATCCGATCATGAGGGCAATTAAAACAGGCTTGTTTTTCGATTGGTCTACTATGCCCGATTGGCATGAAAGAGTGGACGAATTAGAAAATCATGTAATTACGCGAGGGATAAGTGGAAAAAGATGGTTTGATGAAGACAGTTGGACTGTTTTTGATTATAAAGGATTAGATGATATTCGTACGGAACAAACGGTAGAAGAACAAGAACGAGAGGCGAGATTAAAGCAAATCAGAGATTTAGTGATTCATCCTCTCTTGTCTTTTGAAAAGCAAGTAAAAGAAGCAAAAGATGGTCGTTCATTTGTAGCTGCACTTTATCATTTTACTGAACAGCTGAATGTGACAGAGCACCTACAACTGATGCAATTAGCTGAACAGCAAGAAGAAGCACTTGAGAAAGCGAGTACACATGAGCAAGTCTGGGAAAAATGGATCCATGTGTTGGAACAATATGATTTTCTTTTTGGGACTGAGCCGTTTACGTTGACGCTCGCTATACAAGTTTTAAACGAGGGGTTTGAGCAATTGACTTATCGCCTCATTCCTCCTTCAATTGATCAAGTCACAATTACGACTTATGAAAAGTCGAGCGCTTCAAACCCAAAAGTTACTTTTGCAATCGGGTTGAATGATGGTGTCTTACCTGCTCGAATTGATTTTGAAGGCTTACTATCAGATGAAGAAAGAGAGTTTTTTGAAGCAGCAGGTGTCCCTTTAGCAATCACTACAGAAGAACAGTTGTTAAAAGAATCGCACTTTGCTTATCGTGCATTTTCATCTCCAAAGCAAAAATTATATCTTTCATATCGAAAAGTAGATCAAGACGGAAAAGTGATGATTCGCTCAAGTTATATTGATCAAATTGAACTGATTATCCCAGATGTTAAAACTACAGTCGTAACAAACGACGTGAAAGATGTACCGCTTCCGTTACATCCTTTGTATCTGGTTACAAAAAACAAAGCATTCCATCATCTGTTACAAATGTGGAGAGAAGTTGATTGGCAAACGCATCATTTACCAGAGTTATGGAAAGGTGTTTATGAACAATTAATGCAAGAGCCAGTTTATCGTAAACAATGGCAACAGATTACAGATCATTTGCAAGGGCGTAATCAAGATGAAAACATTTCGAAAGAACTAGCAGTTGCATTATATGGCGCAACTCTCCAATCAAGTGTATCAAGAGTAGAGTCTTATTATCGTTGTCCATTCCAACATTTTGCAACGTATGGGTTAACTTTAAAAGAAAGAATACCTTATACATTAAATGCACCAGATTTAGGAGATTTATTTCATGCGGCAATGAAGTGGGTACATGAAGAGCTACATCAAAGAGGAATACTTTGGAAAGATGTAGACGCTGCACTTAGTCAACAATTAGCTTTTCAGGCTTTAGATTATTTAGCCCCTTACTTTGTTCATAATATACTATTATCTAGTGCTCGCTTTCACTACATTCATCATAAATTAACACAATTGATTCAAGCTACAGTTAAAGCATTAGGACAACAAGCCAATCAATCAGATTTTCGTGTTGTCAAAGTTGAAGCGAGTTTTGGGACTGGACAAGAAACAGACATGCCTGCCTTGTCTCTCCAATTGAATGAACATGAACGAATGAACATTAGAGGAAGAATTGACCGAATTGATGCCTATGATACAGAGAAGCAAACCTACATTCGAATTGTTGATTATAAGTCTTCAGCTCAAACTTTAGATTTGTCCAAAGTATTTCATGGCTTATCTTTACAAATGCTGACCTATTTAAACGCGACACTCACACATGCCAATTATTTATTTAATAAACCAGTGGCACCAGCGGGGGTGCTTTATTTCCATATGCATAATCCTGTAATCGATGGGGATAAAGAAAAACAAATTGAACGCTCTAAATTAAAGTCATATAAAATGTCTGGCTATATTTTAGATCATCCCTCAATAGCAGAAGCAATGGATACAGAAATCGCTTCGGATGGTATTATCGTTCCAGCAAAGTTAAAGAAAAACGGTGAGTTTTACTCAAACTCTAAAGTACTGTCTGAAGATTCAATTCGTTCCCTAGCAGCCTTTACAATGATTAAGCATGAAGAGGCTGGGCGAAAGATATTATCAGGTGATGTCAGAGTACAGCCGACAGCGTATGAAGGGAAATTACCTTGTGAGTTTTGCTCGTATAGAGCAGTTTGTCAATTTGATCCGACAGATCCTGTTTATGAATCTAAACAAGCATTGAAATATGAGGACACTGAAATTTTGCAAAAAATGGAGGGAGAGGTACAGTGATGAACATTCCAAAAAAGCCTCAATCAGTCACATTTACAGATGAACAATGGCAGGCCATACATGCAACGGGCTCTGATTTATTAGTCTCTGCAGCTGCAGGTTCAGGGAAGACAAGAGTACTCATCACCCGATTAATTGAAAAGGTCATTCATCCAACAAACCCAATTGATGTAGATGAGTTGTTAGTTGTTACATTTACTAATGCTGCAGCTCGAGAAATGCGAGAACGAATGGGACAAGCATTAGAAGAGGAGTTAGTCAAACAACCCGATAATGAACGATTAAAGAAACAACTTCATTTATTGAATAAAGCGCATATATCAACCTTACATTCATTTTGCTTACATATCGTTAAACAGTATTCTTATTTGTTGACGATCGATCCTGGTTTTAGAATAGCGGATACAGTAGAGTCTCAATTATTGCGTCAAGAGGTCTTACAAGCAGTATTAGAAGATTGGTATGCAGATGAAGATAGACAACACGAAGTAAGGAAGTTAGCAGACATTTTCACCTCAGATCGTTCGGATGTAGCAATGGAGATTTTAATTGAACGATTATATGATTATGCATCTGTTGACCCGAATCCAATGAATTGGCTTTTCGAACTTCCAGACCTTTATGTTGTGAATTCAAAAACAGAATTAGAACAGTTGCCGATAGTTTCAATCATTTTGGATTCAATTCAGCAGAGCTTGGAAGAAGTCATTGCAAATTATGCAGTCATGAAACAAATTGCAGAATTACCTGCTGGACCTATTCAGTTCTTAAAAACGATTGATGCTGATCTACAGATGTTGAACACATTGCTAGTCACTGCAGAACAAAAAAGTTTTATCCAGTTATATGAAGCGATGACCAGTTTAAAGTTTGTTAGAGCAACAGCAATTAAAAAAGATAGTTGTGACCCTCGTTTGGCTGATCAAATAAAAGGACTTAGAAATCAGGCGAAAGAAACAGTAGAAAGTATTCAACAAGCGTATTTCAACCATCCGCCAGAAAAAATGATGGAGGAAATGCAGAGAATGTACCCATTTATTCAGTTGTTGAGTGAGATAACGGTTGATTTTTACCAACGCTACTATCAGGCCAAAGTAGAACGCTCACTTGTTGATTTTTCAGACTTGGAACACTATGCTTTGGAGATATTAACTATGGACGAACAAGGCCAGCGTATCCCTTCAGAAATTGCTTTACTCTATCAACAAAAATTTAAAGAGGTACTGGTAGACGAATACCAAGATACCAATTTATTACAAGAAGCAATTATACAGTTAATTAAAAGAAATGATGAAGCCACTGGTAATTTATTTATGGTGGGGGATGTCAAACAATCCATCTATCGCTTTAGATTAGCCGAGCCTGGCTTGTTCTTAGATAAGTATCATCGCTTTTCAAAAGACGACTCCAATTCTGCTGGCCTGGCGATTGATCTGAATGCAAATTTTAGAAGTAGAAAAGAAGTTTTAGATGCAACAAACTTTATTTTTTCTCAAATCATGGGTATTGAGGTCGGAGAAATTGTTTATGATGACGATGCTGCACTAAAATATGGTGCAAGGTATCCTGAACTTCCTATGCCGGTAACCTTAGCTTTACTTTATGAAACCGAGGAAGAAAAAGAAGAAGATCAATCAAAAGCTTTATCAGAAGCAAATGTTATCATTCGTATGATTCAACAGGCTATGGCGGATGAGATGGTGGTGTCTGACGCTTTTTCAGGTAAAACCCGACCATTACAATACAGTGATATAGTGATTTTATTTCGCTCAATGACATGGGCGAGTACCTTTGAAATCGCCTTTAAAGAAGCGGGTATCCCTTTGTTTGTAGAAAGTAGAGGGGGGTATTTTGAGTCAATAGAAATTAAGATTATGATGAGTGTGTTACAGGTAATTGATAATGCACAACAAGATATTCCCTTAGCAGCAACGTTAAGAGCACCCTTTTTCCAATTCACTAATGAAGAATTGGCTGTGATTCGACTGAATCATCAAGAAAAAACACTTTATGGCGCATTAAAAGAGTATCTTGTGGAAGAAGGAGCAGATTTAACCCTTATTGACAAAATTACTCGCTTTTTGAATCAATTAGAAAAGTGGCGTACACTTGCTCACTATGGTTCACTAAATGAACTTTTGATTCGTATTTTTGAGGATACTCATTATTTAGACTACGTTGGGGCATTACCTAATGGAAAGCAAAGACAAGCCAATTTAAGAATGTTACAAGAGAGGGCTTTAGCTTATGAACAAACTTCTTATCGAGGTGTATTCCGTTTCCTCCGTTTTATTGAAAGAATGAAATTGAGAGGAGAAGATTTAGGAGTAGCATCATCCATTAACGATAGTGAAGATGTGGTTCGAATGATGACGATTCATTCTTCTAAAGGATTGGAATTTCCTTATGTATTTGTAGCTGGTTTAGGTCGTCATTTTAATGAGGTAGATTTACGTTCAAATTACTTATTTGATTCACACTTTGGTTTAGCTGTTCGCTCGATGCAAGTTGATGAGCGTGTGAAATATGAAACATTGCCTTACTTGGCACTCAAAGAAAAAAAGAAACTTGAATTGCGAGCAGAGGAGATGCGTGTGCTGTATGTGGCAATGACACGTGCTAAAGAGAAGTTAGTGTTAGTAGGTACAGTAAAGGATTTGGAAAAAGAAATGCTGCAGTGGATGCAATTTGCGGCTGAGACTTCAGATGAACTTTTACCGAATCATGTGCGTTCCAAAGCAAGAAGTTACCTTTCATGGATTGGTCCAGCATTAATGAGACATCAGGATGTGCAACATTTATTGTCTGATGACCAAATGCCAGAAATTCTTCCTAGTGAAAGTCAATTTGATATTAGATTCATTGATCGTCACACGGTTGAACCTTTCATTTCAGAACCATTGATAGAAACGAGTGAGGAATCACTCTCTTCCTTTGAACAGTTTGGCGATTATTGGGATGCTACCTATCCATTTAAACGTGCTTCGCAAACGCCTTCTAAACAGTCAGTGACTGCACTTAAACGTTTGGCCGAACAAACCTCTGAAGAGCAGTTAGTCATTCCTGCTGTAGTAGGAGAAACTGAGCTGAAAGCCAATAGTTGGAGAAGACCTGCTTTTATTCAAAAAGAAACCCAATTAACAGGTGCAGAAAAAGGAACGGCCTATCACGCAGTAATGGAACATTTGAATTTTTATCAAGGATACACACTTGAAGACATTACTGATACAGTAGATGAAATGGTCAGACGAGAATTACTCACACCGAATGAAAGACAAACGATTCAAGAAGAGGTAGTATGGACCGCATTGCAACAGATGCAAGAGAAGTTTACAGATGCACAAGCGATTTATAAAGAAGTCCCATTCACCTATATGCACCCAGTGGATAGTCACTATACAATTATTCAAGGGATTGTCGACTGTTTGATTCGTACGGCTGAAGGAAAGCTGGTCATGATTGACTATAAGACGGATAAGGTCTCCCATTTATCCCTTGAAAAAGCGAGAGAGGTTTTAAAAGAGAGATATCAGTTCCAGTTATCAACGTATCGTGAAAGTGTTGAAAATATAATTAAAGAACCTGTTGCCACAACCTATATTTATTCATTTGATTTACAACAATTTATAGAAGAGTAAAGGAGTTCATTATGCAACCGACGGAAACACAAAAAAGATGGCTGTCATTAGATATATTAAGAGGGATTGCCTTATTAGGGATCGTAATAGCAAATATGATTCACTTTAGTACGCCTTATTTATATGTAGACCCTCATAGTTTTTATTCTTCACCAGTAGATGCATTAACTTATAAGTGGGTAGATATTCTAATTGAAGGTAGTTTTTATCCTATCTTCGCCTTACTATTTGGCTATGGAATCAATATGCAGTATGAAAAGAGTCAAACAAATAACAAAGATTTTATAAAAACGAGCTTAAAAAGGTATGCAATTCTAATGGTGATCGGGCTCTTTCATGCACTATTCATTTGGTCAGGAGATATTTTGTTTACCTATGCATTATTTGGTTTCTTAATGATTGTACTCGTTCGAATCCCGCGTTATTTTTTACTAGTAGGTTCAATTATTTTGTACGTTATCCCAGCTGTGTTTCTTACAGTAGTGACAAAATGGCTTATCCGATTAGATCCGACGTCTTTTATGGAGGGTTTTGTGGATATTCAAAAAATCGAATTAGCGATTACAGCCTACGCACATGGAAACTATTTTGAAGCGTTCCAGTTTCGAGTGATGGAATGGTTACAGTTCGGTTTACTGAATTCTTTATTTAGTTTCTTTATTATTGTTCCGTTTATGATGTTAGGTGCATCTCTTTCAAAATTTAAAATGATTGAAGAATCTAAAAAGTGGACGATAGGTTTTATCAGTGCAGCTGTGGTTTTAATTCCATCAGGTCTCTGGTTAAAAGCACTACCACATCGCTTAGGATTTAGCTATGACTTAGATTTATTACAAACCTTGTTTGGTGGACCTCTTCTTGGTTTTGGTTATGTAGCCTTGCTACTCTTTTTACTGAATATCCCGTTCATGCAAAAAGTATTCAGTCCTTTTGCGGCAGTCGGAAAAATGTCTCTAACAATGTATTTAACTCAGTCTATTATCGCCACACTTATTTTTTATGGATATGGATTCGGTTTGTATGGTCAATTGGATTTAGCGACAGGAAACTGGATTGCGATAGGCATCTATTTAATTCAACTCATTGTTGCAAATCTCTATTTACAAAAATACCAAAGGGGACCTTTTGAAGCAATTTGGCGTAAGTTGACATATCGGTAGACAATAAAGGGTATAGGTGATTAGAGTAGAATCGTGTATACTAAGAGATAACAACTTTAGAGGAGGATGGATGGGAAATGAAGTTACTAACGTTCGAGAAAGATGGATTTCAATCTTATGGTCCAAAAGTAAAAAGAGAAGAAGCGGTTTGGGATATCATAAAAATCGCTACTCATTTCAATCAAGTACAATTTCCGAAAACGATTCGTGAAGGTGTGGCTTTAGGTAATGAATTTGTAGAAAAAGTTCGTTCACTTGTTGAGCAAATTGAAACAAGTGATCAACAAGAACAATTTAAATATACATTTTCTGCTATCAAATGGTTAGCTCCTATTCCAAAAACAGCAAAAAATATTATTTGTGTCGGCAAGAACTATGCGGATCATGCTGAAGAAATGGGTGCGGAGAAAGCTCCTGACAAAATCGTTGTTTTTACAAAATCACCTACAGCCATAGCTGCAGATGAAGAGACGCTTTCAGTGCACGCAGATGTAACTGATGAGTTTGACTATGAGGGCGAATTAGCAATCGTAATCGGTAAAAAAGGTCATAAAATTCCTCGACAATTAGCTTACGATTATATTTTTGGTTATTCAATTGCAAATGATTTAACAGCTAGAGATATTCAATATGGACACCAACAATTTTTCTTAGGAAAAAGTCTGAATCAGTCTTGCCCAATTGGTCCATACGTTGTGACAAAAGAAGAGATTTCCAATCCACATCAACTTTCGATTGTGACAAAAGTAAATGAAGAAATTCGACAAAATGGTCATACTTCAAAAATGATTTTTAAAGTTGATGTTTTAATTGAAGAGATTTCAAAATATATCACTTTAGAGCCTGGCGATATTATTTTAACAGGTACACCAGCTGGAGTTGGAAAAGGGTTGAATCCGCCACAATTTTTACGTGCCGGTGATGAAGTGAAAGTTTCAATCGAAGGAATTGGAACATTAGTGAATCGATTTGAATAATTAATAATTGTTATTAGTTTATACAGATTCTAACCTGTGGTAGGATAGAATAGAAATGGATTAATATAATGAGGTGAGAGAAAATGAGCATTTTTACAGATTCAACACATATCCATATTTTTTCATGGGTAGTCGGTATCGTTTTATTTTTAGCAGCAACTCAGATGAAAATTGGATCAAAAGGTCGTAAAGTGTTGCATATGATTACAAGATTATTTTACATTTTAATCATTGTAACAGGAGCATTTTTATTCTTTAAATACCAAACAACAGATAGCGCACTTTATGGAATTAAATTCCTTGCAGGATTATTGACTGTAGCTATGATGGAAATGGTATTAGTTAAAGCAGATAAAGGAAAAGATAATAAAATGTTTTGGATTTTATTTGTAGTCTTTTTATTAGTGACATTATTCCTTGGATTCAAACTTCCATTTGGAATGCAATTCTTTTAGAAATCTATGTGAATTATGAAAAAGCTGTGTCGTTGATGCAGCTTTTTTTATATGGAAATGGAATATCTATTGAAGTATGTAAAGTAGATTTGTTACGATTAGCTATATATGTAGAGGGGGAAATATTTTGAAAATGAAAAGTTTGTTTTCTTTCTTATCCGCGATACTTTTAATGATTACATTGCAGCCTATATTTGTGTCAGCAGAGGAAGAAAAAACAATCGTAGCAACGGATCGCAGTATTTATGATGTGCTGATTGATCGCTATAACAACGGTACAAATGCAAATGATAAAGATGTTGATAAAAATAATCCAATGAGCTATCACGGAGGAGATTTTATTGGATTAGTCGAAAGAATTCAACACATCGCAGAAATGAACTTTACGACATTGTCCATTGGTAATGTGTTTGAATCTTCGAATTATTTAGGAGATGAAACGAGCTCTTATGAACAACTGAATGCTCACTTTGGTACAGAAGACGAATTAAAAGAGATTATTAAGCAAGCTAGAAATAATGGGATGGATGTAATTGTAGATGCACCCATCAATCAACTTTCAAAAAATCACCCATTAGTTCAAAAATATGCTGATGTATTTGATGGTAAAGAATGGACGACGCCATCACAAGAATTGATTAGCGATATGGCTAAACAATTAACTGATTTTGTAGAGAAGTATGAATTAGGGGGAATCCGTTTAACGCAGATAGAAGGTTGGTCAACCGATCATCTTAATGAATTACTTGGAAAGATGAGAACTGAACAACCTGAATTATTCATCATCAGTAAAACACCTTCTTCAGCAGATTTTTCGTTAAAGGTTAACCCAGAATCGATGTCAGTTCTAAGAACAATGTTTAAAGAATTTAATGGAGAAGCAGGTGACTTCTCGAATTTGACTGCTCATGATGAGTTAATTGCAGTAGATACACTTGAAAGTTCGCGTTTCACGTATGATATGGTTGAACTTAGAATGTTTCCACCTACTCGTTGGAAAGACACACTTACTGCACTTTTCACGATGCCTGGAGTACCTATCTTGACATATGGTTCTGAAATTGCAATGAATGGTCAAACAATTGAAGAAAGTCATCAAATGATGAATTTTAAGACGGAGATGGAATTAAAGGATCTCATTGGTATATTAAATAAATTACGTAATCAATCAGAGACTATCCGTACAGGTTCGTACAAACTACTTTCTCAAGAAAACAATTATTTAGTTTATACAATTGAAGATCAACAAGAAAATTGGATTGTAGCTATCAATAACTCTGACAACACGCAATCTTATGCCATTGATTCTTCTGCGTATGAAGGAGATAAAAAATTACGTGGTGTCGTTAACAGTGATTTAGTTAAGCGATCGAAAGATGATAAATATCATCTCGTGCAAGACCGAGAACAAACGGATATTTATTATGTTGAAGAAGATACAGGATTTAATACCACTTACTTAATTGCATCTATTATGATTTACGCAGCCTTTTTATTATTTTTGTTCGTCATTATCAAAAACAGCAAGAAAAATCGTCAAGCTGCAAAATAGCATAATCACTTAAAAAGCATGTATAGCCTTCACGGAGAAGGACTAGACATGCTTTTTCTAATGAAAAGAAGCACAACTCAATGTGCTTCTTCAACATTACTTTTTAAATTTAACATTTTTCAATTGATAGATACCAGAAGTATCGATATCAAAGCCTTCAATGCTATTACTAATACCTAGTAGGTACTCTTGGTGATGAATAAATACCATCGGTGCATCTTTAGCAATTTCATCTTGAGCTTTTTTGTAAAGGTCTACACGTTTATCAGGGTCTGTTTCACGTCGACCTTCATCTAATAATTTATCAACTTCAGAATTGTTATAGAATGAACGGTTTCCAGGTTCCCCATGTTGTGAAGAATGGAATAATGCATACATTCCATAGTCTGCATCTCCAGTAGGGTTACTCCAACCTAAGATGAACATATCGTGTTCACCATTTGCTGTTTTATCTAAATATGCGCCCCACTCTAATTGTTCAATCTTAACATCAATATTTACTTCTTTTAACGCATGTTGCAACATGACAGCAGTGTCAGTACGTTGTGCACTGTCGTTTGTCCAGATTGTTGTTGAGAACCCATCTGCAAAACCAGCTTCTGCTAATAACTTTTTAGCTTCTTCTAAGTTGTACTCGATTGGTTTAATATCTGGATTATGTGCAAAAATACCAGGTGCTAATGGTCCGTTTGCTGGAATTCCATAACCTTCGTAGATGCCGTCGATAATTTCTTGACGGTCAATCATCATTGAGATAGCTTGACGTACGCGTACATCATCAAATGGTTTTTTCTGAGTGTTAAATCCAATATAAGATAAACTTGATGATGGTTTTTTGAAGACTGTTGCAAATGAGCTATCGTCGATTGACTTTACATCATTCGGTAAGACTGGATCTGTAATATGAACAAAATCATTTTCTAATTCAGCGAGACGCGTTCCATTTTCTGGAACAACTCGGAATGTTACGCTATCAACATGTGCTTTATCTCCCCAATAGTCATCATTTTTGACTAATTTAACTTCGTCATCAACTTTCCAATGACTAAACTTAAAGAAACCTGTTCCTACTGGTTCTTCGTTTACCACAGCTCCTGCTAATTTACCTGCTTCCATGCCAGCATAATCTTTTTCAATTACAGCTGGTGAAACAATTCCACCACCATTATGAGAAAGGTGAGCTAATAGAGGTGCAAATGGGTATTCCGTAATAATTTGAACAGTATGGTCATCAATAACTTTTACTTCTGTAACCATTTCATATAAAAATAATCTTGGAGATCCAACTTTAGGATCTAAAATACGATCTAAGTTTGCTTTTACGGCTTCTGCATTGAAATCCGTTCCGTCATGGAATTTAACGCCAGTACGTAATTTAAACTCCCAAGTTAAATCATCGATTGCTTTCCATGACTCAGCCAAACCAGGTTCAATTTCGTTATTATCATTTCGATTTACAAGTGTTTCATAAATATTTGCTTGTACTACTGATGAAGGGACATCATTTGATCCTGCAGGGTCTAATGATTTAGCGTCAGATTGAACTGCTAATACTAAATCGCCACCTTCTTTTGTATCACCTTCTGCAGATTCTGTTCCTTTGTCATCTTCTTTGTCTTTTCCTTTGTCGCTCTCTTTATCATCTCCCCCTCCAGCACATGCAGCAAGTACAAGTGCAAGAATACCGACGATTAGAAATAGCCAAAATGGTTTTTTCTTCATTTAAATCCCCCTTTGTTTTTACAATTGGTATAAAATTGTAACCAAATTGTAACACATACTAAATATTCAGACAATAGAGAAAAATTAATCAATTAAAAATGTTAATATTTTCTATAATTAGATAACAAGTTAGTAAAAACCCCTTCTCAAAAAAGAAGGGGGGATTACTTATTTTACAAAGTGAACATCTTGTAACATATAATGTCCAGATGAATTCATCCAGAAACCATCAATTTCATCGCTAACTCCTGTTAAGTAAGCTTGATGATGAACATAAAGCATTGGTGCGTCTTCAATTAATATTTTTTGAACATCTTCATATAATGCTAAACGTTTTGCTTCATCAATTTCTTGTCTTGCTTCATCTAATAGTTGATCAACTTCTGGGTTAGAATAGAATGTAGAGTTACCCGAACCACCGATGTTTTTAGAGTGGAACAATTGTGTTAAGAAATAGTCTGCATCTCCGACTGGGTTAGATAAACCAAGGATAAAGATTTCGTGTTCTCCAGCATCTGTTTTATCTAAATATGCACCCCACTCAAGTTGTTCGATTTCTGCATCCACATTTACTTGTTTCAAAGCATGTTGAAGCATTAACGCAATATCCACACGTAAAGGATTATCATTTGTCCAAATAGATGTTTTAAACCCATTCTCTAATCCAGCTTCAGCCAATAACTTTTTAGCTTCTTCCACATTGTAAGTGAGAGGAGGGTATTTTTCACTGTAACCAAAAACGCCTGGTGCTAATGGACCTTTTGCTTGAATGCCGAATCCGTCATAAACATCTTCAACGATTTCTTGTGTATTGACAAGCATTGAAATGGCTTTACGTACACGAGGATCATTGAAGGGCTCTTTTTCAGTCTGAAAACCTACATATGAAAGAGAGTTTCCATTTTTTACATCTACTTCTGCAGCCCCAGATTGATTTACTGTGTTGACTTCAGAAGGTTGAACAGGTTCAATGATATGGGCATAACCAGATTCTAATTCAGCTAAACGTGTCCCACTTTCTGGAATCACTTTAAATGTGACAGTATCAACTTTAGCAGGCTCTCCCCAGTAGTCATCATTTTTTTCTAGTTTTACTTCATTAGAAGGATCCCAAGAAACAAATTTAAACATCCCTGTACCAATTGGACCTTCAGATACAATTGCACCCGGTTGTTTTCCATTTTTCATCCCTTCATAGTCCGCTTCAATTAACTTAGGACTTAACATCACGCCTACTGGGTGATTTAAATGTGCAAGTAATGGAGCAAATGGATATTCAGTGATAATTTGAATTTTGTGATCATCGATTACTTTTACTTCTTTAATGACTTCAAATAAAAATGCACGTGGTGCCGCAACTTCAGGATCTAAAATACGTTCGAAGTTTGCTTTAACTGCTTCTCCATTAAAAGGCTCTCCATCATGGAATTTAACGTCCTTTTGAAGTTCAAACTCCCATGTGACATCGTCAATTGTTGTCCAAGATGTTGCGAGGCTTGGAATAATTTGATCTTCTTTGTCCTTTTTGACAAGACCTTCCATCATATTAACCATTACTGCTGCTGTTGGAACGTCTGTTGCTGTTTGTGGATCCATTTTCGCTGCATCAGATAGAACAGCAATGACTAAATCGCCACCTTCTTTCACTTCTTCATTTCCTTTGTTGTCCTTTTCTTTCCCTGATTCTTTTTCTTTATCTCCCCCACCAGAACAAGCTGATAGAAGCAATATTCCGAAAATTAAGAAAATAAAGAACAAATGATTTCTACTATTTTTCATACAATTTTCCCCTTTCTTTGTATTAGGTAAAACAATAGCATGTTGAAATTATTAAATCAATAGTTATTTTTTGTTTAAAGCAGAAAAAAAACGCGTGAATAAGAAATATTCTATATACAATTTATGTTCTGAATAAAATTTTCATTTACAAATAAGGTAAACTGTATTAATTTATTAAGTAATCACAAAATTTTCTGAACATTATTTGTTCTGTGCGTGGTATGATTAAAAAAATTAGATATAGTAGGGGGGATTTTGTTTGGCGACTGAGACAACACACATTCAAGAAAAGAGAAGAAATCCAAAAGTCGAGTATTACAAGATGATTTGGAAACGGCTGAAAAAAAATAAGGCTGCTGTTGTGGGTGGAATATTAATCATTGTTTTTATTATTTTATCCATATTAGGAACAGATACGATTGGACCTCATGTATTTAAAAATGATCCAACGCATATCGTACTTAAAGATAAGCTACAAAAACCTTCAGCAGAACATTGGTTTGGCACAGATAATTACGGGAGAGATATATTCACCCGATTAATTTACGGGATGAAATATACTTTATTTATCGGATTTACATCAGTTGCAATTGGTGGAATTATTGGGGTCGTTTTAGGAATAGTAGCTGGGTATTTTGGTGGTTGGATAGATACAATTATTATGAGAATAATGGACGTACTCTTGGCTTTCCCAGGTATTCTACTTGCATTAGCCATTGTAAGTGTACTAGGGGCAAGTCTACAAAATATGATTATCGCAGTATCGATTTACTCAGTTCCGGCATTTGCGAGAATTGTAAGAGGCTCAACTTTATCTGTCAGGAAGTTAGAATACATTGATGCGATTCGAGCTTTAGGGGCTACAAATGGTCGTATTATTTTTAAACATATTTTACCCAACGTGATGAGTCCGATTATTGTACAAGCTACATTAAGAATCGCGACGGCAGTGTTAACGGCAAGTGGTCTTTCCTTCTTAGGACTAGGTGTTCAACCACCTGACCCAGAGTGGGGGGCAATGATGAGTGAGGGGAAAAACTTCATGAGAGAACATCCTCATGTCATTATGTTCCCTGGGATGATGGTTGTAATTGTTGTGTTAGCATTCAACATATTCGGAGATGGATTACGTGATGCACTTGATCCTAAAATGAACAAATAGGGAGGAGGAAATAGTTTGACAAAATATATCATTCGTAGATTACTACAAACAATTCCTGTGTTACTTGGCGTATCGATTCTTGTTTTTTCTTTGATGCATTTAATTCCTGGTAACGCAGCACAGATGATGGCTGGTGAAGGAGCTTCGCCACAAACCATTGCGGCTTTAGAAGAAAAACTAGGTTTAAACGATCCTCTTCCGGTTCAATATGGGAGATACATGTCTCACGTGTTACAAGGAGATTTAGGTGATTCTATTCGAAATGGTCGTCCAGTAATTGATGAGATCAAAAATAGATTTTGGGTAACTGCAGAATTAGCAATTTACGCAACAATTGTAGCCGTATTTTTAGGGCTTATTGCAGGTATTATTTCTGCGGTTCGTCATTCGACTTTATCAGACGCAGCGATTATGATGGTTGCACTTTTCGGCTTATCTATGCCAAATTTCTGGTTAGGTTTAGTTTTAATTCAATGGTTTGCAGTTGGAGGAGATTTCTTACCTGACTTTTTGAAAATGCGGCCATCTGGATGGGGAGATAGTTGGCGTCAAGTAGTTCTTCCGGTCATAACATTAGGGACTGGTGGAGCAGCGATTATTGCAAGAATGACTCGTTCGGCAATGTTAGAAGTAATAGGTCAGGATTATATTCGAACAGCTCGTGCAAAAGGTGTGAGTGAACGAATTGTAATTTATCGCCATGCTTTAAAAAATGCTTTGATTCCAGTCATTACGGTAGTAGGATTAGAATTTGGTGCATTTTTAGGTGGTGCTGTTATTACAGAAACAGTCTTTGCGATTAATGGGATGGGTAGACTTACTATTCAAGCGATTCAACAACGTGATTTCCCAGTTGTACAAGGAACAGTACTAGTAATTTCATTATTATTCGTTCTGGTCAATTTATTAGTAGATATTTCTTATCGATTATTAAATAAACGAATTGATTTAAATTAAAGTAGCGTAAGAATGGAGGAGAACTCATGTCAGAACCTGTTTTAAGAGTAAAAGATTTGCGCACTTCTTTCTTCACTGACGATGGTGAAGTAAAGGCAGTAGACGGTGTTACGTTTGATGTTCCTAAGGGAGAAACAATTGGCATCGTGGGAGAATCTGGCTCAGGTAAGAGTATTACCTCTCTATCTATTTTGAAGCTACTTGCAAGCAGTGGAAAAATAGTAGGTGGAGAAATTTTATTTAAAGGAAATGATTTAACAAAATATACAGATAAACAAATGCGTGAAATACGTGGGAATGCTATTTCAATGATTTTTCAGGAACCTATGACTTCATTGAATCCAGTATTCACTGTGGGCTATCAGATTAGTGAATCTCTGATTAAGCATAAACAAATGAATAAAAAAGATGCATTGAAGCGTTCAGTCGAATTACTAGAATTAGTTGGAATCCCTTCACCTGAAACACGTGTGAAAAATTATCCATATGAGCTATCAGGTGGAATGAGACAACGGGTAATGATTGCGATGGCATTGGCATGCGACCCTGAAATATTAATTGCAGATGAGCCAACTACTGCACTAGACGTAACCATTCAAGCACAAATATTGAATTTAATGAAAGAGTTACAAGAGAAATTAGGCATGTCTATTATTTTTATTACACATGATTTGGGTGTTGTAGCAGAGACATGTGATTATGTAGCTGTCATGTATGCCGGACAAATTGTAGAGTTTGCAGATATAATTACCCTATTCAAACAACCCAAACACCCTTACACAATTGGTTTATTGAACTCATTACCTAGACATGATATTGATCAAGAAGCATTAGAACCTATTAAAGGAAATGTGCCAAATGTGCACGAAATGCCAACGGGGTGTCGTTTTGCACCAAGATGTCCTGCGGCGTCAGCAATTTGTAAAGAGCAGATGCCCCAGTTACAAAAAGACGCTGAGGGTAACGATGTAAGATGTTGGTTATATACTGAACAATGGGATGGAGAGAAGGAGGTTGATTTGTATGGCGAAAAAAGAATTGCTCAAGGTTGAACATCTGCAGCAATACTTTCCAATTAAAGGTGGCTTTTTAGGCCGTACAGTCAATCACGTAAAAGCAGTGGATGATATAAGCTTTTCTGTTTATGAAGGAGAAACTGTCAGCATTGTTGGGGAGTCGGGTTGTGGAAAATCAACGACAGGGCGCGCGATTTTAAGACTTGAAGAACCTACAGGGGGAAAAGTTTCATTTGGAGATGTGGATCTTGCTTCTTTATCACATAAAGAAATGAGAAAGTATCGTAAAGATTTACAAATTATCTTCCAAGACCCTTATGCCTCTATTAATCCAAGGCAAACAGTGGTTGAGATATTAACTGAAGCAATGGAAATTCAAAATGTGGTTCCTAAAAAAGAACGAAGAAAAAGAGCGATTGAATTACTGGAAACTGTAGGGTTAAATGAGTATCAAGCAGATCGATACCCACATGAATTTTCAGGAGGACAAAGACAAAGAGTAGGAATTGCAAGGGCCTTATCAGTTAATCCTCGCTTAATTATTGCAGATGAAGCAGTCTCTGCGTTGGATGTGTCTATCCAAGCTCAGGTATTGAACTTGTTAAAGAAATTACAAAAAGATTTTAATTTAACTTATTTGTTTATTTCGCATGATTTAGGTGTGGTGCGTCATATTTCTGACCGCGTAATCGTAATGTATTTAGGTAAGATTGTAGAAATAGGTGATCGAGTTTCTATTTTTGAAAATCCTAAACACCCTTATACGAAAGCATTATTATCAGCAATACCTATTCCAGACCCAACTATAAAGAAAGAACATGTTCCACTCACAGGAGATGTTCCTTCTCCAATTGATCCACCAACAGGATGTCGTTTTCATACAAGATGTCCATTTGCTCAAGAGATTTGTAAGACACAAGAGCCAGTGCTAATGAATGAATCTGATATGAAGGAAGGGCATCAAGCTGCTTGTCATTTCATTGATCGTTTACAGCTTAAAGCATAAAAAAGACCGAACTTCTTTTCTAAGAAGTTCGGTCTTTTACGATGTGTTTTATTTTTCGATGAAAAATAACGCTAATGTACTGGGACCAGTATGTGATGCAATCGTTGAACCAATAATTTCAATTTGAAATGCCTTAGGTTGAACTTGTTTTTCAATTAATGTTTTAAGTTGAAGAGCGAGTTCTAAATCATCTCCGTGGCTAATCCCGATTGTTTGCTTCTCCAACTGATCTCCTTTTTCTAATAAGAGCTCAACCATTCGATTTAAAATCTTCTTTTTACCTCTGATTTTTTCAAATGGAACGAGTTTACCTTCTTCGACATGTAGCAACGGTCTAATATTTAATAAGCCACCTAAAAAAGCACTGGCTTTAGAAACACGGCCCCCACTAGCTAAATAATCAAGGTCTTCTACTGTGAATAAGTGTTTCATTTTCAGTTTTCGTTGTTCGAGATGTGACGCAATTTCATCTCTTGCAAGCCCTTGATCTCTAGCTTCAACCATTTCTTCAGCGAGTCGTCCATAGCCTAAGGAAGCGGCTTTAGAATCAATAATTACTAAGTCCAAGTCGGGATAGTCTTCTTTGACTTGATTCATCGCCATTACTGCCGTGTTGTATGTGCCAGAAAGTTCTGAAGAAAAAGCCAGGTAGAGTCCTTGTTGATTGGACTCTGCTAACTCAGTCCAAAGTGTAAGGAATTGTTCCAAAGATGCTTGAGAAGTCTTTGGATGGCCGCCTTCTCGAATAAAATCATATACTTTGATGGGTTCAATTCCTAAAATGTCATCATAAATCGCATCGTTAATTAATACTTTTAAAGGAATCAAGGTTACTTTATTCTTTTCGAAAAATGATAATGGTAAATCTACTGCACTATCTGTATACAATTTCATATGAAAACCCCCTTATGATTGGTAAAAATATTGTTGTAAGAAATGGGCAATTCCATCTTCATCGTTTGATAAAGTGATTGCATTTGCACAAGATTTTAATTCTTGAATGGCATTCCCCATAGCGACTCCTGTGCCTACATATTGTATCATTTCTAAATCATTCGTTTCGTCTCCAAAAGCAATGGTTCGGTCTGTTGGAATTTGGTATAAGTCTTGTACATATTGAATACCTACTGCTTTATTCACAGAGCGATGGACCAATTCTAAAATATGAAAAGGCTCACCCCATTCATGGTAATAAAGTGCTTCTACATGTTCATCAAGAATGGCTTTTCGAAGTGCTTCGATTTCATACTTTGTTGATTGTAATAATAAACTGGTAGCAGGGACTTCTAAATGTTCTATAATACTTCCTTGAACCATCGTTGGGTCGCCAAAATCAAAGATGGGCATCAAGTGTTGATCAAATTGTTCAATGTAAACATCATCTTTCACCTCTGCGATGATATTTTTAACATTCATTGTTGTAGCTTTATTAATAATGTCATGTACGAGAGGTAAATCAATGGTCATATGCTTTGGCTTCCAACTTGGTATTAATGGGTGGTGGACATAGGCTCCATTAAAATTAACAATGGGTGTAGATAATCTAAGCTCATTATAATAGGGGACACTCGCTCGAAAAGGACGGCCAGTTGCAATCATAATTTCATGACCTTCTTCTTTTAATCGTTCGAGTGTTTGTTTTGTTAAGTTTGAAATTTCTTTTTTTGAATTCAGTAGAGTACCATCTAAGTCTAGCACGATTAAATGTTTTTCCATCGTCTCGCCTCGCTTTCTTATTTAGTTTATAGTTAAATGCGAAGAAGGTCAAAATATATTCAGCAGCCGATTGAGAAGCAAAGCAAATGCTTTCTCGTATAAACTTTGTTATCATATCAATATACAATGGGTAGAGAAAGGAATGGTTCAAAAATGGATGCAGAAACAAAAGAATACTTATTAGGTGCTTTAGAAAATGTCATTGACCCTGAATTAGGAATTGATATTGTTAATTTAGGTTTAGTGTACGATGCAACGATAGATGAAAATGGTTTGACAACAGTTACGATGACATTGACTTCAATGGGTTGCCCAATGGGACCACAAATCGTAGGAAGTGTAAAACAAGAATTAATGGAGTTGCCTGAAGTCAAAGAAGTTGAAGTGAACATCGTTTGGACGCCCGTTTGGTCTAAAGATATGATGTCCCGTTATGCAAAAATGGCATTAGGTGTACATGGTTAAAACAAGCAGAAACCCTGCTTGTTTTTTTATTTGATTGAATAGGTGAGAATGGAATGATGGTTTAAAAAGGAAACGGAAGGGCATAAAAAAGTAGGCATTTTTTTGTACAAATACTTAAAATTAAGTTATACTATAATTAGTCAAAGATAGTCAAAGTCAGAGGAGGATGATGAGCGTGAGAATGGGAAACATAAATCAACCACAAGACGAACAAACGCCATTAGAGAAGTTTGGTAGAAATTTAATTGATGATGTAAAGTCTGGAAAAATGGATCCTGTCATTGGGCGAGACGAAGAGATTCGAAACGTCATTCGTATTTTGTCCCGTAAAACAAAAAATAATCCTGTGTTAATAGGAGAGCCTGGTGTTGGAAAAACAGCAATTGTTGAAGGTTTAGCACAACGAATTGTGAAAGGTGACGTACCTGAAGGATTAAAAGACAAACAACTTTATGAACTCGATATGAGTGCTTTAATTGCAGGAGCTAAATATCAAGGCGAATTTGAAGAAAGATTGAAAGGTGTTTTAAAACAGGTAAAAGACAGTGAAGGTGACATATTAATGTTCATCGATGAGCTACACACAATCGTAGGTGCTGGCCGCTCATCAGGAGCAATGGATGCTGGTAATATGTTGAAACCAATGCTTGCTCGAGGAGAATTGAACTTAATTGGTGCGACGACTTTAGATGAATACAGAGAATATATTGAAAAGGACCCTGCACTAGAGCGACGTTTTCAGCAAGTGTTAGTGAGAGAGCCGTCCATTGAAGATACAGTTTCAATTTTAAGAGGTCTTAAAGAGCGTTTTGAGTTACATCATGGTGTCCGTATACATGACCGTGCAATAGTCGCCGCAGCCACTTTATCTGACCGTTATTTAACAGAACGTTTCATGCCAGATAAAGCGATTGATTTAATCGATGAAGCAAGTGCAATGATTCGAACAGAGATTGATTCTATGCCTCAAGAATTAGATGCGGTAACACGTCGCATATTACAACTTGAAATTGAAGAACAAGCGTTGATGAAAGAGGAAGATCGTGTAAGTATCCAACGTTTAGAAGATTTGAGACAAGAACTACAAGAA
>JASLCF010000211.1 GCA_030146155.1 Savagea sp.
CTTTAGCGCCGATGGTAATTGGGGGTTTCCCCCTGTGAGAGTAGGACGTTGCCGGGCAAACGAAACATCACCTGTTAGGTGATGTTTTTTGGTTTTATAATATATAACGTTGGTGATGCAATTTCACTAACGTTATTTTTATTTTAAATAGAAAAAAGTGAGATTCCCTGTAGAATTAAAGTCGTCAAAAACCAAATTCAGGAAACGAATGATATTAAACTGTAAGTTAAAACTTACAGAAATCACCTATCGACAAAGTCTATCAGTATGAATAGCCGTATGATTTTGTATAGACAGATTTAATTGATCAGTAGATGTCAGTTACTTGAAGTGCAAGAGGCGACTCTTTGTGGATAGCGTTACGTGAGAACCTGGACAGAGTGAAGCGAAGAAAGCGACTAACCGGACGCCCCTAGAAACGCGTCCATCTGGAACGGAAAGCGACGAGTTATTTGGATATCCCCTTTAAAAAGAACTCCTTAAAAAATAAGTGACAGTGACTTATTGACGCGTCCTCTAGCCAACCTCTATTCATTGACTAAAATTCTTTACCAACGTTATTTGATAAAGAACCAGCTTATTTGTTTTGAATCAATTTTATAGATAGGTATGATCATGATAATACTGAAAAACTCTTGCACGTTCTAAAGAAAAGAAGTATTGTGTGAGTAGAAACACATAAGAAAGAGGGATGTTACTTTGATGATGTTATTCATCATATTTTCAATCAATATCGTTTACGTATCATTTTTTACGGTACGAATGATTTTAACACTAAAAGGTTACCGCTATATTGCGGCCAGTGTGAGTATGATTGAAATCGTGATTTATGTAGTAGGACTAGGTCTTGTATTGGATAATTTAAATGAAATACAAAACTTAGTAGCTTATGCACTTGGTTATGGTTGTGGGGTAATTGTAGGGACAAAGATTGAAGAAAAGCTTGCCTTAGGTTATGTCACAGTGAATGTGATTACTTCAGACTATGACAAAGAGCTTCCTTCTGAATTAAGAAAAAAAGGATATGGGGTTACCACTTGGAAATCACAAGGACTTGAAGGGGATCGAACTTCTATGCAAATTTTAACGCCTAGAAAATATGAATTAAAGCTTTATCAAGCTATTCAAGAGATTGATCCTAAAGCGTTTATTATTTCTTATGAACCAAAAATGATTCATGGCGGTTTCTGGGTGAAAACAGTGAAGAAAGGGAAACTATTTAATGAAGAATCGAAATAAAGTGAAAGAATGGCTAACTGTACCGGAAGAACAATCACCTTCTACTTTTTATGATCAGCTCATTTCAGAAGGATGGTTAGTTTTGGGAAGACGTGAACAACCTGTTTTTGAAGAGAGAGAAGGAAAACCTCAGTGGTTACGACAGGAGATTCAGTTCCAAGTGAAGAAAAAAGACATTTAACGAACAATTTTAAAATTAGTAAAATAAATGTTCGTAATTATTCATTGACGTATATTGATTGGATTGTTAAAATAAATGGAGTATTCATCCCACATATAAATCAAAGAATTGGCTTTGATGTTTCTACTCGGACACCGTAATGTCCGGACTATGCGGGAAAGCAACTTTTGAGAAATTTACGAAAGGTGTGTCGGTGCGAATGAATCCTAGAACATCCTCATATCAATCGTTATATGCTCGAATAGACTGCTTTTCATGCGTAAGTGTGGAAGTGTAGTTTATTCGAGTTTTTTATTTCAAAAAAGTAAGTAAAGGAGCGAAACACATTGTCTATTCGAGTTGGCGTAATTATGGGTAGCAAAAGCGATTGGGAAACGATGAAGCATGCTTGCGATATTTTGGATGAATTGCAAGTGGGTTACGAAAAGAAGGTAGTCTCTGCTCATCGAACACCAGATTACATGTATCAGTATGCAGAGGAAGCAGAAGAAAGAGGACTTCAAGTGATTATTGCAGGAGCAGGTGGAGCCGCTCATTTACCAGGTATGGTAGCTGCAAAAACTTTAGTTCCAGTCATTGGCGTACCTGTTCAATCTAAAGCCTTGAATGGAATGGACTCGTTACTATCGATTGTTCAAATGCCAGGAGGCGTTCCCGTAGCGACTGTCTCGATCGGCGTAGCAGGAGCAACGAATGCTGGTCTTCTCGCTGCACAAATGGTTGCTGTACATGATCAAGATGTGTTAGCAAAATTAAAAGCAAGAAGAGAAGAAATGAAAAATATTGCTTTAGAAAGTAGTAGTGACATTCAATGACAATCATTTATCCAGGCTCAACGATAGGGATTATTGGCGGCGGACAACTAGGAAGAATGATGGCACTGACTGCGAAAGCTTCAGGATATAAAATCGCGGTGTTAGAACCATCAAAAGATTCTCCTACAGGACAAGTGGCAGATGTTGAAATTGTTGCTCCTTATGATGATGAGGCGGCACTCAGAAGATTAGCAGATGTCAGCGACGTTATTACTTACGAATTTGAAAATATTAATTATGAAGGTCTTAAACAATTGATGACATGGGCTCATGTTCCACAAGGAGCAGAGTTAGTGAAAATCACACAAAATCGAATGAATGAAAAAAGAGAGATTAAAGCATCAGGTGCACCTGTAGCTAATTATATTGAAGCAAATAGTTATGAAGAGTTAAAAGACTCGATTCATCAAATTGGTTATCCAGCAATCGTAAAAACAGCTTTTGGTGGATATGATGGAAAAGGGCAAGTCAGAGTAGATAGCGAAGAACAACTTGAAGAAGCTCGTTCATTATTTGAACACTCGGTCTGTATTGCAGAAGCATTTGTACCTTTTGTGAAGGAAATTTCAGTTATTATTCAGCGAAATGCGAACGGGGATACAGAGACATTGCCAATCGCAGAAAATATTCATGTGAATCACATTTTACATGAATCCATTGTGCCTGCAAGAATAACTCCTCAATTGGCAGACAAAGCAATTGCGGCAGCTCATCAAATTGCAGAACACTTGCAATTAGTAGGTACACTGGCAGTTGAAATGTTTGTCTTAGAAAACGACAGTATTGTGATTAACGAGCTTGCACCACGACCACATAACTCAGGTCATTATTCAATTGAAGCTTGTAATGTTTCACAATTTACACAGCATATTCGTGCAATTTGTGGACTCCCACTTGTGGAGCCTAAATTATGGGGACCTTCAGTAATGATTAACTTACTTGGTCAACATATCGCGCCTGTTCTTGAACAACTCGATCAACACCCAGAGTGGTCTGTTCATTTATATGGTAAAGAAGAAGCGAAACGGGACCGAAAGATGGGTCATATTACAGTGATGACAGAGGATTTAGAAAAAACACTACAACAAATTGAACAAACAAAAATTTGGTAACCTTTGGAGGAAAACAACAATGACAAAAGTAACAGTATATGTAACATTAAGAGAAAGTGTAGTAGACCCAGTTGGTATTGCAACAAAAGAAGGTTTGCATCAGTTAGGTCATGATAATGTAACATCTGTACGTGTTGGAAAGATTATTGAATTAGAAGTAGACGGTTCAGTTGAAAATATTGAGCAGCAAGCTAAAGAAATGTGCGAACAATTATTAGTGAATCAAGTCATCGAAGATTTTCGTTTTGAAATCGAGGAGGCCTAATCATGAAGGTAGGAATTATTAATTTCCCGGGGACGAGTTGTGAAAATGAAGTACAACGCTTATTGAAAGAGTTGTTAGAAGTACAAGCAGAAGTCGTTTGGCATGAGGATGCAGAGATTAGCCAATACGATGCATTAATTATTCCTAATGGTGCTGCATACGGTCATTATTTAAGACCAGGTGCATTAGCCAAAGCTTCTAGCATTCGACATGCATTAGAAAAATTTGCTGCATCAGGAAAGCCTTTATTAGGAATTGGAAATGGATTTCAAATCTTGGTGGAGTTGGGTTTATTACCAGGTGCATTTTTAATGAATCCTAGTTTAAAGTTTGAATCAGGAAAAACTAATGTACGTGTATCTCCTGAGACTCTCTTTACTTCTGCTTATCAAGAAGAAAAGGTAGTCGCTTTACCATTTGCTCATCAGTTTGGTCATTATGTGTTGACGGAGGAAGTCCCTTCAAATCAAATCATGATGACTTATGAAGATAATCGATTTGACGCTGCTCAGTCAATTGCTGCGGTAACAAATGCAAAAGGGAATGTTGCAGGAATGATGGTTTTACCTGAACGTGCAACGGAATCTATTTTAGGAAGTACAGATGGATTAGCCGTCTTTCAATCAATGATAATGAATGGGAGTGACAACTAATGATGGAACCTACAACAGAACAAGTAAGAGAGCAAAAATTATACCTTCAAATGGGAATGTCAGATGAAGAGTTTGAACTTGCTACAAAAATGTTAGGTCGCTCACCCAATTATACAGAAACAGGCATTTTTTCAGCAATGTGGTCAGAGCATTGTTCATATAAAAGTTCCATTCCAGTATTAAAACGTTTCCCTACAAAAGGAAAAAGAGTTTTACAAGGACCAGGTGAAGGCGCAGGGATCGTAGATATTGGAGATAACCAAGCAGCTGTATTTAAAATGGAGTCACATAACTCTCCTTCTGCTATTGAACCATTTATTGGTGCAGCAACAGGTGCTGGTGGTATTTTACGAGATGTATTTTCTATGGGTGCTCGCCCAGTCGCACTTGTGAATTCTCTACGTTTTGGAGATTTGACTGATCAACGTGATCGCTTTCTCTTCAAAGAAGCAGTAGCAGGTATAGCACATTACGGTAACGTCATTGGTATTCCAACAATTGCTGGAGAAGCTCAGTTTGATCAAAGCTATTCACACCGTCCACTCGTAAACGCGATGGCAGTAGGTTTGCTAAACCATGAAGATATTCAAAAAGGGGTAGCCTCTGGAGTAGGTAACTCTGTTATTTATGCGGGAGCAAAAACAGGTCGAGATGGTATTCACGGTGCGACAATGTCTTCAGTAGAAGTAGCTGTTGATGAAGAAGCAGAATTACCAGTGATGCAAGCAGGCGATCCATTTTTAGAGAAATTGGTAATGGAAGCTTGTCTCGAACTCGTTCATTTTGATTCATTAGTAGGCATTCAAGATATGGGAGCTGCAGGGTTAACTTCTTCAGCTGCAGAAATGGCTTCTAAGGCTGGTTATGGTGTCGAATTGAATATGGATTTAGTACCTACACGAGAAGAAGGTATGACTCCTTATGAAATGATGCTTTCAGAATCACAAGAACGTATGTTAATTGTAGTCAAACAAGGTCATGAGCAAGAAGTCATCGATTTATTTAATAAATATGGAATTGAAGCAGTAACGATTGGAAAAGTAACAGATGATAAAATGTTACGTTTGCTCTTCAAAGGAGAAGTAGCTGCAGAAATAAAAGCAGATTACTTAGCTGAAGATCATCCTGTCTATCATAAAGAGTCGAAAGAACCTGCTTACTTTGCAGAATATCAAAAGATGACACCCTATACACCAGAAGTAACAGATTATAAACAAACAACACTCGCTTTATTACAACGTCCAACGATTGCATCTAAAGAATGGGTATACTCACAGTTCGATTCAGAAGCACGTGGCAACACAGTGGTAGCACCAGGTTCTTCAGCAGGGATTATTCGTGTAGCAGGTACGAATAAAGGATTAGCGATGACATCGGATTGTAATTCTCGCTTTGTTTATTTAGATCCTGAGACAGGTGGAAAAATTGCTGTGGCAGAAGCTGCTCGTAACTTAATTTGTTCAGGTGCAGAACCAATTGCCTTAACAGACTGTTTGAACTTTGGTAGTCCAGATAAGCCTGAGGTATTCTGGCAATTAGAACAATCTGCAGATGGTATTTCAGCGGCTTGTGTTGCATTAGATACACCTGTTATTGGTGGGAACGTTTCATTATCTAACGAAGTAAACGGACAACCTGTTAAGCCAACTCCAACAATCGGAATGGTAGGTTTAGTTTCAGACTTAGCACACACAACTTCGTCAACTGCAACAGCAGCGGGTGCAAGTGTTTATGTCATTGGCGAGACAAAGCCAGAGTTTGGTGGAAGTGAAATTCAACAAATGTTGACGGGTACAGTAAGTGGTCGTGTTCCGACAATTGATTTGTCAATTGAAAGCCGTCGTCAACAACAACTACTTGAAGCTATTCAACAAGGTTTCGTTCAATCAGCAACGGATCCATCAGAAGGCGGCTTAGTTGTCGCTTTACTTGAAATGGTATTTGGAGAGCAACAATTAGGACTAGATATTACGCTTGAAGGAGACGCAGTGACAGCATTATTCAGTGAGTCACAATCTCGTTTTGTGGTAACAGTTGATCCAGCTAATGAAGCAGCATTTGAAGCACTTGTTCCAGATGCAAAGAAAGTTGGAGTGACAACGACGGGTGATGTGACAATCAGAGGCGAACAACAAGTGTGGATTGAAGGTCACGTTGCAGAGTTTTATGAGGCTTGGAAAGGGGCACTTAGATGCTTGCTGAACTAAGGGGATTAAATGAAGAATGTGGCGTGTTTGGGATTTGGGGTAGTGAAGAGGCTGCTCAAATTACCTATTATGGGCTACATGCTTTACAACACCGAGGTCAAGAAGGTGCTGGTATCGTCGTTACAGAAGGCAAAGGCTTAAAGGCGATTAAAGGCGAAGGATTAGTGAATGAAGTTTTTGCAGGAAATGAACTCGACCATCTGCAAGGAAATGCTGCAATTGGTCAAGTTCGCTATACTACAGAGAGTGGGAGAGGTATTGAAAACGTCCAACCTCTTGTGTTTCGCTCTACAACAGGAAGTCTAGCTATTGCAATGAATGGGAACATTGTTAATGCAAAGGATTTAAAACATTCACTAGAACAACAAGGCAGTATTTTTCAAACGAATTCTGATACAGAGGTCCTTGCCCATTTAATTAAAAGAAGTCGCGGTTCACTGAATCAAAGAGATCAAGTGAAAAAAGCGTTAGCCATGTTAAAGGGTGCATTTGCATTTGTTTTATTAACAGATGAAGGACTAATGGTAGCGCAAGATCCAAACGGTTTGCGTCCATTGTCACTTGGGAAAATGGGAGATTCTTGGGTTGTCGCAAGTGAAACTTGTGCATTCGATATTATCGGTGCAGAAGAAATTCGCTCTGTAGAACCAGGAGAATTATTAATTATTAACGATCAAGGTGTCACTTCTGAACGTTTCGCCGAAGCAGCAGATCGTGCAATATGTTCAATGGAGTACATTTACTTCTCACGTCCTGATTCAAACATTGATGATATCAACATTCATAATGCGAGAAAGCGTTCAGGCATTCAATTAGCTAAAGAAATTGGAGCGATTGAAGCAGATGTTGTGACAGGGGTTCCTGATTCTAGTATTTCAGCAGCGATTGGTTTTTCTGAAGCTACAGGTATTCCATACGAGTTGGGTTTAATTAAGAACCGCTACGTAGGTCGAACATTTATCGCACCCAGTCAAGCGTTGAGAGAAAAAGGGGTAAAAATGAAACTTTCTCCTGTACACCATGTGGTCAAGGGGAAGAGAGTGGTAATGGTTGATGATTCAATTGTCAGAGGCACAACGTCAAAACGAATCGTACGTATGTTAAAAGAAGCAGGAGCGACTGAGGTACATGTAGTGATTGCATCACCACCCCTCGTGAATCCTTGTTTTTATGGTGTTGACATTAGTACAGACTCAGAATTGATTGCTTCAGGGCGTACAGTTGAAGAAGTTCGTGATTTAATTGAAGCCGATTCATTAACTTTCTTATCCGTAGAAGGATTACTTGAAGCGGTGGGTCGTTCGGAGCAAATGAAAAATTGTGGACAATGTTTAGCATGTTTTACTGGGGAATACCCAACGGAAATTTATTCAGATACAGTATTGCCACACGAAAAAGATATCGCAAGGTAAATAATAGGAGGTTCATCCATGTCAAAAGCATATGAACAAGCAGGAGTAAATATCGAAGCGGGTTATGAATCGGTTAAACGAATGAAATCACACGTTGAGCGTACAAATCGACTAGGCGTAGCAGGTACGTTTGGTGGATTTGGTGGGATGTTTGATTTGTCTACACTTGGTTTAAAAGAGCCAGTTTTAATTTCTGGAACAGATGGCGTAGGAACGAAACTGAAATTAGCATTTATGGCTGATCGCCACGATACAATAGGTATTGATTGTGTCGCTATGTGTGTCAATGATATTGTCGCTCAAGGAGCTGAACCACTTTACTTCTTGGACTATATTGCTTTAGGTAAAGCTGTTCCTGAAAAAGTTGAAGCAATTGTCAAAGGGATTGCAGATGGTTGCGTATCGTCAGGTGCAGCATTGATTGGTGGAGAAACAGCAGAAATGCCAGGACTTTATCATGAGGATGAGTACGATTTAGCTGGTTTTGCCGTAGGAGCTTGTGAAAAATCAGAGGTAATTACAGGTGAAAAAGTACAAGCAGGAGATGTATTAGTGGGCTTATCTTCAAGTGGTATTCATTCAAATGGTTATTCACTTGTGCGATCGATTGTATTTGATCAATTAGGTTTATCAATCAATGACACGATTGAAGGATATGAGCAACTAGGTACAGTTGCAGACGCATTGTTAACACCTACTAAAATCTATGCGAAACCTGTGTTAGAAATGGCTAAGCAATTAGACGTTCATGCAATGGGGCATATTACGGGTGGCGGTTTCTATGAAAACTTACCACGTATGCTAACAGAAGGGCTTTCAGTAGAAGTATCACTAGGCTCATGGCCATCTTTACCTGTATTCGAAATGTTAAAAAACAAAGGTCAATTATCTGATCGTGACCTATACAGTGTCTTTAATATGGGTGTAGGATTCGTCATTGCTTTACCTGCTGACCAAGCTGAAAAAGCAATTCAAATTGCAACGTCTCATGGCGAACAGGCTACGGTGATTGGAAAAGTGATTGAAGGTCAAGAGTTAGTATTTACTGGCTCACATGACGGGAGTCTATAAACATGCAGAATATCGCAATTTTTGCTTCAGGCAGCGGAAGCAACTTTGAAGCACTGATTCATGCTGTACAAGGTGGCACATTAGCGGCAGATCCTCGAGTACTCATTGTTGATCAACCAGAAGCTTATGCTATTGAACGTGCGAAGAAACTTCAGATTCCGGTGGAGGTCTTGTTACGAAAAGATTTTTCATCTAAAGAAGCATTTGAACAGGCCATCATTGAGCAACTAGAAAAATATGAAATTGATTATATTGTATTAGCAGGCTACATGCGGTTAATCGGTTCAACTATTCTCGAAGCCTATCCGAATCGAATCATTAATATTCATCCCTCACTGTTACCCTCTTTTCCAGGCAAAGATGCGATTGGTCAAGCGGTTGAACATGGAGTTAAAGTGACAGGAGTTACAGTGCATTACGTCGACGCGGGTATGGATACGGGGCCTATTATCATGCAACGTGCAGTGGATGTTGTAGAAGGCTCAGTAGAGAAGACAGCACAAGCGATTCATCATGTAGAACATCAATTGTATCCACTTGCTTTACAACAAGTGTTGAATAAATAAGAAAGACAATACGGAGGGTTACCATTGAAAAAAAGAGCTTTATTAAGCGTATCAGATAAAACAGGAATACTTGCTTTTGCTGAGCAATTAGAAGCATTAGGTTATGAAATTTTATCAACAGGTGGAACGATGAGCCATTTAAAAGAAAATGGTGTAGCTGTGACTGCAGTAGACGAGGTGACAGGATTTCCTGAAATCATGGAAGGTCGTGTAAAAACATTAAATCCTTTTATCCATGGTGGAATTTTAGCTAAAAGAGATAGTGAGAGTCATGTAGCTGAAATGAAAAAGCATGAAATTCAACCGATTGATATTGTTTGTGTTAATTTATATCCATTTAAAGAAACGATTTCAAAGCCAGATGTTAGCGTAGCGGATGCGATTGAAAACATCGATATTGGTGGACCAGCTATGTTAAGAGCGTCTGCTAAAAATCATCAATTCGTAACTGTAATCGTAGATAGTGCAGATTATGAGGAAGTAACGGAACAATTGAAAGCAAAAAGTGAAACAACGCTTGCAACACGCAGACGTTTAGCGGCAAAAGTATTCAGACATACTGCGGCTTATGATGCTTTAATTTCAAACTATATGACCGTACTAGCAGAAGAAGAGTTTCCTGAAACAGTCACGCAGACTTATGAATTAAAACAACCTTTACGTTATGGAGAAAACCCTCACCAAAAAGCAGCATTTTATAGTCGTCCATTAGGCTCTGAATTTTCGATTGCCTATGCTGAACAATTACATGGTAAAGAATTGTCTTATAATAATATTCAAGATGCGAATGCAGCTATTCAAATTGTAAAAGAATTTGAAGCACCTGCAGCAGTAGCTGTTAAGCATATGAACCCTTGTGGTGTAGGAACAGCAGACTCAATTGCTTCAGCATTTAAGCGAGCATTTGAAGCTGATCCAACTTCTATTTTTGGAGGAATTGTAGCGTTAAACAGAGAAGTAGATCTTGAAACAGCTGAACAGCTTTCAGAAATTTTCTTAGAAATCGTGATTGCTCCAAGCTTTACACAGGAAGCATTAGATCAATTAACACAGAAGAAAAATATTCGTCTATTGACGATTGCATTTGATCAACAGCATGAAGATCAGTGGAACACTGTATCTGTAGAAGGTGGTTTATTGATGCAATCACCAGATCGTTATGGCTTTGAAGATGCAACGATTTCAGTTGCAACGAAACGCCAACCGACAGAAGAAGAATGGGCTGCTTTAAAACTAGGGTGGGCTGTTGTGAAGCATGTGAAGTCTAATGCCATTGTTGTATCAAATGATGAAATGACATTAGGTGTAGGTGCAGGTCAAATGAATCGTGTAGGTGCTGCGAAAATTGCACTTGAACAAGCAGGTGAACGAGCAACAGGTGCAGCTTTAGCCTCTGATGCATTTTTCCCTATGTCAGATACTGTTGAAGCGGCAGCTAAGGCAGGTATCACTGCAATCATTCAACCAGGCGGTTCAGTTAAAGACGAAGAGTCAATTGAAAAAGCGAATGAATATAATATAGCTATGGTGTTTACAGGTGTTCGTCATTTTAAACATTAAGAAGTGAAGTAAACTACAAGTGAATGTGACTTTTTCTTTATTGAATATAAAGAAGAGAAACAAGAATCACTTGTAGTTTTTTCTGAAGAGAGGAAGAGAAATCTTGAAGGTACTTGTCATTGGTAGTGGTGGAAGAGAGCATGCTTTAGTCAAGAAATTTAAAGCGTCTAAAGTAGTAGATGAGGTGTTTGTAGCACCTGGTAATGATGGAATGAAAGAAGATGCTACAATTGTGCCAATTGAGGCGACATCAAAAAAGCAGTTGGTTGATTTTGCGAAGGAGCAATCCATTGAAATTACATTTGTAGGACCAGAGCAACCTCTTGCAGAAGGAATTGTAGACGCATTTGAAGCAGCAGGATTATTTGCATTTGGTCCTAACCAAGAGGCGGCTCAAATCGAAGGAAGTAAGTCATTTGCTAAAGAATTAATGAAAAAATATGCTATTCCGACAGCGGCTTATGAAACGTTTACAGCAGTAGAGCCAGCAGTAGCTTATATTAAAGAAATGGGAGCCCCTATCGTTGTAAAAGCAGATGGATTAGCAGCAGGTAAAGGGGTTATCGTGGCAGAGACAGAAGAACAAGCAATTGAAGCCGTCGAAGATATGATTGGTAATCAATTGTTTGGAGACTCTTCTTCTAAAGTAGTCATTGAAGAATTTTTAGAGGGTGAAGAATTTTCATATATGTCATTCGTTCAAAATGGAAAAATCTACCCAATGGTTATCGCACAAGACCATAAGCGCGCATATGATGGCGATAAGGGTCCAAATACGGGAGGGATGGGTGCCTATTCCCCTGTGCCACAAATTGGCGAAGACGTTGTCGCACGTGCTTTTAAAGAGGTTGTACAACCCACTGTAGACGCTATGGCTACTGAGGGAAAACCTTTTAATGGTATTTTATATGCAGGATTAATACTGACACAACTCGGACCTAAAGTAATTGAGTTCAATGCTCGATTCGGAGATCCAGAAACACAAGTCGTTCTGCCAAGAATGGCGTCTGATTTTGGTGAATTTATGCTCGCACTTAAAAATGATCAACCTTTTGAATTAGAATGGAAAGAAGAAGCGGTTTTAGGCGTGGTCATTGCTGCAAAAGGCTACCCAGGAGATTATGAAAAAGGACAACCTTTACCTAATCTAAATGATTTCCCGGCAACAATGGACGTTTTTCATGCAGGAACTAAAGCTGTAGAAGATACATTTGTAGGAAATGGCGGCAGAGTACTTCTCATTACTCAAGAGGCAGAGACGATTCAAGAAGCGAAGTCTAAAGTGTATGAACAAATTGACAAAAAAGAATGGTCAGGATATTTCTATAGAAATGATATTGGATGGCGTATAATGGATATATGATTGTTAAAACCTTCAAGTAAATTAAACACTTGAAGGTTTTTTTGCAAAGTAAGAAAGGGGGGTAATGATGAAGAGAAGTCAATTGCTCGTTGGTTTGTTTTTAATGTTTAGCTTAGTTGGTTGCCAACAGAAAGAAGAAGCAATAGAAAATAGTGAACAACCCATCTTAGAAGAGCCAGCAGAAGAGATAGAAGAAGTTGAGGAGCGTACTTATCCATTCACTGGACAAATAAGAACAGAGAATCAATTACAGGTGCCACTAGTAGTGACTTTGAATAATGAGAAGCCAGCAAGACCACAGTCGGGGGTACAACAAGCGGATCTTTTATATGAATGGATGATTGAAGGGGGTGGCACACGTTATTTAGCCATCTTTCAAAGCGAGTGGCCAGAAAAAGTTGGCCCGGTACGAAGTGCGAGACATTATTTTTTACCCATTGCAGCAGATTTAGAAGCATTTTACATCGCTCATGGATATAGCCCCTATGCCAAGAAAGAATTAGATAGTGGGGTAGTTCATCATGTGAATGGGATGCAGTATGATGGCACACTGTTTAAACGTTCAAAAGAAAGGCGAGCACCACATAATTCTTATCTTTCTAAAGAAAGTATTGAGCAAGCATTTGAGATGCAAAAATTGGATGAATGGACAACAGAGGACAGTCTACCTAAGCTTAAAGAGGAGGAACAACAAGAACGATTCAATCAACAAGCTACAAATTTTGAAATCCGATTAAGTGGTGTGCAATCTTATCACAGTACGTATACATACACGCCCTCAGGTTATGAAAGAGACGTCGCAAAAGAAGCGTTTATTGATTTAGAAACTAATCAGCGTGTCCTCTTTCAAAATATATTAGCACTAGAAGCGCCCTACCAAACGATTGATTCAGAGGGAAGACAAGATGTAGATTTAAAACAGGGTGGACGTGCATTATTATTTAAACATGGAACTGTAAAAGAATTGACATGGACTTATGATAAAGGATTATTTGCATTGGAATTTGACGGACAGCCAGTAGGGTTTGCGAATGGAAAAACAATGGTTCATCTCATTCCAACTCAGTATGGACTTTCAAAAGGCGTTCAAATCTTTCATCAGGAGAGTGAATAAAATGTGGAGTAATGATCAGTTAAATGAACAACTAGCGATTATAGATGGCAAACAATCTCCCTCTATTTTGATCCGAGAGATTACTTACCTCCATTCTTATCTTAAAGAGTGGAAAGTAGGGAATATTTGGATAAAAGACGACAGAATCGTTTACGTGGGTGAAAAGTTACCAGAGAAATTGTCTGATACAACAGAAATATATGAGGGTGCAGGACAGTATGCAGTGCCAGGATATATTGAACCTCACGTGCATCCTTTTCAACTTTATAATATAGAAACATTTAGTCATTATGCAGCTCAAACAGGAACTACAACAAGTATTTCTGATAACTTAATTCATTATTTAGGTACGACAGAAGAGGAAAATATGCGCTTGCTGGATGAAATACAGGCCTTACCCTTTCATGTATTTTCATGGGTGAGACTCGACTCCCAAACTTATCGTAAAGATGAGACTGAATTATTTAATGTGGAACGTTTAAAGCGATGGTTAGCTAGAAAAGAGGTCATTATGGGTGGAGAACTGACAGGTTGGCCACAGTTAATGAGAGGGAATTCAACAATGCGTGAAATGGTTGCGGCTTTAATGCAGCAAGGTATTCGGTTAGAAGGTCATCTTCCTGGAGCAAGTGAAAAAACATTAGCTAAAATGACATTGCTAGGTGTGAGTGGTGATCATGAAGCGATGACGGTTGAAGAGGTCTTAGCTCGACTTCAACAAGGTTATGCAGTTACTTTAAGGAACTCGTCGATTCGACCGGATTTACAACCCTTACTCGAAGGTTTAGTTCGTGAAGATAAGCCTCAACTTTTCGAAAATTTGATGATGACTACTGATGGATCTACCCCCGTATTTTATGAAAACGGAGTGATGAATCAATGTATTCAAATTGCAATTGAAGCAGGGGTACCTGTAATTGATGCGTATCATATGGCAAGTTTCAATAGTGCCAAAAGATATGACTTCACCCATTTACTTGGCTCAATTAGTACAGGACGAATGGCGACACTGAATATTTTGTCACACCCCGAAAAGCCAACGCCTCACAGTGTACTTGCTAAAGGGCAATGGATTGTAAAAAACCAACAAAAAATGCCTGTCTTCTCGCAAATGGATTGGTCTGGTTTTCCACCTATGGAATTAGCATTTGAGGTAACGCCTGAAGATTTAACGCCAGTAGGTAAAGTGGGCATTGAATTAGTCAATGATGTCATTACAAAACCTTATGAAATTCAGATCAACACTGATTTAGATGAATTACCTTTGAAACAACCCGAAAGTTTTTTTACCATTATCGAACGAACAGGTCAAACAAAAGTAAGTACTTTGATTAAAGGTTTTGATCAATCTATTCAAGGTGTGGCGAGTTCGTATTCTAACACAGGAGATATCATCTTAATTGGAAAAAGTAAAAAAGCCATGCGTTTCGCCTTTGAACGTTTAAAAGAACTACAAGGTGGATTTGTTTTAGTGGATGAGCAACACGTGCTTGCAGAAATTCCACTCCCTATTCAAGGTTCTCTCTCTTCTTTACCTGTAGAAGAAATGATTCCGATAGAACGTCACTTTAGACAGCAAGCTAAGCAGGCAGGTTATCAATTAGGAGATATTATTTATACTTTTTTATTTCTTCAATCGACACATCTTCCTTATGTCAGAGCAACAAAAGAGGGAATCGTTGACGTCTTAAAAGGTCAGGTCATTACTCCAGCACAAAAAAGAAATATTCTTTGACACATTAGTGTACGAAAGTGCTACAATAGAAACACGAAGAACCGAGTATGAAGTAGGGGAGTGTTTCAAGTTGCAAATTAATAAAATTAAAGGCCCCCAGACCGACCAACTATTTGAAGCGATTTTATCGTTAGAATCATTAGAAGATTGCTATCAATTCTTCGATGATTTATGCACACTGAGCGAGATTCAATCATTGGCTCAACGATTAGATGTAGCAATTATGTTACAAAATCAAAAAACTTATGATTTAATTCAAAAAGAAACTGGGGCAAGTACTGCGACAATTTCAAGAGTCAGACGTTGTGTGGATTATGGTTCAGGCGGTTATGAAGCAATCAAAGATTATTTTGACCAAAAGAACAAGTAGAATGAACCAGTCGGGAAATGTTTCCTGACTGGTTTTTTGGTATACTTAAACGAGCGAAAGACAAGGAAAAGGTGATGAAGTGGATATGAAAGATATGCGGCATCTATTTAAATTAGATCCTGCGAAAAGAATTTCAGATGAGCATCTTGAACGAATTGCAGAGTCGGGTACAGATGCGTTGATAGTGGGGGGGACTGACGGGGTTACATTAGAAAATGTACTTGATTTATTAGTCAGAATTCGCCGATACGCTGTGCCTGTTTATTTAGAAATTTCGACGATTGAATCTGTTACATTAGGATTTGATGGTTATTTGATTCCAACAGTATTAAATTCTACAGATGTCAAATGGATCAATGGCATACATCATCAAGCCTTGAAAGAATATGGGCACTTAATGGATTTTAATGAGGTAAGAACAGAAGGCTATTGCATTATGAATACAGCATGCAAGGCAGCAAAGCGAGCAAAAGTCACTCACACACCGACAGAAGATGATGTGATTGCCTATGCACAAATGGCAGAGCACCTTTTTCATCTCCCTATTTTTTATCTTGAATACAGTGGCGAGTTCGGCTCAGTAGAAATGGTGCAGGCCGCAAAACAACAATTAAATCAAACGCAATTGATATACGGTGGCGGTATTCGTACAAAAGAACAGGCGAAAGAAATGGCGAAATATGCAGATACAATTGTAGTTGGTAATATTATTTATGATGACATAAAAAGTGCCTTACAAACGGTTAAGGCAGTTAAAGTATGATAAAATAGGAACAAACGTTCTTAAGAGGTGTAAAAATGGAAACTATAACAAATCGATTACTAGAAGGAATGAATCCTGAACAAAGTGAAGCGGTACAAACGACAGAAGGGCCATTATTAATTATGGCAGGTGCAGGTTCTGGGAAGACACGTGTGTTAACCCATCGAATTGCTTATTTAGTAGTGGCAAAAAAAATATATCCTTCTCAAATACTTGCCATTACTTTTACGAATAAAGCAGCGCGTGAAATGAGAGATCGTGTAGATGGTTTATTAGGAGTAGGTACAACGAATAGTATGTGGGTATTAACATTTCACTCCATGTGTGTACGGATTTTAAGAAGACATAGCGATTTATTAGGAATTGCAAAAAGTTTTACAATATTAGATGGTTCAGATCAACTGACAGTAATGAAAAACGTGTGTAAGGAATTGAATTTAGATTCTAAAATTCACGAACCACGTTCTATGCTGAATCGTGTGAGTAGTTTAAAAAACGAATGCACGACAGTGCAAGCCTTCAAAAAAGAAGTAGAGCATTCACATAATCCAAACGATAAGGTGCTTGCAAATGTTTATGACGCGTATACAAAGATGATTCGTAAAAATGAATCAATGGATTTTGATGATTTAATTATGCTAACGATTGAACTTTTCCAACAGTTCCCAGATGTATTAGCTCGTTATCAGGAACGCTTCCAGTATATTCATGTGGATGAGTACCAAGATACGAATAACGCACAGTATGAATTAGTTCAATTACTTGCTCAAAAACATCAAAATATTTGTGTAGTTGGTGACTCTGATCAATCTATTTATAAATGGCGAGGAGCTAATATCGGGAACATTTTATCTTTTGAAAAAGACTATCCGGCAGCGAAAGTTATTTTATTAGAACAGAACTATCGATCCACAAAAACAATCTTACAAGCAGCAAACGACGTTATTAAAAATAATGCGAGTCGATATGATAAAGAACTACATACAGAAAATCCGCAAGGGACCAATCTTGCGCTGTATCGTGCACGTGATGAAAAAGAAGAGTCGCAATTTATTGTTGAGAAAATTATGGATTTGAAGAAGCAAGGACGTTCATTAGATGAAATTGCTATCTTATATCGAACCAATGCACAATCTCGAGTGATTGAAGAATATCTAGTAAAATCAAACATCAATTATACGATTGTAGGAGGCACGAAATTCTATGATCGGAAGGAAATTAAAGATTTACTGGCCTATTTACGATTACTTGCAAATAATGACGATGATTTATCATTAGCAAGAATCATTAATGAACCTAAGCGTGGAATCGGTGCAGCTTCGTTTGAGAAAATGGCAACTTTTGCCCTGATGAATGACCGCTCTATATTTGATGCGATGCAGGAATTGGATTTCATGGGATTACCTGCTCGTGCACTCAATGCTGCCCTTGCCTTCAAAGAAA
>JASLCF010000050.1 GCA_030146155.1 Savagea sp.
TTTAAGGATAGGGAGGAATTTATGATGACATTAAAAGTAGCGATTAACGGTTTTGGAAGAATTGGACGATTGGTTTTAAGAGAAATTGTATTAAGAGACGATATCGACGTGGTGGCGGTCAATGACTTAAGTGATGCTAAAATGTTAGCTCATTTATTTAAATATGATTCAGTCCACGGTGTATTCCAAGAAGATGTTGAAGTGAAAGAGGATGCATTTGTAGTAGCAGGCAAAGAAGTCAAAGTGTTTGCTGAAAAAGACCCTTCGCATTTACCTTGGAAAGAATTAGAAGTAGATGTTGTGATTGAATCTACTGGTGTATTCAGAGATGCTGAAGGATTAAACAAGCATATCGAAGCCGGAGCTAAAAAAGTCATTTTATCTGCACCAGCAAAAGGCGACGTCGCAACGTTTGTTGTTGGAGTTAACCACACAGATTATGATCCATCAACAGACCACGTGGTTTCAAATGCGTCTTGTACAACGAACTGTTTAGCACCTGTTGCAAAAGTGTTAAACGATGAATTTGGTGTAAAAAGAGGATTAATGACGACAATTCACTCTTATACAAATGATCAACGCATTTTAGATTTACCGCATTCGGATTACCGTCGTGCACGTGCAGCAGCTGTCTCAATGATTCCGACAACAACAGGAGCAGCATCAGCAGTGGCGAAAGTGATCCCAACATTAAAAGGAAAATTGGATGGCATGGCCGTTCGTGTTCCAACGTCGAATGTATCGATGGTCGATTTAGTTGTTGAGTTAGATAAAAATGTAACTGCTGAAGAAGTGAACACTGCCCTTGAACAAGCAGCGAATGGTGAGTTGAAAGATATTTTATTCTACTCCGACCTACCTTTAGTTTCTGTCGATTACAACGGTAACAAAGCTTCTTCAACAGTAGACGGCTTATCAACTACTGTACTTGGAGATAATTTAGTCAAAGTGATTTCTTGGTACGATAATGAGACAGGCTACGCTACACGTTGTGTGGATTTAGCCCTTTACATGCAAGAACGCGGATTATAAAATCTGGGTTTGAATAGCAAAACCAAAGTAAACCTACTATAATAGAAGTGGGTAAGAGGAACGGGATACCCGTTCCTCTTTTTTTATTAACATTTATCGGATAGGAGTGTACCATTCATGCTGTCAAAAATGACGATGAAAGACATTGATGTAAAAGGAAAGAAAGTATTTGTAAGAGTTGATTTTAACGTGCCAATGGAAGAGGGTAAAATTACGGACGAAACAAGAATCACTGCTGCGCTTCCAACAATTCAATACTTAATGGAGCAAGGTGCTAAAGTCATTTTAGCGAGTCACCTTGGTCGACCAGGTGGCGAAGTGAAAGAAGAATTACGTTTACAACCTGTAGCAGAACGTTTAGCCCAACATTTAAATCAGCCTGTTCAAGCGCTTTCTGAATCGATTGGTGACACTGTAAAAGAGACAGTTGAAGCCATGCAAGACGGCGAAGTCATCTTACTTGAAAACGTCAGATTCCATGCGGGAGAACAAAAAAATGATGAAACTTTAAGTCGGGCATTTGCTGAACTCGCTGATGTTTTTGTTAATGATGCATTTGGAGCAGCACACCGCGCTCATTCATCGACAGCAGGCATTGCGTCCTTTGTAGATGTAGCCGTGAGTGGTTTATTGATGGAAAAAGAATTGCGTGTATTAGGTGAGGCACTCGAGACACCAAAACGTCCATTCACCGCGATTATTGGTGGAGCAAAAGTAAAAGATAAAATCGGTGTCATTGATTACTTATTAGAGAAAGTGGATCATTTATTAATTGGTGGTGGCTTATCTTACACTTTTTCAAAAGCACAAGGGTATGAAGTGGGGAATTCATTAGTAGAAGAAGATAAAATTGAGCTTGCTCAATCCTTCATTCAAAAAGCAAAAGACAAAGGCGTTCAATTGCATTTACCTATCGATGCAGTGATTGCTGATGCTTTTAGTGCAGACGCAAATGTCAAGGCAGTAGCGATTGATGCAATCGAAGAAGGTTGGATGGGACTCGATATTGGTCCAAAAACGAGCCAACAATATGCTGAAGTGATTGAGCAATCCGCACTCGTCATTTGGAACGGACCAATGGGTGTATTTGAAATGGCACCTTTTGAGAACGGGACGAAAACAGTAGCGGAAGCTGTTGCAAAAACAGAGGGCTACACGATCATTGGTGGTGGCGATTCTGCAGCTGCGGTCGAGAAATTTAATTTAGCTGATCAAATGAACCACATTTCAACAGGTGGCGGCGCTTCTTTAGAGTTTATGGAAGGTAAAGTCTTACCTGGTGTAGAAGCTTTAACAAATAAAGCATAAGGAGAGAAGACATGCGTAAAACAATTATTGCAGGAAACTGGAAGATGTATAAAACAATTGAAGAAGCGGTTGATTTTGTAGAACAGATTCGTGGAAATATTCAACCGAGTGAGCAAGTGGAAGCTGTAATTTGTCCACCTGCCCTTTATTTAGCACCTTTGATGGCGGGAATTCGAGATATCCCTGTCGCATTAGGCGCTCAAACGATGCACGAAGCGATTGAAGGAGCTTATACAGGTGAAATTAGCCCGGCTATGTTACAAAGCATTCATGTTCCTTACGTTATTTTAGGTCATTCTGAACGCCGTGAATACTATAATGAAACAGACGAAGCGGTGAACCGTAAAGTCATCGCAGCATTTGACCACAACTTAACACCTATCGTCTGTGTGGGCGAATCTTTAGCGGTGAGAGAAGACAATCAAACCGTTGCACATGTCAGCGAGCAAGTAGAGAAAGCTCTCCAAGACGTAGCTGCTGAACAAGTAGAACAACTCGTCATTGCTTACGAACCGATTTGGGCGATTGGTACTGGTAAAACAGCAACGGCTGCAGATGCCAACGAAGTGTGCGGGGCAATTCGTTCAACCATTGCCGAACTGTACGATCAAACAGTCGCTGATAAAGTACGTATCCAATACGGCGGTAGTGTGAAGCCAAGTAATATTGAAGAATTGCTAGCAGAAGAACATATTGATGGGGCACTTGTTGGTGGTGCGAGTTTAGATCCTGTGTCTTTCATGCAATTAGTTGAAGCAGGTGCCAACCGATGAAAGGTCCCGTCGCTTTAATTATTTTAGATGGCTTTGGCTTAAGAGATACAGTAGAAGGTAATGCAGTCGCACAAGCGCATAAACCGAATTTTGATCGTTACCATGCTGCTTTTCCGACGACTACGTTACAAGCTTCAGGGGAAGCAGTAGGACTACCCGACGGTCAGATGGGGAACTCTGAAGTCGGACATACGAATATTGGTGCGGGTAGAATTGTTTATCAAAGCTTAACGCGCATTACAAAATCGATTCACGATGGTGATTTCTTTGAAAAAGAACCATTAATCGCAGCGCTGCAACAAGCTAAAAAAGAAAATCAAGCTTTGCATGTAATGGGTTTATTGTCTGATGGCGGTGTTCACAGTCATTATGAGCATTTATTTGCTTTACTGCGTATGGCAAAAGAACATGACGTTAAAAACGTATACGTACACGGCTTTTTAGATGGTCGCGATGTCGGTCCAACGACAGCTTCTACTTATATTCAAGAAACGGAAAGACAAATGAAAGAAATCGGGGTAGGTGAGTTTGCCTCTATCTCAGGTCGTTATTATGCGTTAGATCGTGACAAACGTTGGGAACGTACACAATTGACGTATGATGCGATGGTGTATGGTAAAGGACCTCGTTTTCAGACTGCCGAGGAAGGTCTTCAAGCTTCCTATGCCCAAGAGATCGTGGATGAGTTTGTCGTGCCGTTTGTCATTGAAAAAGAGAATGAGCCAGTAGCGACAGTGAATGATGGGGATGCGGTTGTCTTCTTTAATTTTAGACCAGACCGTGCCATTCAATTATCACGTGCTTTTACTGAAGTTGACTTTAATGGCTTCCTCTTAGGAGAAAAAACGTTCGAACAGTTGTATTTTGCTTCCTTTACCCATTATAGTGAAGAGGTACGTTCAAACGTTGTGTTTGCGAAAGAAAACCTCGTCAATACATTTGGAGAAGTTGTATCGAACGAAGGCTTAAGACAACTGCGTATTGCAGAAACTGAAAAATATCCTCATGTCACCTTTTTCTTTAATGGGGGAAAAGAAGATGAGTTTGCTTTAGAACAACGGATTTTAATCCATTCACCAAAAGTTGCGACTTATGATTTGCAACCAGAGATGAGTGCGTTTGAAGTAACTGAAGCGTTATTAGAGGAAATTAAACATGAACGTCAAGATGTCATTATTTTAAACTTTGCAAACCCGGATATGGTGGGGCATAGTGGCTTACTCCAACCGACGATTGACGCAATTGAAGCGGTCGACCAATGTCTCGGCCAAATTGTGGATGCCCTTTTAGAGAAAGATGGTGTTGCTTTGATTACAGCGGACCATGGTAATGCGGATGAAGTCATCACGGTAGAAGGTCACCCGATGACTGCACATACGACGAACCCAGTGCCACTCATTGTAACCAAAAAAGGAATTCATTTACGTTCAGATGGGATTTTAGCTGATTTAACACCAACGATGTTAGATTTGTTAAATATAAAAAAACCTGCAGAAATGACAGGACAATCACTTATTGAAGGAGAGAATGAAACATGCCAGTAATTACACATGTACAAGCGAGAGAAGTCATCGATTCAAGAGGAAACCCAACAGTAGAGGTAGAAGTATTCACAGAGAGTGGAGCATTCGGTCGTGCTATCGTCCCGTCAGGTGCATCCACAGGAGAATATGAAGCTGTTGAATTAAGAGATGGTGACAAAGGTCGTTACTTAGGTAAAGGTGTTTTACAAGCTGTTGAAAATGTGAATACGACAATCGCTGAAGAATTGGCATTCAACTATTCTGTATTAGATCAAGTTGTTATTGACCAAGCTTTAATTGAATTAGATGGTACACCAAATAAAGGAAAATTAGGAGCAAACGCAATTTTAGGCGTTTCAATGGCTGCTGCAATTGCAGCAGCAGATTATTTAGATCTTCCTTTGTACCAATATTTAGGTGGCATCAACGCGAAGCAATTACCTGTTCCGATGATGAATATTTTAAACGGTGGGGAACATGCGGATAACAACGTCGATATTCAAGAATTCATGGTGATGCCTGTTGCTGCAACTTCATTCCGTGAAGCGATGCAAATGGGTGTAGAAATCTTCCATAGCTTAAAAGCTGTTTTACATGCAAAAGGTTTAAACACTGCAGTTGGTGATGAGGGTGGTTTCGCTCCAAACTTAGCATCCAATGAAGAAGCACTTCAAACAATTATGGAAGCGATCGAAAAAGCAGGGTATAAACCAGGCGAAGAAATTCGTTTAGCAATGGATGCTGCTGCTTCGGAGTTCTATAATGCAGAAGATGGCAAATACCATTTATCAGGAGAAGGCGTAGTGTATACGTCTGAAGAAATGGTGAATTGGTATGCTGCAATGTGTGATAAATACCCAATCATTTCAATTGAAGATGGATTAGATGAAAACGACTGGGAAGGTCACCGTCTATTAACTGAAAAAATTGGCGACCGTGTACAATTAGTCGGCGACGATTTATTCGTTACGAACACTGAAAAATTAGCAAAAGGAATCGAAGAAGGCATTTCGAATTCAATTTTAATTAAAGTGAACCAAATTGGTACGTTAACAGAAACTTTCGATGCGATTGAAATGGCAAAACGTGCTGGTTATACAGCAGTTATCTCACACCGTTCAGGTGAATCAGAAGATACAACGATTGCTGACATTGCAGTAGCAACGAATGCAGGTCAAATTAAAACAGGTGCCCCATCACGTACAGATCGTGTAGCGAAGTATAATCAATTATTACGTATTGAAGAACAACTTCACGAAACTGCTCGTTATGAAGGCCTAGCATCATTCTATAACATCAAAAAATAATGAAGTAGAGAAGAAGCTTTCCAAAAGAGGGAAGCTTTTTCTGTTTTGGAGAAAACAGATGTTGCAACTGCTAGCGTTGTTTGATAAAATGGATAGTGTTGTAAGTATCATTCAGGAGGTGGAACAAAGTGCAATCTTTGTTAATGACTTTATTATTAATTGTGGCACTCGCCCTAATCGTCGTCGTTCTATTACAATCAGGAAAAAGTGCAGGTTTGTCAGGAGCCATCTCAGGTGGTGCAGAACAACTTTTTGGTAAGCAAAAAGCACGTGGACTTGATTTAGTACTTCAGAGAACGACTGTTGTATTATCAGTTTTATTCTTTGCTTTAACATTAGCAGTAATGAAATTTTAATCATACAATCTACGCCGGGCCGCTATTTAGGTTCGGCTTTTTTTACATCCATAAACAACTGAGATGAAAAGGAGTGGACAGCTTGAAAATTGCACAACCACAACCATTTTATTTTAAACACGGACCTCGGGCGGTTCTTTTATTACACGGTTTTACGGGAACAAGTGCAGATGTTCGAATGTTGGGGCGTTTTTTAGAGAAAAAAGGGTATACATCCCATGCACCCCATTATCGTGGACATGGTGTACCCCCTGAAGAATTGATTCAAACAAATCCAGAGCAATGGTGGGAAGATGTTCTTTCGGGTTATGATTTCTTGAAAAGTGAAGGCTTTGATGAAATCGCCGTCGCTGGTTTATCTTTAGGAGGCGTTTTCACATTGAAATTAAGTATGTGCCGTCCCGTATTAGGCGCAGTTTCGATGTGTGCCCCAATGACCATGAAAACGACAGATTTAATGTATGAGGGCGTTTTGAAATATGCTGCACAGTACAAAAAATATGAAGGTAAATCGCAAGAAGTCATTGCACAAGAGGTAGAAGCTTTACGTCATCAAACGATGGATTCCCTACCTGATTTACAGCAACTGATTCAATCAACCCGTCAACAATTGGCTGATGTATTTGCCCCTTTATTCGTTGTACAAGCAAGACATGATACCGTGATTGATCCACAATCTGCAGAATGGATCATGGACAATGTCTCTTCAGCAGAAAAAAGTATGAAGTGGTATGAAGAATCAGGACACATCATTACACTAGACAAAGAAAAAGACCAACTACATGAAGATATTTACACATTTTTAGACCAATTAGATTGGTCACATGACATTGAATAATTACAAGGAGGAGATCGATTGTCAGAACAATATACGGATCAACTACTTTCACTCATGCGACAGAAGACGTACAAACCGTCAAGCGTAAGTGAACTAGAGGATCAACTACAACTTATCTCAGCAGATGAGTTCAAACAACTAATCGTTACATTAAATACATTAGAGAATCAAGGCAAAATTATTCGTACGAAAGCTAATCGTTATGCACTAACGGAAAGTATGAATGTGATTAAAGGAAAGTTAATCGGGCATGCGAAGGGCTTTGGCTTCGTTGTACCTGAAGAAGAGGGAATGGATGATATTTTTATTCCCCCTCACGAAATGAATGGTGCCATGGATAAAGATACGGTACTTGTAAAAGTATCTAAAGAATCTCATGGGGATAGAAAAGAAGGTTCCATTACAAAAATTGTGACGCGGAATACCCAATCGGTGGTCGGCACATTTTATGGCTCAGCTCATTATAGCTATGTGAAACCAGACGATAAACGTGTCCCGATGGATATTTTTATCGAAGAAGGACAAACATTAGGTGCGATGGAAGGTCATAAAGTATTAGTAGATATTACCAAATATCCGACCGATACACATTCAGCAAAAGGGATTGTCACGAAAGTGTTGGGCCATAAAAATGACCCAGGCGTGGATATTTTATCAATTGTCTACAAACACAGCATTCCTAACGTTTTCCCTGATGAAGTATTAGAACAAGCAGAACAGACGGCTGACCAAGTTTCAGAAAAAGAAATCGCAGGTCGTGTTGATTGTCGAGATGAAATGACAGTCACAATTGACGGTGCAGACGCCAAAGATTTAGATGACGCGATTCACGTCTCTCAACTGCCTAATGGTCATCTCAAATTAACTGTTCATATTTCAGACGTGAGTTATTATGTCCAAGAAGGAACTCCGATGGATCAAGAAGCTTACGAACGTGGGAATAGTGTCTATTTAATTGACCGCGTTATTCCTATGCTTCCCCATAAGTTATCGAACGGTATCTGTTCATTAAATCCAAATGTAGATCGTTTAACGATGGCTTGTGAGATGGAAATTGATACGACGGGGCATGTTGTGGCACACAAAATTTATGAAAGTGTGATTCGCACAACAGAGCGACTCACTTATGACACGGTTTATCAAATTCTAGAACATGAAGATGAAGCCCTGATGGAGCAATATGCAGAAGTTGTTCCGATGCTTCGTTTGATGGCAAAATTAGCAGAACGTCTACGTGGTAAACGTCAAGGACGAGGCGCGATTGATTTTAACTTCAAAGAATCTAAAATCGTTGTCGATGAAGAAGGATGGCCTGTTGCGATTGAAATGATCGAGCGTACAGTCTCAGAAAAGCTGATTGAAGAATTCATGTTAGCTGCCAACGAAACGGTTGCAGAACATTTCCATTGGTTACCGTATCCCTTCCTCTACCGGATTCATGAAAATCCGAAAGAAGAAAAATTAGAGCGCTTCTTTGAATTTTTAACTCATTTCGGCATCACTTTAAAAGGTGTGGGGAATAGTATCCATCCAAGAGCTCTACAAGATGTGTTGGATGAAATTCAAGGTTTACCAGAAGAGGCAGTCATTTCGACAATGCTATTACGTTCTATGCAACAAGCCAAATATAACGAACAAAGCATTGGTCACTTTGGTTTATCGACCGATTACTATACACATTTCACGGCGCCTATTCGTCGTTATTCAGACTTAATTGTCCACCGTCTCATTCGCCAGTATTTATTACAGGGCAAAACAAGTCCTGCTGATACGAAACGCTGGGAGGAGAACCTACCAGAAATGACTACACATGTTTCTGAAACAGAACGTCGCGCAATTGACGCAGAACGTGATGTAGAAGCATTGAAAAAAGCTCAATTCATGGTCGATAAAGTCGGCGAAGTGTATGAAGGCGTTGTTTCAAGTGTCACTAACTTCGGTATGTTTATTGAACTAGAGAATACGGTCGAAGGGTTAATTCATGTAAAAGACATGGCGGACGATTATTACCGCTATGATGATCGTTTAATGATGATGATTGGAGAGCGTTCAGCGAAGCAATTTCGTCTTGGCGACAAAGTGAAGGTTGAAGTGAAACATGTAGATGTGGCTGAAGGTGCAATTGATTTTGTACTGGACGGTGTTCAATCCAATAGGCCCCTTAGAAAAAGAGCAACGGGTCCAAAAGTGATTGAAACAAAAGGTCGTTCGAAACAACAGAAACGTCCGGTAGGCAATCAATCGATTGATAGAAAAAAACCTGAGGCAAAGAAAAAGAAGAAGTTTTATGAGGGCATTGCTAAGACTTCTGTGAAGAAAAAAAGAAAAAGAAAAAAATAAGAGGTGTACGCTATGGCGAAAGGATTAGGAAAAGTCATTGCAGATAACCGAAAAGCGAATTTTAACTTTTCGATAGAAGAGACGATTGAAGCGGGACTTGTGCTTCAAGGAACAGAAATCAAATCCATTCGTGCCGGTCGAGCACAAATTCGAGACGCATTCGTTTTGATTCGTAATAACGAAGCGTGGATTTCGAATATGCATATTAGTCCTTATGAACAAGGCAATCGTTATAATCACGATCCGCTACGTTCTCGAAAATTGTTACTGCATAAACGACAAATTGATCAATTGCGTGGCAGCGTGCAACAAGATGGCTATGCAATTATTCCGTTAAAGCTTTACTTGAAAAATGGCTTTGCTAAAGTGTTAATTGGTCTCGGTAAAGGGAAGAAATTACACGATAAGCGTGAGGATTTAAAAAGAAAAGAAGCAAAACGAGAAATGGAACGTGTATTCAAAGATAACCAACGTTAATTTACAGGGATGGCAATCGCCATCCTTGTCGTAGCGCTGTTATCATGTTATAATAAAGCTTCAGTCAGTTGAATCTGACACAGTTTGAGAAACTTCTTCGTTTCTCCCTGAATACTTTCGGGGACGTTACGGATTCGACAGGGGTACTTGAGCTCGAGTTGCGCGTCGGAGGGATCGGCTCCGTCAGAAACGTCAAGCCAATAATAACTGGCAAACAAGAACAAAACTTAGCTTTCGCAGCGTAAGCTGACGA
>JASLCF010000053.1 GCA_030146155.1 Savagea sp.
GTCAAATGAAACTTTATAAGAAGTTTTGACCTTTTTAAAAAAGTACCCACAAAAACTTGACTCAATCGTCTTTAAGCTAAGAACAGACGAAAAGTGTTGCATTTGTTATAATGAAATACAATGAGTGACATGAAAGAGGGACATTATGACAAACTATACACCAATGATGCAACAATATATTACGATTAAAAAAGAATATGAAGATGCCTTTCTCTTTTTTAGATTGGGTGATTTTTATGAACTCTTTTTTGATGATGCTGTTCGTGCATCTAGTTTACTAGAAATTACATTAACAGCCAGAGATGCAGCAGCGGGAAAAGAAAAAATTCCAATGTGTGGCGTACCTTATCATGCCGCAAGTAATTATATTGAGACCTTAGTGAGTAAGGGATATAAAGTAGCGATCTGTGAACAAACAGAAGATCCTAAATTTGCAAAAGGAATTGTGAAGCGAGAAGTTGTTAAAATTGTAACACCAGGCACTTTAACAGAAGGAAAAACGATAGATGCCACGGCGAATCATTACATTGGAGCAGTTGAACGGATTGCGCATACAGGATTTGCGTTCGCTTATGTAGACGTGGCGACAGGTAGTGGAAAAGCAGAAATGATTAGAGGGACGGAAGACGATGTTTTTCGAATGATGCAAGCTTTGCAAATGAAAGAGCTGGTCATTTCCACCACAGATGAAGAAATAGAAAGATTAGCACATGTAAGAAAAATAATGATTTCTCAACCAACGACAACAATTGAAGTACAACCTTCGCTGATTGAATCAGTACCTACTGGAGTCCAACCTGTTATTCAAACGTTAGTCTCCTATGTGGCTGAAACACAGAAAACGTCATTGGACCATTTACAACCTTTTGAATACATTGCTTCAGAAAGTAAATTGATGATTGATGCCCATTCCATGCGAAATTTGGAAGTTGTGCAATCCATTCGTCAACTTTCAAAAGAAGGGACCCTGTATGAATTATTGGATGAAACAACGACCGCAATGGGCTCTAGAAAGTTAAAATCTTGGTTATTTGAACCATTAAGAGACGAGCAAGCAATTCATCAACGATTAGACAGAGTAGAAGCATTAATCGAATCTTTTTTCACAAGAGAGCAGTTAAAGCAATCTTTAAAGCAAGTGTATGATTTAGAACGACTCGCAGGACGCATCTCGATGGGAAGTGCTTCAGGTAGAGACTTAGCTCAATTACGTCAATCCTTACAAGTGATTCCAACGATCATCGAACAATTAAACGACAGTCATTCTGAGGTGCTAATGGCACTTTCAAAACAGATGAATCCTTGTACACCTTTAGTTGAGTTATTAGAGCGAGCGATTGCAGAACATCCACCGATTTCTGTGAAAGAGGCAGGAGTCATTCGTGAAGGTTATGATCAGCAGTTGGATGAGTTAAGAGATGCCTCACGCAATGGAAAAGCTTGGTTAAGTCAGTTAGAACAAAAAGAGCGTGAACGAACAGGAATTAAAAATTTAAAAATCGGCTATAACCGTGTGTTTGGTTACTTTATTGAAGTAACACGTGCGCAATCGAGTCAAATGGATACCACCCTATACGAGCGAAAACAAACGTTAGCGAATAGTGAGCGTTTCATTACAGATGAATTAAAAGAAAAAGAAGCACTCATTTTAAATGCGGATGAACAAAGTCTTGCATTAGAATATGAGCGTTTTGTGGAAATTCGTGAACAAACGAAACAATATATTTCAGAAGTACAACAAATGGCGACACAACTAAGTGAGTTAGATGTTTACATCGCACTGGCGATTGTAGCCGAACAAGAACAATATGTCCGCCCGCAATTTTCCAAGGCCAATGAATTAAAAATTGTCGAAGGAAGACATCCAGTTGTCGAAAAGATGATGGATCGAAGCTTATATGTTTCGAATAGTTGCATCTTAACGCAAGAAGAGAATATGTATTTAATTACAGGACCGAATATGTCAGGTAAGAGTACGTATATGCGCCAAATTGCATTGACAGTACTCATGGCTCAAGTAGGCTCCTTTGTTCCTTGTGAAGAAGCGGTTCTTCCGCTAACTGACCGTATCTTTACTCGTATTGGAGCTGCAGATGATGTGGCTTCAGGTCAAAGTACTTTTATGATGGAGATGATGGAGTCGCAAGTGGCGTTATCACAAGCCACTTCAAAGAGTTTATTGCTGTTTGATGAAATTGGGCGTGGGACTTCAACCTATGATGGCATGTCTCTTGCACAAGCGATGATGGAGTTTATTCATGACGAAATTGGTGCAAATACTTTATTCTCAACGCATTACCATGAATTAACAGCCCTTGAACAACAGTTACCACGCTTAAAAAATGTACATGTGGATGCGAAAGAACAAAATGGAGATGTTGTTTTTTTACATAAAGTAAAGGAAGGCTCTCAGGATAAGAGTTACGGCATCCACGTCGCTAAACTAGCTGATTTGCCACCAACCATTATTGCAAGAGCTAGTGAGTTGCTTGAACAATTCGAAAAAAAGAAAAAGAAAGAACCTGTTGAAGTTGAAAAAGCTGACCAAGTACAAGAACAATTATCATTTTTTGAACAAATTCAACCACAAGAGCACCATCCAAAAACAACAAGTGCTATTGAAGATGAAATAAGGGCACTTGATTTATATAACATGACACCTATGGAGGCCTTGAATCAATTAGCCATTTGGAAAAAGCAAGCAACGAAGGGGTGAGGATATGGCAACAATTGAAGTAATGAGTGAACTACTTTCGAATAAAATTGCTGCAGGTGAAGTGGTAGAGCGACCTGCTTCTGTAGTGAAAGAATTAGTTGAAAATGCAATTGACGCACAAGCTACAAAAATTGAAGTGCATTTAGAAGACGCTGGTATTCGTTCAATTCGAGTGATTGATAATGGACAGGGGATGGACTATTCAAATGCTCAGAAAGCATTTGAACGACATGCTACTAGTAAACTAAGTAATGAGTATGATTTATTCCATATTTCAACACTCGGCTTTCGCGGAGAGGCATTGGCAAGTATTGCTGCTGTGTCAAAAGTGCATATGGTTACTTCTACAGGTGAAGAAGGAGCTGAAATCGTTATTGAAGGGGGACACTTACAATCGCTGAGCTATGCACCTCTTCGAAAAGGTACAGATTTTACGGTTTCACAACTCTTTTATAATACGCCAGCTCGTTTAAAGCATATGAAAACCATTCAAACGGAATTAGGTCAAATTATTGATTTGCTTAATCGATTTGCCTTTAGTCATCCAGCCATTGCTTTCGTATTAACAAATGACGGGAAAGTGATGCATCAGTCTGCTGGGATGAATGATTTAAGACGCACGATTGCATCTGTTTATAGTTTACAGGTTGCTGAAAAAATGGTGTCATTTGCTTCAGAAAATGAAGATTTTAAAATTGAGGGTTGGATCAGTAAACCAGAGATTACAAGGGCTAGAAAGAATTATATGACAATTATTGTTAACGGAAGATACATTCAAAGTTATGCCATCCAGCAGGCCATTACAGATGCGATGCATACTTTTTTACCGATTCACCGCTATCCGATTGTCGTGATGCATATTACATCGGATCCCCAATTAACGGATGTAAACGTTCATCCTGCTAAAAAGATTATTCGTATGAGTAAAGAAGATGTACTGTTGGAGATGATTCGGACTACAATTCGTACAAAAATGCAACAAGTCGTTACGATTCCACAAGCCACTGTTCCTAAGAAGACAGTGACGCCTTCCATCCAATCTACATTATGGGCGCCTTTAAAAGACGTAGAAGAGCAGCCTTCTCCGGTGACGATGCCCCAAAGGCAAGAAGTAGAGGAAGCGCGGGAAGACAGTTATGAACTGCCAATCAATGATTGGTTGATTGATAGAGACTTAGATTCAAATCAATCTGAACAAATTTTAGAGCAACATGAAGCGTTGGCATCGAGTCAGGAAAAAGCACAGTTTCCTGAATTAGAAGTAGTAGGGCAAATCCACGGAACGTACATTGTTGCGCAAAATGAAACAGGTTTTTATTTAATTGACCAACATGCAGCACAAGAACGAATTAAATATGAGTTTTTTAAAGAAAAGTTAGGGAATATAGCAGAAGTAGAGATGACACAGCTCTTAATTCCGCTCGTGTTTCATTACGCTCAACAAGAGATGAAAGTAATTGAAAGTAAAAAAGAAGTTTTGGAGAATGCAGGGATACTTTTAGAACCATTTGGTCCGACCAGTTTGATTGTCCGAGCTTATCCTACATGGTTTCCTGAAGACGATATTGAAGCGACTGTAGATGCGATAATTGAACAAGTCTTAGCAGAGCGCACGATTAATATTGAAGAAATCCGCGAAGAAGCCGCTATTCTAATGAGTTGTAAACGTTCAATTAAAGCCAATCACTATCTAACAAAAGAAGAAATGACACAATTGTTAACTGACTTGAAAGACGCTCAACATCCCTACACGTGCCCACATGGACGACCTGTGCTCATTCATTTTACGACCACAGAAGTAGAGAAGATGTTTAAGCGAATCATGTAAAGAGGTGACGAAATGGAACAATTTATATTAACCATTGATCAAGGTACAACGAGTTCAAGAGCTCTCCTTGTTAATCAAGAAGGACAAATTGTACACATTGCACAACGTGAATTCACTCAAATCTATCCAAAAGCAGGTTGGGTCGAGCATAATGCCACTGAAATATGGGCTAGTGTTCAGGCAGTAGTAGCTACTGTCATTACAGAAAAAGGAATTCAGCCAAAGCAAATCGCAGGCATTGGGATTACCAACCAAAGAGAAACGACAGTCATTTGGGATAAACAAACAGGCAAACCCATCCACAATGCAATTGTATGGCAATCTCGCCAAACGCAGCCTATTGTAGAAAGGTGGCGCGAGGAAGGGCTAGAGGAGACGGTTCGCTATAAAACAGGTTTACAACTCGATCCTTATTTCTCAGCTTCTAAAATTGTTTGGTTGTTAGAGCATGTTGAAGGAGCGAGAGAAAAAGCTGAACGTGGTGAATTACTTTTCGGGACGATTGAGACCTTTTTAATTTGGAAATTATCACAAGGAGCAGCACATGTGACTGATTATTCCAATGCATCTCGTACACTTTTATTTAATATCGAAACGCTAGAGTGGGACCAAGAGCTTCTTTCAACATTTGATATTCCTGAAGCCCTATTGCCTGAAGTACGCTCTTCATCAGAAATTTATGCTGAAACATCACCGGATGTATTTTTTGGTCACCGTATACCGATTGCAGGTGCAGCAGGCGATCAACAGTGTGCTCTATTTGGTCAAGCTTGTTTTGATAAAGGAATGGCTAAAAATACATATGGGACAGGCTGTTTTGTCTTGATGAATACAGGTGAAGACTTAATTCGTTCAGAACAGGGATTGCTTACGACTATCGCTTGGGGCTTAGATGGGAAAGTAAAGTATGCTCTTGAGGGAAGTGTGTTTGTCGCGGGGTCTGCAATTCAATGGTTACGAGATGGCCTCCGTATGTTTCAACAGGCGAAACAATCAGAGGATTACGCAACCAGAGTGACTTCCTCAGATGGGGTCTATGTTGTCCCTGCATTTGTAGGGTTAGGAACGCCTTATTGGGATTCGGATGTAAGGGGTGCCGTATTTGGATTAACCAGAGGCACGGAAAAAGAACATTTTATTCGTGCGACGTTAGAATCGTTAGCTTATCAATCACGTGATGTCTTAGAAACTATGAAAAAGGAAGCTCACTTACAACTGGATCTTTTAAGAGTAGATGGTGGAGCTGTATCTAATGATTTTTTAATGCAGTTTCAAAGTGATTTGATTGATACGAGAGTAGAACGCCCGAAATATTTAGAGACAACAGCATTGGGCGCTGCGTATCTAGCAGGGTTAGCAGTAGGATTCTTTAAATCCAAACAAGAAATCGAAAAAATGCGTGAAGTGGCTACTAGTTTTGAACCACAAATGGAAGAAAAAGAACGAGAGGAGTTGTATAACGGATGGAAAAAAGCAGTCAAAGCAGCACAATGCTTCAAATAAAGAGAAGTACAATGCCTGTTCGAGCACATGACGGTCATTTATTATATACCGTTTTATATGAGCCAATGATTGAACCCATTGGCTATTTACAATTTGTGCATGGCATGGTGGAACATATTGGACGTTATGACGAAGTAATGGCCTATTTTGCATCAAAAGGATACATTGTATTCGGACATGACCAAAGAGGGCATGGAAATACAGCTACTTTAGGTGCGGGTATTCTGGAAGAAGAAGTAGAAGCTGAGGATTTTTTAAAGGATGTACAAACCGTCAGACAACATTATGCAACTTTACCTGACTTACCCTATGTACTCTTTGGTCACAGTATGGGTTCATTTATCGTTCGTGCCTATATTGAATGGGATCCTACTGTCGAACATGCAATTATCTCATCCACAGGAAAACAACCTCAACTTGCATTGAGTGTCGGTAAATGGGTAGCTAAATTAAGAAATAAGGAACGTGATGAATTATTAAACAAGCTTTCTTTCTTAGGTTTTAATAAACGTGTAGAGCAACCTGTCACTGAATTTGATTGGATTACACGAGATGAAAAAGAAGTTCAAAAATATATATTAGATGATTTTTCAGGTGTAGTTCCTAATTCACATTTCTTTACAGCCCTCTTCGGCTTAATTGAACGTGCTAATCATTCTTATAGTAAGGGATTAGCTACTAAACAGTTATTATTTATTGCAGGAACAGACGATCCAGTTGGAAATTATGGGGAATCTGTGAAAGAGGTTGCAGAACGTTTCGCCAAAACAGGACATGATGTAACGACTTTCTTTTTAGAAGGAGGCCGTCACGAGCCTTTGAATGAACATTCAAAAGAAGCGGTTTATGCAATGATAGAAAGTTGGTTACGACAATTTAATGGATAAAGTAATTGTAATTGTAGGACCTACTGCATCAGGTAAAACAGCAAGTAGTATAGCTTTAGCACGACGATTAAATGGTGAAATCATCAATGGAGACTCTTTACAAGTTTATCGTAGATTGAATATTGGAACGGCAAAGATTCAACCAGATGAAATGCAAGGCGTCCCTCATCATCTCTTTGATATCCTCTCACCTGAGGAAGCATTTTCTGTGAAGGATTATCAAACACTCGTGCGTGAAAAAATCAGAGAAATTCAGTCACGTGAAAAAGTACCGATTTTAGTTGGGGGAACAGGGTTATATATTCGCGCAGTGTTATATCAATTTCAATTTACCGAAGAAGTTGGTGATGAAGCGACACGTAAAAAGTGGGAGGATTACGCAGAGAAGTATGGAAATGAGCAATTACATGAACAACTTGCTCAAGTCGACCCTAAGAGTGCGGCATCAATTCATCCAAACAATATTCGACGGGTCGTTCGCGCGTTGGAGATTTATGAAAAAACGGGACAAACTAAAGTTGAACAAGAAGCGAATACGGGAGACGAAATAGTCATTCCGCATCTCATTTTTGGAATGGATCGTCCGCGAGAAGAATTGTATGAGCGAATCAATGAACGAGTTATTCAAATGATTGAAGAAGGCTTGGAGGAAGAAGTCCGTCAATTGATTGCAGATGGTTTTCGAAATACCCAAGCAATGACGGGCATTGGTTATAAAGAATGGTATCCATTTCTTGATGGTCATTTATCTAAACAAGCGGTTATTGAAGCGATTCAACAAAACTCAAGAAGATATGCAAAGCGTCAATTAACTTATTTTAGACATCAGCTACCCGTACATTGGATTGATGCAAGGCGTTCGATTGTTGAACAAGTAAAGGAAATGGAAGAAATTTGGACAGAAAAGGGGAAAAATGATGAATAATATGCAAGATATTTTTTTAAACGAATTAAGAAAAGAAAAAACATTTGTCACTATTTTTTTAACGAACGGTTTTCAAATCAAAGGCATTATTAAATCTTATGATAATTATACTGTTTTACTTGAAGCAGATGGTAAACAACAATTAATTTATAAGCATGCCATCTCTACGTATGTACCTACTAAAGCAGTAAATATGTCGGAATAAGATAATAAAGGAGTATACTTATGAAAATAGAACCATTTAATCCAGCATTACTGGAGCGTGCAAAAGAGGTAGAGCAACTTATTGCTCCTTATCATCAAAAAACAGAGGATATTGCATTTTATAATCAAAGAAAGGTATTAGCAGCCTTTGCCAAAAATAAAGTCAGTGATTTTCATCTCAAAGGATCAACAGGTTATGGTTATGACGATGTAGGAAGAGACACATTAGAAGAAATTTATGCAGATACATTTGGAGCAGAAAGTTGTATCGTTCGCAATCAAATTGTATCAGGGACTCATGCAATTTCAATTGCTTTATTTGGTGTCCTCCGTCCAGGTGATGATTTACTTTATATTACTGGAGAACCTTATGATACATTGGCATCTATTGTTTCAGGGGGCGAAGAAGATACAGGATCACTTCAAGATTTCGGTATTGGCTATGCTCATGTTGATTTAGACGACCAAGGTAAAGTAGATTTCAATCGTGTTAAAGAAATGATGACAGCGTCTACTAAAGTAGTCGCGATTCAACGTTCAAAAGGCTATTCGAGTCGTCCTTCATTTACGGTGGATGAAATCGAACAAATGATTCAACAGGTACGCGCTATTCGAGAAGATGTAATTGTATTTGTCGATAATTGTTATGGTGAATTTACTGAGCTAAGAGAACCCACTGAAGTGGGAGCCGATTTAATGGCGGGTTCATTAATTAAAAACCCAGGTGGAGGACTTGTTCGTACAGGTGGATATGTAGCTGGACGAGAAGAATTAGTTAATCGCTGTGCTTATCGCATGACCTCACCAGGTTTAGGTCGAGAATCTGGAGCCTCTTTAGATACGTTACTTGAAATGTATCAAGGATTTTTCTTAGCTCCTCATGTAGTGAGTCAAGCAGTAAAGGGGGCTATTTTCACAGCAGGTCTGTTAGCTTCTTTTGGAATGGATACATCTCCTTCGTATGATGCGACTCGTACAGACTTGATTCAATCTGTCAATTTTTCAACAAGTGAACAAATGATTCACTTCTGTAAAATGGTTCAATCTAACTCACCAATCGATGCTCATTTTGCACCTGAACCTTCTTATATGCCAGGGTATGCCGATGATGTAATTATGGCGGCAGGTACGTTTATTCAAGGGTCGAGCATTGAATTGACTGCTGATGGCCCGATTCGTCCACCCTATACTGCCTATATTCAAGGCGGCTTAACTTACGAACATGTGAAAGCAGCCGTTTTATCTTCTGTTGAACAGTTAATTGAAGAAAAAATGATTCAACTTACATAAAAAAAGCTTTCGTAGACAAACATCTACGAAAGCTTTTTTTATTGAAACATTCGGAAAACACCCATCACTTTACCTAAAATTGAAACTTGATCTAAAATAATCGGTGAAAGAGCACTATTTTCTGGTTGTAATCTAAAATAGTCTTTTTCTTTAAAAAAACGTTTAACAGTTGCTTCATTTTCTTCTGTCATAGCTACAACGATCTCCCCATTATTTGCGGTTTGTTGTTGTCGAACAATGACGTAATCACCATTTAATATACCTGCTTCAATCATGCTATCTCCAGAAATCTCAAGCATAAAGAGACGAGAAGCGTCACTTCCAAATGTGTCAGGAACAGGCATGTACTCTTCAATATTTTCAATGGCATCAATCGGTTGACCTGCCGTTACTTTACCGATCAATGGGATGTGTAGGACAGGCGCCTTTAAGTCTTCGGCTCCTAAAGGGTCTAATACTTCAATTGCCCGAGGCTTTGTAGGGTCTCTTCGAATAAAACCTTTCTTCTCCAGTCGATCTAGATGACCGTGTACTGTTGAGCTTGAAGCTAATCCAACCGCTTCACCTATTTCACGCACGGATGGGGGATACCCTTTATCTGTCACTTCATTTTTAATAAAATTTAAAATGTTTTGTTGTCTTTCAGAAATTTTCTTCATACTAACCCTCCTTATAAGCCTTATATTAACTAAAGTATAACATCTGTTCGTATAGAAGGCAAACAGAAGTTCGTAATAACAGTTGACAAATGCGAACATACTTTCTATAATAAAATTAACAAAGTGAACGTATGTTCGTATAGGAGGAAATGAATATGAATTGGATCAAAGAAAATACTTATGTCATTGTAATGGGTTGTTTATCATTGGTGCTTTCATTTATGATATTATTTGAAAAAGAAGTCGAAGTGGTTGAAATTGAAGTTGTCAGCGGAGATTCTTTATGGACATTAGCTCAGGAGTACGGTGCAAAAGATACACAACAATGGATTGAAGTTGTAATGAAAGAAAATGAATTAATTGATTCAACAATACGGGCTGGGGAACCCTTAAGAATTCCAGCTACTATTATTCATTCAGAGCAATTAGGCAGGGAGTTAGCTAAAAAGTGAAGAAAAAAGCAGTGATTTACTGTCGAGTAAGTACTGAAAAAGAAGAACAAGAAACTTCTTTGGTTCGACAAAAAAATGAGTTAATGAAATTCTGTGAGGAACAGCACTGGAAGCTTGAGGCATCTTTTGAAGATCATGCAAGTAGTTATGACGTGGAAAGAGAAGGCTTTTTATCGCTTCTGGCTTACGTTTCTAATCATCAAGTAGATTATCTTGTGGTACAAGATATGACAAGATTGGCAAGAGGAAATGCTCGCATTGCCATTTTGCATCTCTTGCAAAAGTTGAATATAGAGTTAGTGACCGTGGACGAAGGAACTTCATTTGAATTGAATGAAATGGATGCGCTCGTGTTGAATATTCTCAGTGCTGTTGAAGAATTTCAACGAAAAATTCACAATGCAAAAATTAAAAGAGGAATGCAACAAGCTGTCGAAAAAGGCTATGACCCCTCTGTGAATTTAAGCAATCGAGGAAATCCTCATGGGGCTCCCAAAAAAGAAGTACCCATCGAGCAAATTCGACTGTTGCGAGAAAAGGGCTATACATTTGATGAAATTGCAGTGACCTTAAATCAAATGGGTTTCAAAGTGAGTAAAGCAACGGTTCATCGCCGATATAGAGAAGCAACTAAGGAAAAGTGATTATATTTGCACTTCTCCTTTTTTTTGTATATTCTTCAATAAGGAAATGATACGAACAATGAAGTGATTGAATGTGTCATCTTCTTATTATTTTGTCGACTAGACGAATGAAAAAGACAGATAGAGGAGGCTAATCGATGTTATCACCAGATAAAATGAATCGAATTAATGAATTATCAAACAAATCAAAAACGCAGGGGTTATCTACAGAAGAAGCGAAAGAGCAATCGGCTTTGAGAAAAGAGTACCTAGAGACGTTTAGAAGTACGATGAGAGATACAATTGAACATGTAAAAGTCATTGATACAGAAGGCAATGATGTCACGCCTGAAAAAGTTAAAAATGCACGTAAAAATAAATTAAATTAATCGAAAGAACATTGTATTTTAGTACAAAATTGTCTACACTTAAAGGGATTAGGTTCAAGTTCACAAGAATTTCTATTTCAAAACGAACACATCTTTTAAGGTAGAGTAGTCGATTCCCACTTCTCTAACTAGAAGATTAGTTTGAAGTGGGAATATTTCTGTGAAAAAATATTTGAATTGTTGAAAGGATGTTCATACTACATGTCGAACGTAAAAGATGGATTAGCAATTAATGCAATTCGTACGTTGTCAATTGATGCAATCGAAAAAGCAAACTCAGGTCACCCAGGATTACCAATGGGAGCAGCCCCAATGGCTTACACGTTATGGGCAAAACAAATGAATCACAACCCAAACCAACCTAACTGGTTTAATCGTGATCGTTTTGTTTTATCTGCAGGTCACGGATCTATGCTTTTATACAGTTTACTCCATTTATCAGGATATGATTTACCAATGGAAGAAATTAAAAACTTCAGACAATGGGGATCAGCAACTCCAGGTCACCCAGAGTATGGAGATACAATTGGCGTTGAAGCAACGACAGGTCCATTAGGACAAGGCGTTGGTATGGCAGTAGGAATGGCAATGGCAGAACGTCATTTAGCAGCAACTTATAATCAAGATTCATTTGATGTAGTGGACCATTACACGTATGCACTCTGTGGAGATGGCGATTTGATGGAAGGAGTAGCGGCAGAAGCTATTTCTCTTGCAGGACACTTACAGTTAAACAAATTAATTGTTCTTTATGATAGTAATGATATTTCTTTAGATGGTGAACTTGATATGTCATTTACTGAAAATATTCAAAAACGATTCGAGTCTTATGGCTGGAATTATATTCGCGTAGAAGATGGGAATGACGTTGCAGCATTAAACGCAGCAATTGAGCAAGCCAAAGCGAATACAGGTGGCCCTACAATGATCGAAGTGAAAACGGTAATTGGTTACGGCTCACCAAATAAATCAGGAAAATCAGCGGCCCATGGTGCACCATTAGGTACAGACGAAATGGCACTAACGAAACAAGCTTATGATTGGACTCATGAACCATTCTCGGTGCCAACAGAAGTTTATGACACCTTTAAAGATCAAATTGAACAAAATGGTGTAGCGGCACAAACAAAATGGGAGGCGATGATGGAAGAATATCGTCAAGCTTACCCAGAGTTAGCTACGCAACTAGATGCAGCGATTGCACGTCAATACCCAGTTGAATTAAAAGAGCAATTGCCGACTTATGAAGAAGGACAATCAATTGCGACAAGATCTGCTTCACACCAAGTGATCAATGCAATTGCTAAAGCAGTGCCTTCGTTCTTTGGAGGAAGTGCAGACCTTGCAAGTTCGAATAAAACGATGATGGAAGGCGAAGGAGATTTCTTACCTTCTCAAAACTATGCTGGGCGTAATATTTGGTTTGGTGTGCGTGAATTTGCAATGGGTACTGCATTAAATGGAATGGCTTTACATGGTGGGTTAGATGTTTACGGAGCAACATTCTTTGTGTTCAGTGACTACGTTCGTCCAGCTGTGCGTCTATCAGCTTTAATGGGCTTACCGGTAACGTATGTCTTCACTCATGACAGTATTGCTGTTGGGGAAGACGGACCTACTCATGAACCAATCGAGCATTTAGCAAGCTTCCGTGCTATGCCAAATTTATCTGTAATGCGACCTGCAGATGCAAATGAAACAGCAGCAGCTTGGTACTATGCAGTTACTTCAAAATCTAAACCGACAGCACTTGTCTTATCGCGTCAAGATTTACCTGTCTTAGCTACAACGAAAGAACAAGCATTTGAAGGTGTTGGAAAAGGAGCTTATGTCGTTTCAAAAGCAAAACAATCGGTTGATGCGCTATTATTAGCAGCAGGATCTGAGGTCAGTTTAGCAGTAGCTGCTCAAGAGGCACTTGAAAAAGAAAATATTCATGTGAATGTTGTGTCAATGCCTGCTTGGGATCGTTTTGATGCTCAAGATGCTGCTTATAAAGAAGAAGTTTTACCAAAAGCAGTGACTAAACGTTTAGCAATTGAAATGGGCTCATCATTAGGATGGCATAAATACACAGGTACAGATGGAGATGTATTAGGAATTGATACATTTGGTGCAAGTGCTCCAGGAGAAATTGTGATGGAGAAATATGGCTTCTCAGTCGATCATGTAGTTGCTCGAGTAAAAGCTTTACTTGCTTAATGAACGAATGAATTGGTGAGGAGGGGAGCCTCTTCACCTTTTTTATGAACAATAAAAACCATATTGCTATTCAGGTTTGAACATTGTATAATGCAAAGTGGACGCTTTATTGCAAAAATATTGCATAAAGGAGGAAGACAGATGAGCCTAGGAATCGGTTGGGTCATTCTCATCGCAGTACTAACATTAATCGGTGGAATTTTTATCGGGTTTTACGTTTCTAAAAAATATATGGAAAAATATTTAGCAGAAAACCCACCTATCAACGAAGAAATGTTACGTGTTATGATGATGCAAATGGGTCAAAAACCATCACAGAAAAAAATCAATCAAATGATGAATCAGATGAACAAAGTAAGTACAAAAAAAGACAAGAAGTAATTTCGAGCTATCTCTAATCAGGGATAGCTTTTTGCATTTAAAAAGGCTCCTTTCATTTGAGGTGTAAGCTAATAATGTGAGTGAATCATTCTAGTCCATCCTCATCTAGTGGTTTTGAGGCTATTTAGAATATCAAAACAATAGATTTCTCAATATTTTTTATGTTGAGCTACTTTTATCAGTTTATTTTCTGTTCAAGATGGACGCTTTCTATAAGCACAACTTCAGCTTCTACGTCACAAAGACATGCTCTAGCGAACGGGACTACTGAATGACAAGTTATACTGTATCAATAGACGTCATAAAAATAAGAATAACGTTAGCGACATTCTATTTCCTTCTAAAAAACCAGAAGAAGGGAATGTTCTTTCGCTAACGTTATTACATTTAGAACGGATTATGATGAAATCGTTTTTTGCTGTTCAACTTCTTTTAAAAATTGAGCAATTACAGTTTCATAACGTTCTTTATTCATTTTATAACCGCGGGCGTGTGCACCATCTGGTAAGATTTCAAGTGTTTTAGGTTCGTTTGCTCGCTCGTATAGTTTCTCGCTCATTTCAGGTAGAATAAATGCATCTTCTGCTGTATGAATAAGAAGGAGTGGAACGTGAATTTGGTCAACCACATCAATGGGAGAGATTTCAGAGAGACGATAGCCATCTCGCCATTTGATAAATAAGTCGGCTAGTTGGAGTGCTCTGTCTGTCCAGTAGGCAGACTCATAGTTGGCGATATGTGCCATCTGATCAGCGAAACTAGAATAAGGACAATCTGCTACGATAAAATTCACTTCATCGTCAAAAGTACCCCCATACAGGAGGGCAGTCGCCGCACCCATAGACACACCATGAATGCCGACTTCATTCGCTCCTCCAAAAGTTTGAGCGAATTCAACAACTGCTTTTAAGTCATATTTTTCATAAAACCCAAAGCTTGTTGTTTTACCTCCGCTCTCTCCGTGACGTCTTTGATCATAGATAATCGCATTATACCCATGTTTTTCAAACAACATCGCATATTGGATAGAACGGATTTTAGTTTCCGTCACGCCATGACTAAAAATCACAAATTTTTGACTCGGCACGTTTTCAATAACAGTTGCATGCACTGAGTACCCATGAATAGAAGGAATAAGGATATCTGTTTTTTTACTTTTTTCATACCAATGGCGTTGTTCTTGATTAAGTAATAATTCTGCTTCAATAATTTCTTCGGGTTTTTTCTTTTTTATATACATCATTCGATTCGTAATCATATAACCTGTAGCTACAACAGCACTTAGCGCAACCCCTGTTGCTCCTAAAACCACATTTTTAAAACGCATCTCGTTCACCTCTAATTTTACTATCCTACTCAAACAATTGTAGCACCACTTGCTTTAAAAGTGAAAAATCTTCACTCCTGATAAAGGAAGTGAAGATTATAATTAGGCACGAATCGTTTTTACCCAGTGGAACGGATCATCGAGTCGTCCATTTTGAATACCTGTTAGTCGGTGATAAAGTTGTTGGCTCAGTTCACCTGTTTGGCGATGATTAATAACGATTTCTTGATTTTTCCAAGAGAGTGCACCGACAGGAGAGATCACCGCCGCAGTTCCTGTACCGAAAACTTCAAGTAATTCACCATTTGCTGCATACTGATAGATGTCTTCAATGGCAATTTGTTCTTCACTGACTGATACATCCATGTCTTTCAATAGCTCGATAATTGATTTTCGAGTAATGCCTCGCAAAATACTACCATTGATTTTAGGTGTAATGACTTTGTCTTTTAAGCGGAAGAAAATATTCATACTGCCTACTTCTTCAACATATTTTTGTTCAATACCGTCGAGCCAGAGGACTTGAGCAAATCCTTTCGCTTCTGCTAATTCCTGTGCTTTTAAGGAAGAAGCATAATTGCCAGCTGTTTTTGCTTGGCCAGTACCTCCACGAACTGCACGTACAAAATGATCTTCAACAAGTATATCAACGGGTTGGATTGTATCGCCATAGTAGGCACCTACTGGACTCAAGATGATCATGAAGCGATATTTGGTCGCGGGAGAAATGCCTAAAAATGCGTCTGTCGCGATGACAAATGGTCGAATATATAATGACGTACCTTCTTTTGTAGGAACCCAATCTTTTTCAATTTTAATTAATTCAACGAGTGATTCTACTGCCCTTTCAACATCGATTTGTGGCATGACTAATCGTTCAAGTGATTCATTCATTCGAATCATATTTTCTTCTGGTCGGAATAAACGAATTGTGCCATCTTCCCCACGATAAGCTTTGAGCCCTTCAAAAACAGATTGTCCGTAATGAAAAATGGTTGCAGCTGGATCTAGTGTTAAAGGTTCGTACGGTACGATACGGTCATTATGCCAGCCATTTGCTATGTCATAATCGGAAATAAACATGTGGTCTGTAAATACTTTACCGAACTTTAAAGTATTCGGATCAGGTTTTGTTTTGAATTGTGTCGCTTTTCTAAATTGGATTGTTGAGTTCGTCATTATCATCTTACCCCTCTTTTAATAGTCAGAAAATTTAGTGAATAGTTTTATTATACAACAAAAATGAAAAAGGGAAAGGGCTCTACTAATTATTTATTTTTTGTTATGATAGAGATATGAAAATGTGGAGTAAGGTGTGAAAAAATGAACGTATTAATTATTGGAAACGGGATTGCGGGCGTATCGACTGCCTATCATTTAAGTGAATTGGGAATAGAGGTGACCGTCGTCGGAGACCAGAGAGCGGGAACAGCAACGTTTGCCGCGGCAGGTATTATCGCTCCTTGGATTTCTCAAAGAAGAAATAAACGTTGGAAAAAGCTTGTCTATGAAGGGGCTGCTTATTATCCAGTGATTACACAAGCCTTAAAAGAGCAAGGCATTGAAAACACAGGGTATGAACAAAACGGTTTATTACGTACATTTGACACAGTTGAACAACGCGATCGCTTCATACAAAAAATGAAACCAATACTAGAAGATGAATCACTGGTGGGAAATTACGCGGTCTATTCACCAGAAGAAACGACCCAGAGATATCCTTTCTTACATCGAAAGTATTCTAGTCTTTTTTTATCAAACGGTGGAAGAGTGGACGGAGCAACCTTACACCAGGCTCTTCAACAAATAGCAGAGCAACGAGGAGTTCGTTTCATTCAAGGGACTGCAGAATTGCAAGAAGTAAACGGTGAAGTATGTGTACAAGTGGATGGGCAGAAAATGCCTTATACTCACTTAGTGATTACAGCGGGAGCTTGGTTGAAAGAGGTAGTGGCACCCTTATATGCTGATTTTCCAGTGCGTATGCAAAAAGCTCAGATTGCTCATTTACAAGTTACAGAAGCGAATGAGAACTGGCCTGTGATTATCCCTGCAGGAAATCATTATCTCGTTCCATTTCATGCGGGAGAAATCGCAAGTGGTTCAACCTACGAGAATGACCAGTATGAGGCTACTGTAACAGTGGGTGGTGTCCAACAATTACTTACAAAAACCTTGGAGATAGCCCCATTGTTTGAAACTGCAGAATTAAAAGAAGTGCGTGTGGGATTTAGGCCACAGACACCAAATTATGCAGTCGTTATGGACCATTTACCAGGCTATCCAAATGTATGGGTAATCAATGGCCTTGGTTCGAGTGGTTTAACGATGGGACCTTTCATAGGGAAAGTTATGGCAGAACAATTAAGCGGACAACCGACAAGTGTTGATATCAAAGAGTATTCAATTGCTGAAATGTTAAAAACAAATTAGGAGGCACTTATGAAAATTGTGAGTTGGAATGTCAATGGGTTACGAGCAGCTGTAAAAAAAGGATTTTTAGATTATTTTTATGAAGCAGATGCAGATTTCTTTTGTTTACAAGAAATAAAATTACAAGAAGGACAAATAGAATTAGAACTAGAAGGATATGAGCAGTATTGGAATTATGCTGAGAAAAAAGGCTACTCAGGAACAGCTATCTTTACGAAACATACCCCAATGGCCGTTCGTTATGGAGTGGGAGATGCAGAAAGTGAAGCCGAGGGACGGATTATCACTTTAGAATACGAGGATTATTATGTGATTACTGAATATACACCCAATTCAAAAAGAGACTTATCTCGTCTAGAAGAACGGTTACAATGGGAAGATGAGGTAAGGGCTTATTTAACGAGTTTAGCTCAACAAAAACATGTTATTTATTGTGGGGACCTCAATGTTGCGCATGAAGAAATTGATATAAAAAATGCGAGAGCAAACCGAGGGAATTCTGGCTTCACTGATGAAGAACGACAAAAACATCAAGCGTTTTTGGATGCAGGTTTTATCGATACATTTAGAGCATTGCACCCTGATCAAACAGACGCATATAGTTGGTGGAGTTATATGGGACAAGCGCGCGCTAAAAATGTGGGGTGGCGTATTGATTATGTGGTGGTAAGTGAGTCGCTACGTCATGCGATAAAAGAAGCTACGATTGAAGCTTCGGTTTTAGGAAGCGACCATTGCCCAGTCACTGCTACAATTAATTGGTAAATAGAATGTTTCATTCATGATATCTATCATGATACGTTGAAAGGCCCGTTCGAATCTCATTGTATTCGAACGGGCCTTATTGGAGTTTTTTAATCGAATGAATTGGAAGGGGGAAGACGATGTGCCTCATATTGTTCTCGTGGCAATGTATCCGCAAGTTGCTTGAGTACATCTTCTGGAACTTGTTGTCTATAGCTTTTAAGAGAGTCGATGAGTTGTTGCTCTGTGCGAGAGCCAATGAGTACACTTCCGGTGATTTCTGATTGTAAAAGGTAGTGTAAAGCTATAGATTGTGGATCCATGCCTGTTTGTTGAACGATTGTTAAACGTTGCTCTAAATCAGAATGTGTAAGGCCGTTAAACGATTGGCCGGCTTTTAACCTTTCCATACCGCTCGTCGTTAACAGACCTTTTGCAATTGCTCCTCTTACTAAGAGTGATTGTCCCCGTTCTTTTAAAAGAGGCAACCATTCTTCAGCTCTTCGGTCAAAGAGGTTATGCTGCATCATGACGGTTTGTCCATCACTTTGAGAGGTGAAGCGATCAATCACAGTTGGTCGAATGGATGAAATACCATAGGCGCGGATAAGTCCTTCTTTTTTTAAATCTTCAAACGCGGCAATCGTTTCATCGATGGGATCATCCATTGTCCCGCCATGCAATTGGTAGAGGTCAATATAGTCTGTTTGTAGGCGTTGTAAACTTGCTTTGGCACTTTGAACAATATGTTGATAACTAGGGTTCCAAGTCCATTGCCCATCCTGAGCTGAAAAGTCATTGCCTACTTTAGTCGCCAGTACAACCTCTTGTCTTCGTTGGGCTAACAATGATCCGAGTAATGACTCATTCTTCCCAAAATCATAAAGATCTGCTGTGTCAAAAAAAGTTATCCCAGCATCCAGTGCGCGGTCAATGATTCGACGAGCTTCATTTGTATCTTGAGGTAAAGACATACAACCTAGTCCGAGCTCAGAAATTTTCAATGTAGTTTTGCCTAATTGTCGTTTTTTCATGAAATCTCCTCCTCCCTTCATGATACAATAGAACGGAAAGAGCTTGCACGTGGGAGGAATGAATAATGCCATTTGGAGAAGAACGAACAATTCAAAGCACGTCCATTTATAAAGGTAAAATCATTGATTTAGTGGTTGATGAAGTCGCATTACCTAACGGTGGAAAGAGTCAACGTGAAATTGTGAAACATCCAGGAGCAGTTGCGATAATTGCAGTATCCCCTGAGAATAAAATTATTTTAATTGAACAATTTAGAAAACCTTTGGAACGCGCATTAATTGAGATTCCGGCAGGAAAAATAGATGCGGGTGAATCTTTGGAACATTGTGCGATGCGAGAACTGGAAGAAGAAACAGGGTATTATGCAAATCAACTGAAGAGGGTACAATCTTTTGCAACTTCACCAGGTTTTGCAGATGAAATTATTCATGTATTTTTAGCTACAGACTTAGTGCAAAGAGAGGATCGTTTTCAACCTGACGCAGATGAGTATATCCGCTTGATGGAAGTAACCCTTGAAGAAGCAGTAGAAATGATGGAAGCGGGCCAAATCTTTGATGCCAAAACAGCTTTTGCTATTCTCTATTTAAAACAGTACAAATTTGATATGTAAGAATGATTATTATATAATAATGATGCTTGAACAAAAAATCAAAAAGAACTATTTTCCTTTCTATTGTAACGTCTAATCAATATTTGTTATAATGTAGAAAGATTAGAGGAGGCGTCGATATGGAAGGCCGAATTGAACGCATAAAAAAACAGTTACATGGGGCGAGTTATAAATTGACGCCACAACGTGAAGCAACTGTAAAAGTCTTATTAGAAAATGAAGAAGACCATTTGAGTGCTGAGGATGTTTTTTTGCTAGTGAAAGAGCAAGCACCTGAAATTGGACTAGCAACCGTTTACCGAACATTGGAGTTACTAACAGAATTGAAAGTTGTAGATAAAATCAACTTTGGGGATGGCGTTGCACGTTACGATTTACGTCAGGAAGGCGCTACCCGTTTCCACCACCATTTAATTTGTATTGAATGTGGAGCGGTAGATGAAATCCAAGAAGACTTACTTGGCGATGTAGAAAAAATTGTAGAGTCGCGTTTTCAATTTACTGTGAAAGACCATTGGTTAACGTTTCATGGGATTTGTAAAAGATGTAAGACAGATGCAAAAAAGAATAAAGAATAACAATTAAGCCTAGGATAAAGAACAATTAGTGGGGAAATTCGGTTGAGAAACATACAGTTGCTCTCGAGAAGAAACAATTCAGAAGACAAGAATTGATTTCAACTGTGACTACCATCACTAAAATTTCACTTTATTCAAGGCTTTTTTTTATGGAAGAGGGTGTAAAGAATGGAGCAACAATTGTTTATCGATACACTAAAAGATTATCAACATTTTTTGAGGGTTGAACGTCAACTAGCAGATAATACGATTGAGTCGTATGCTAGAGATTTGTCCAGCTATTTGAGTGCAATGGAAAGTCTAGATTTGCATCACTTTGATGCGATAACAGGCCCAGCCATTACGAGCTATTTAAATGAGTTAGCATTGAATCAATTATCTGCTCGTACTTTAGCGCGTCACATTTCATCCATCCGTTCATTCCATTTATTTTTATTACGAGAACGAATTGCACACCATGATCCAGCTGATCAACTGATTATGCCGAGGATGGAGCAAAAGTTGCCGAGGGTATTGTCGGTTGAAGAAGTTGAAAAATTACTTGCAACCCCAGATTTGAGTAAAAAGATAGGCATTCGGGATGCTGCAATGATAGAATTATTGTATGGTACAGGGATGCGTGTGACGGAATGTATCGAATTAAATATGGATCAGCTACATACTGAAATGGGATTTGTTCGAGTGATTGGTAAAGGGAATAAAGAGCGTATTGTTCCGCTAGGTACCTATGCAATTGAACGGTTGAATCATTATATAAGAGATGCCCGTCATACTTTTATTCAACCGGGTAAAGAAAAGACGCCTTTATTTTTGAATGCACGAGGAGGTCGCTTAAGCCGACAAGGTTTTTGGAAGATTTTAAAGCAATACAGTGAGCAGGCAGGGATCAGGGGAGAAGTCAGCCCGCATATGTTGCGTCATTCTTTTGCTACTCATTTAATTGAGAATGGGGCAGATTTACGAGCAGTACAAGAGTTGCTCGGGCATTCTGATATTTCCACTACCCAAATATATACACATGTTTCTCGAAAACATATGAAAGAAGTTTACCATCAGTTTCATCCACGCGCATAAGTGGAATGGAATAAAGAGAAGAATGAAGGAGGATTTTTATGTCGAATGTATTTAACAGAATTCATTTAATTGTATTAGATTCAGTAGGAATTGGTGAAGCACCAGATGCACATGCTTTTGGTGATGAGGGTTCAGATACACTTGGTCATATTGCACAGCACCTTGGTCAATTGAAGGTACCGCATTTATCACAAATGGGTTTAGGTCATATTCGAGCAATTGAAGGGATTGAACGGGCGGAGGAGCCAATTGGTTTTTACGGTAAAATGCAAGAATCATCTGTTGGAAAAGATACAATGACAGGCCATTGGGAGATTATGGGTCTGAATATTGATCAACCTTTCAAAGTTTATCCTAATGGATTTCCAGAAGCGTTGATTCAGCAGTTAGAGGAACGCACTGGTCGTAAAGTCATTGTCAATCAGCCGGCAAGTGGTACAGCAGTTATTGATGAATATGGTCCAGAGCATATGGAAACAGGAGCTTTAATTGTTTATACTTCTGCAGACCCGGTCTTACAAATTGCAGCGCATGAAGAAATCGTTCCTTTAGAAGAATTGTATCGAATCTGTGAAATTGCTCGTGAATTAACATTACAGCCGGAGTATCTAGTCGGTCGAGTGATTGCACGTCCATTTATTGGGGAACCGGGCAATTTTCAACGTACCTCTAATCGTCACGACTACGCATTAAAACCATTTGGGCGTACAGTAATGAATGAGTTGAAAGATGCAGGTAAAGCAGTGAAAGCAGTAGGGAAAATTAATGATATTTATAATGGCGAAGGTGTAACAGAAGCGGTTCGTACGGTATCTAATATGGACGGGGTAGACCAATTACTCAAAGTAATGGCGACAGATTTTGAAGGAATCAGCTTTACAAATTTAGTAGATTTTGATGCACTCTATGGCCATCGTCGTGACCCAGAAGGGTATGGTAAGGCATTGGAAGAATTTGATGCGAGATTACCAGAAATCATAGCGGCATTAGCGGAGGATGATTTACTACTCATCACTGCAGATCATGGAAATGACCCGACAGCACCAGGGACTGATCACACCCGCGAGTATGTGCCGTTACTTGGATACTCAAAACAGATGACAACCGCGCAAGAGACCCCTATTCGAGAAACTTTTGCGGATATCGGTGCCACTATTGCTGATAATTTTAATGTGCCACTCCCTGCACATGGTACTAGTTTCTTACCACTTCTTAAAAAGCAGGTGAAAGCATGAGATTTGTTGATATTTTACAGAAAAAAAGAGATGGTTTTGCTTTAACGCAAGAGGAAATTGAATTTTTCATTACTGGTTATACTGATGGAAGTATCCCGGACTATCAAGCGAGTGCCTTTTTAATGGCTATTTATTTTCAAGGAATGACCGCACAAGAGCAAGGGCACTTGGTAATGGCTATGGTAGAAAGTGGTGACCAAATTGATTTATCAGAAATCAATGGAGTGAAAGTAGATAAGCATTCAACTGGTGGGGTAGGAGATACAACTACCTTAATTTTAGTGCCATTAGTTGCTGCTTGTGGTGTTCCTGTTGCAAAAATGAGTGGACGTGGGTTAGGACATACAGGCGGCACATTGGATAAACTGGAAGCAATTGAAGGATTCCATATTGAATTAACAGAAGAACAATTTACCCGACAAGTCAATGATTTAAAAGCAGCTGTCATTGGACAATCTGGCAACTTAACACCAGCTGATAAAAAAATCTATGCTCTACGTGATGTGACAGCTACAGTAGATAGTATTCCGCTCATTGCAAGTTCTATTATGAGTAAAAAAATAGCTGCGGGTGCTGATGCAATTGTTTTAGATGTAAAAGTCGGCGAAGGTGCTTTCATGAAAACAGTTGAACAAGCAGAACAATTGGCGGAAGCAATGGTCACAATCGGAGAGACACTTGGTCGTGAAACAATGGCCGTCATTTCTGATATGAGTCAACCCTTAGGCCGTGCAATTGGAAATGCACTTGAAATCGAAGAGGCTATTCAAACTTTAAAAGGTGAAGGGCCAGAAGATTTAACTGAATTATGTTTTGTATTAGGTAGTAAAATGTTAGTCGCTGCTCATCAAGCTTCTGATTTTGATGAAGCTCGTCAACAACTTCAGCAAGTCATTACGGATGGGTCTGCGTTAGCGTTGTTTCAAAAGATGATTGAAGCTCAAGGTGGAAATGGAGCCATCGTCACAGACCCTTCATTGCTGCCACAAGCACAATACAAAATAGAGTATCGTGCGAAAGAATCAGGAGTCGTTGAACGTTTAGTTGCGAATGATATTGGCGTAGCAGCTATGCTTTTAGGAGCAGGACGAGCTACAAAAGAAGATGAAATCGATATGGCTGTAGGCTTGATGCTTCATAAAAAAATGGGAGATGCAGTAGAAGCTGGCGAATCCCTTGTGACCATTTATAGTAATCGAGAAGATATTCAGTCTACGCTGGATAAATTAGATGCTGCAATTGTGATTGGACAGTCAGAAGTCACTGTGCCAACCCTCGTGCATAAAGTGATCACGAAGAACACCATGCAAAATAAATAGTGAGCGAGTGAGAAGAGCAAGTTAGAATGTACTTGAGCTAACGGTTCTTTGTTAAATAACGTTGGTGAAGAATTTTAGTCAATAACTAGAGGTTGACTAGAGGACTCGTCAAGAAGTCAGTGTACCTGATTTTTTGACGAGTTTTTTTAGGGTTTAGCCCAATAACCAGTTGCTTTCCGTTCCAGATGGACGCGTTCTTGGGGCGTTCGGTAAGCCGCTTCCTTCGCTTCGCTCTGTCTAAGGTCTCACCTGTCACGCTAAAACTTCCAAGGAGTCATCATCTTACACTTCAAGCAACTGAAACGGACTGATTTAAATCTATCTACACAAAATCATACGGCCATTGCTATTGATGGGATTGATAGGTGATTTCTATAGGTTTTAATTTAAAGTGTACGATCATTCGTTGATTGTACAAAGTAAAGCGTAGTTCCATTTTATAGCTTATTGTTCCATTGATCAACTAGCATTTCTTGTCTTTAAAAGTTCCCGGCTATCGACAATCTTCTTCAAAAATAACCTTAGTGAAAGGCCATCCCCTTCTCTAACATTCAAGAGCAGGTGATTTACTTTTACCCAGGCTATAAATAGAACCATTCGATTTTGTTTTATGCCTTCATTTTATACGTTCCCGTATTTATTGCGAATAAGGCGTGTTTTTCTGTTTTAATCTAGTTAAGGAAAGCGTATAATCAATAAAAAAAGAGTGGGAGAATAATGAAGGAGTGTTGTTATGAAAAGAATCGGAGCGTTATTGATAGGTATTTTGTGTCTAGGGTTGGTTGTTTGGTTTTTAGTCCAATCCCCTGAATCTCAGAAGAAAGCTGTTCCATCATCACCAAAAGAACCACCAGAAGAACAACCAGAAGAACAATCTCATTACCCAGAAAAGAAAATGATTGACATTGCGATTGAAGGCCAACCGCAAACTGTGGAAGCGCAGTTAGCCGAGCGTTTAACGTATTTGATGTATGTTGATCCACTCACTGTGAAAGCAAGTGGAGAGAAAGATGAATTAAGCCTTTCTAGTGTAAGTCCACTTCCAGAAGGGTACGCTCCTATTTATCTGAAGATTACACCAACTTCTATTCTTTCCAATCAACAAGCAATTGAAGCTTTGGCGGAAGAAAAAATGGTGGGTTTTGAAAGTGTCTACCCTGCTGAAAAAGTGGAGAAACCTATCCGAGAAGCTACCGTATGGAATAAACGAGGAGTGCAAAAACAGGATGCAAAAGGGCAAGTCCTTGATTTATATCTGGTTGAAAGCCAAAAGAATCAGCATTATTTAATAGAGATTTCATACCCAATAGAAGCACAAGAGGGGTATGGAGGAATCTTCTACTATCTCTTAGAAACCTTACAATTCAAATGAACCCAGTAATAAAGTTAAAGAAGTCTTTTGTTTCAATACTTTTTCGTATATAATGATGAACAATCAAAGGTAGGACAAAGGAGGAAATGGATTGAAATTACATGGAACGCAAACCATAAATGAACAGGGGCATTTAACGATTGGTGGCGTTGATACCGTTGAACTAGCAGCAACTTACGGCACACCAACGATTGTTTATGATATCGCTTTGTTTGAAAAAAGAGCGCGTGCATTTGTTGAAACATTTGCAACACTGGGCGTTACAGCAGAAGTTGCATATGCAAGTAAGGCTTTTTCTTCAATTGCAATCTATCAACTAGCCCAACATAACCAATTATCTTTAGACGTTGTGTCTGAAGGTGAATTATATACGGCAATGCAAGCTGGTTTTCCTGTTGAGCGCATTCATTTCCATGGGAATAATAAAAGTGAACAGGAGTTACGCTATGCATTTGAATGTCAGATTGGTTGCATTGTGATTGATAATTTTCATGAAATTGATCAACTAAAAAAAATCGCGAGTGAAAAACAACAAAGAATGAATGTATTAATTCGTGTTACGCCGGGAATCGAGGCATCTACGCATAGTTATATTACGACTGGCCAAGAAGATTCTAAATTTGGTTTTGATTTAAAAAATGGGCAAGCAGACCGTGCTTACGAGGCATTACGTGATGATCCTTATTTAAAATTATTAGGGATGCATTGTCATATCGGAAGTCAAATTTTCGAAGTAGACGGTTTTGTGCATGCGGCTTCTGCGTTGATGGAAAAAATGGTTGCTTGGCGAACGAAGGATCAATTCATTTGTGATGTATTAAATTTAGGTGGCGGCTTTGGTATTCGCTATACAGATGAGGATCAGCCAGAAGAGCCAGAAGTTTATGTTCGTGCGATGACGGAACAAGTCATTCAACTTGCGAAAGAGGCTGCTTATCCGATGCCTGAGATCTGGATTGAGCCAGGTCGTTCTTTAGTAGGCGATGCGGGGACGACACTATACAGTGCAGGGAGTCAAAAAGAAGTGCCTGATACAAGAACATATGTAGCTGTAGATGGGGGGATGACTGATAATATTCGTCCGGCTCTCTACGATGCAAAATATGAAGCGGTCACTGCGAATCGAATGAATGACGCACATGATCAAATCGTCACAATTGCTGGAAAATGCTGTGAGAGTGGGGATCAACTCATTCAAGAAGCTGCACTTCCTAAAGTACAATCTGGAGATTTAATTGCACTCTTCTGCACAGGAGCGTATACTTACGCTATGGCAAGCAATTATAATCGAATCGCAAAACCTGCAGTCGTCTTTTGTAAAGGCGGACGACATGCATTAGTTGCATCAAGAGAAACGCTTGAAGACTTAACGAGGCTTGATGTAGCGTTAGCGGACAAATGGTTGGAGGAGTAACAAATGAAACGAAAAAATTGGATGCTTCTACTCTTCATTTTTATTGCATCCATGGCTTGGGGCGTCATTTATTGGTTTTATGTAGCGCCTAATTTCGGGCCTGGGTCATAAAGTTAAGCATTGAAGGGATAAACATCTAGCTTGAAGTGGATGTAGAAAGAGGGTACAAATGGAACTTTTTCGATATAAAACAGCATATCAAAAGATTGCGATGGGTTTTTTATCTTACATTCCTGGCGAAAAATTAATTAAGCAACTGAAAGAAACGATTCACCAATATGAAACAGATCCAGATTGGCATTTGTATTTGTTGAAAAAGGGTGAAGATTTTATTGGACTAGTGGGTGTTCATATTGAAGGTGAGCATTGGACACTACACCATGTCTCTGTGAACCCCTCATTTAGAGGGGAAGGAATGGCTCAATTTATGGTGGAGCAAATGTTTGAAAAGTACGGCAAAGAAAAAGCACGTGGTACGAAATACACGGAAACTTTTTTACACAAATAAAGGGGCGTACCTCTCAGTGGGTGCCCCTTTGTTTTTTGTGTTGAAAGACTGTCTTGTGTTTATGAATGAGTGACTCTTTAGGAGGTTGGACCGTATGTAACCGTGTCCTTTCAACGAGAGGCTGAACATCTGATGAAATAGGAATAGGGGTTGTTTGAAAAGGCCCTTGCTTTTTCCAAACGTCAAGTTGTAGTTGTAAGGCAGGTATCCATTCTTCCCAATGAATCGGAACTTGTTGTTTGAAGTCATCTGGTATTTCTTCGAAGCGATGGATAGCGTTGGATAATGTGCGAATTGCACCTACTCTGTTCCCACGGCGATAGTGATAATGCCCTGTGGCGATTAAAATGAGCATCGGCAAGGGATGAATTTTTGTGTGGATTTGTCGTTCAACCCACAAGTCTTCTAGCAATTCATGACATTCATAATAATCTTCGATATGATTGTATTGAACTAAAAATGCGATAAATTTTGGATCCAAATAGATAGACATAGACTAACCTCATTTAAGTTTTAAGTTGGGATGTGAAGCATGTGGCATATGAAGTAAAATTAGATGTATTTGAAGGCCCTCTAGACCTCTTATTACATTTAATTAAACGTTTGGAAATTGATATTTATGATATACCTATGGCAGAGTTGACTGCTCAATATGTAGAGCATATCGAAACTTTAGCTGTATTGCAATTAGATGAACTGGGTGAGTATTTATTACTCGCTGCAACGTTAATTGAAATAAAGAGTAAAACATTATTACCTGTACACGAAGAGTTAGAGGAAGCGACGGATGAATTAGAAGAAGACCCAAGAGAACAACTCGTCGAGAAACTTTTGCAATATCAACTCTTTAAAGAAGCGGCCTACCATTTGAAAGAACGGGGTGTCAAAGAGCAGCAACAATTTTCTAAAACACCGTCAATCGTTGAAGTGGAGAGAGAAGAACAACAAGTACAAGCGAAGGACCTCGTATTAGCGTTTCATCGCATGTTAAATAGACAAAAAGAAAAAAAGCCAAAGCAGGCGACTATTCAACGTGTAGAATGGTCAACTGAAGAAGCTATCGCTACGATTTTGAAAAAACTGAAAGGTGCGAATGGACGTTGTACATTTGAATCCTTATTTGAAACAGCAAATCGTTCGCAAGTTGTCATTACCTTTTTTTCTTTACTTCATCTATTAAAAGAGCAAAAAATTCAAGTGAAACAGTCGGCAAATTTTGAACAGATTGAGATTTTTAGTTTGGAGTGATCAAAATGAATCGAGCATTATTAGAAAGTTTACTTTTTGTAAGAGGTGAAGAAGGAGCAACTTTAAAAGAATTGAACCAAATTACACCGGTTACAGAAGAAGAGTTGAAAACATGGCAATTAGAACTAGAGCAAGATGACACGAGAGGGTTGTGCATTAAACAATTTGGACAATCATTTAAAATGGTTACCAAAGCCCAATTTGAACCGGAGATTAAAGCATTTGTAGATGCTTCTTTGATTACTTATAGTCAAGCACAGCTTGAAGTGCTAGCGATTATTGCCTATCAACAACCCATAACAAAGGTTGAAGTGGAGGAGATTAGAGGAGTTTCTTCTGATGGACCTTTACAAACACTGATCCAACGTCAGTTGATTACAGAACAAGGTCGTTTAGAACAAATTGGCCGTCCGATTATTTACGGCACAACAGAACAATTTTTAGATAAATTTGGCTTAAAAACATTAAGTGATTTGCCACCACTCGAAATAAAAGAAGCAGCTGAAGAAGACGCTGACTTATTTATGTCACAATTTAAAGAAGTATTTTCTTAATATTCATCATACTATCATCAAACAATACTATAAATAGAGGTGTAGCACTTTGGAGAGATTACAAAAAGTTATCGCGCAAGCAGGAGTAGCTTCAAGAAGAAAAGCGGAACAATTGATTGAAGCCGGTGAAGTAAAAGTCAATGGAGTAACGGTGACGGAGCAAGGGATAAAAGTTTCAGGGTCAGATGTTATAGAAGTTAGTGGGGTTCAATTGACAAAAGAAGAGTTTGTTTACTATGTGTTATACAAACCAACAGGCGTTTTGTCTTCCGTTACAGATGACCGTGGAAGAAAGACAGTGGTGGAGTTATTACCTGCTGTTACGGAAAGAATCTTCCCTGTTGGAAGACTTGATTATGATACATCAGGTTTATTACTGTTAACGAATGACGGTGATTTTTCATATAAAATGACCCATCCTTCTTATGAAGTGAGTAAAACTTATATTGCAAAAGTAAAAGGCATTCCAAGAAGAGAACAGCTAAAAGCTTTACAATATGGTGTTGAACTTGAAGATGGCAAGACTGCTCCGGCACAAGTTAAAACAAAGTCCATTGACAAAAAGACACAGACGGCGATTATTGAAATTACCATTCATGAAGGCCGAAATCGTCAAGTGCGTCGTATGTTTGACGCGATAGGGTTCCCCGTTTTAAAGTTAAAACGCGAAACATTCGGTACGATTGACTTAAGAGGGTTGAATGCTGGTGATTATCGTCCCTTGACAATTCATGAAGTGAAGCAACTGCATGTATTAGCTGAACGTGGTCGTTTAAAGTAAAAGGGTTTGTGAAAGAATGATGAATTCGATAATTTTACACAAATGAGCCGGTTTGAGTTTGGTATAATAAGGCTAATGTGTAGTGAGGAGGTTACGTATTGAGTAAGTCGAATAAAAAGCAAAAGCGAACGATTCGCCGTGGTTTATTTTTAGCTATATTTGCGGGAATTATCGTCCTGTCATTGGCGCTCACACCAGGGCAAGGAAAAGGGTTAAAAGTGGGGGATGTTGCCCCTAACTTTGAATTAGTAGATTTAGATGGGAAAGTTCACCGTTTATCGGACTATAAGGGACAAGGTGTATTTTTAAACTTCTGGGGTACTTGGTGTGCACCTTGTAAAAGAGAAATGCCACATATGGAAAGCCAATATCAAGCATTTGAAAATCAAGGCGTTCATATGTTAGCAGTCAACCTCAAAAACTCAGATTTAGAAGTAGAAGCTTTTAAAAACAGTTATGGTCTCTCATTCCCTATTGCTTTAGATAAGACAGAAGCAGTAAAAGAAGCATACAAAGTAAAGCCTTTACCTACGACAGTTCTAATCGACAAAGAAGGTAAAGTTGCACAAATTATTACAACAGAAATGTCTGAAGAACAAATTAAACAATATTTAGAAATGATTAAGCCTTAAGAATAGGAGAATTCAGATGGAAAAAGAAAGGATTACCTGTCAATGTGGACATGAAAACCCGATAGGGACACACCTTTGTGAAGCCTGTGGACGTCCTCTTTCTCAAGAGGCAAAAGACAGTAAAATTGTTGATATGCGTTATGAAGGTTCCGCACGTCGATCAAAGACAAAGACGACCTCTCCCATTGATAAAGTATGGAATTTCTTCTCAAGTGTAACGGTCGGTGTTTGGATTATTGTGATCCTCCTTGTCGCAAGTGCACTTGGAACGATATTCCCGCAACGGATGTATGTAGGTACGACAATTGAGAGTGAAATTGCAGCCTACTATGAAATGAACTATGGATTTTTAGGAAAGATGTATTACACACTAGGCTTTGACGATATGTACGGTAGCTGGTGGTTTAAAATCTTAGTCGGTATGCTTGCCATCTCGATTATCATTGCCAGTGTCGACCGTGTTGTTCCGCTTTATAAATCATTAACGAAGCAACGTACTCGTCGACATGCCTCATTTATGCGTCGTCAACGCATTGTTGGAGAAGGTGCAGTACAAGATGCCGATGCCTCATTACAACAAGCAAGTGAACAATTAAAAGCATTGAAATACAATGTAAAAGTTGAAGATGATGCAGTTCTTGCAGAAAAAGGTCGCTTTTCTCGTTGGGGCCCTTATGTGAACCACACAGGTCTTATTATTTTCTTATTTGGTGTATTATTGCGTGGATTACCTGGTTTTTATGTCGATGATACGATGTGGTTACGTGAAGGTGATTTAAAGCAAATCAACAGTGCGCCAGGCTTTTATTTAGAAAACAATGGCTTTATCGTTGAATACTACACAAAAGAAGAAGCGGATGAAGTCTTTGGTACAGCCCTTGATAATAACGCGCCTATCGCTAAAAATTATCAAACCAACGTTACACTTTATAAGGATAAAGAAGGTTCGTTACCTGGTTCACAAGATTTAGAAAAAGTAAAAGATTACGAAATCATTGTCAATAAGCCTTTAACTTTTGATGGCTATAGTGTTTTCCAGATGGACTTCCGTTTGAATGAATTATCAGAAATGAAATTCAACCTCGTGGAAAAAGCAACGGGAGAACCTGTAGGAGAAGTTGCAATTGATTTACAAGCACCACAAAAAGAATACGATTTAGGCAATGGTTATCGTGTAAAACTGAAGAACTTCTTCCCTGATTTTTCTGGAATGAAAGATGGCGAACCACAAAACGCCTCGCCGGTTCCAAATAATCCAGCTTTTATTTTTGAAATGATCACACCAGAGATGGCTGAAGATGCAGAAGGTGAATTAAGCTTTGTAGCGATTATGCAAACGTTGGAGTTAGGTGATAACGACTATGAAATGAAGTTCGCAGCTGCTGAAACACGTAACATGTCAGGCTTAACGATTCGTAAAGATAAAACATTATGGATTTTATTAATCGGTGGGGTCATCTTTATGATTGGTGTAGCACAAGGTTCTTACTGGCAACATCGCCGTATTTGGATTCAAAAAGATACAAATGGTGAATTGTTGTTGGCAGGACATACCAATAAAAACTGGTTTACGTTGAAGAAAGAACTAGATAAAGTGAAAGAAGTTGTCGAGTTACCAGCTTATGAAGATCGCGACGATAAAGAAGCGAAAAAAGATTTGAAAAAAGAAGAAGCACAGGAAGGGGAAAAATAAAATGGATTATGCAAGTATGAGTGCAAATCTACTTTTAGTATCTTTCATTACCTATTTACTCGCAGTACCATTCTTTGGGGGAGCGATTAAAAAGTCAGATTCCCAAGCCTCTTATCAAAAGAGCAGATGGGGAACAATTGGTTTTGTTTTAACGGTTATTGGGTTTGTAGCACACATCGGTTACTTCATTACACGATGGATTGCATCTGGTCACGCACCAGTAAGTAATATGTTTGAATTTACAACTGCTTTTGCGATGATGTTAGTCGGTGCATTTATTTTAATTTTTGTGATGTACCGTACGCCGTCACTTGGTTTATTCGCTTTACCTATTGCGATTATTATTATCGCTTATGCGAGTATGTTCCCACGTGAAATTACGCCATTAATTCCAGCACTTAAAAACACTTATTGGTTAACGATTCACGTCATTACAGCAGCGCTGGGTGAAGCGATTCTTGCAATTTCTGCAGTAGCTGGTTTGATTTACCTGATTAAAAACATTGATATGTCACGTAAATCAAAAGAGCGCTTCTGGATTGAAGCGGTTATGTTCACTTTAATTTTAGTAGTAGGATTTGTCGTATCAAGTGTAGGGTTCGGTGCATTTGGTACGGAAACAGAATTTACTTACATTAATAAAGATGGAAAAGAAGCTAAAGTTGAATACATTTACCCAGCACTTTTTGGTATGAATGAGTATGAGAAAATTACACCGGGTGGAATGGAACCTTTAACAGATTTACCACCTGTAATGAACGCGAAAACATTGACGACATTTACATGGTCTGTGTTGTTCGGAACAGTTATTTACCTCATTTTAAGATTGATTGCTCGCCGTCCTTTAGCGGCTGTTGTTCAACCGTTAGCGAATCGAGCGAACTCTCAGTTAATGGATGAGATTGGCTATCGTTCAGTATTAATTGGTTTCCCAGTCTTTACTTTAGGGGCTTTAATCTTCGCAATGATTTGGGCACATGAAGCTTGGAGTCGTTTCTGGGGATGGGACCCGAAAGAAGTATGGGCACTCATTACTTGGTTATTCTACGCAGCATTCCTTCACTTACGTTTAGCTCGTGGGTGGGAAGGGAAGCGTTCAGCTTGGTTAGCGGTTATTGGTTTCATCATTATCATGTTCAACTTGATTGCGGTTAACTTAATTATTGCTGGACTTCACTCGTACGCATAAGACAAACACCTTTGTCAAATGACGGGGTGAAGAATAATCTATTTCAAGAAAATAAGAAGGATAGAACTCGTCGAGAAGTCAGTCTAACTGATTTCTCGGCGAGTTTTTTTGATAGAAGTGATTCAAATAACCTTTTATTTTTCATTCCAAAGGGTCTCTCCATAAGCATTCAACGATTGTTAATTAGTGACAAGTGAGTTACTCCTGAATGGGGGTTTCTATTCATTTAAACTTATTTTATTTATGGTTGAAGTGTAGAGCTTCGAGTCGCTTACCATCCGATTGAAACGGATATCAGCGTGTAATGGGCTTGTTTCATTTCATCCCTATGTGTCCTTTGATAAAGTTAGGAATTTTTTCATCCTCCTCATTTATTGTGCAATTGTTTTTTTATTCGAGTGGATGAAGGATTATTTGCTTCGGGTGCTAACTAGATATCCTTAGTTATTCATTGCTGACTGCGAATCAGATTGAGTTTGAGGAGAAATTTTAAATCATCTTTATGCCCAAAAGAGTGAATCAATGGTAAAATGAAACATAGCGTAAAGAACGCTATTTCTTAATGAGAGATCGTGAAATGTGAAAGGGGACTTATCATGGAAGAAACAGTAAAATTATTAGTCGTAGACGATGAAGATCGCATCCGTCGACTGCTTACTATGTATCTTTCTCGAGAAGGCTATGAAATCGATGAGGCAGTAGATGGACAAGAGGCACTCGATAAAGCGCTAGAAAATGAATACGCATGTATTTTACTAGATCTCATGTTGCCTGAAATGGATGGCTTAGAGGTCTTAGAAATGTTACGTGAAAAGAAGAAAATGACACCTGTTATCTTATTAACTGCAAAAGGTGAAGAATCAGACCGAGTGGCAGGCTTTGAAACAGGAGCGGATGACTATATTGTTAAACCGTTTAGTCCGCGAGAAGTTGTTTTACGAGTAAAAGCACTCCTACGTCGTTCAGCTTCCTTCCCAACAGCTCAGGGGCAATCGACTTCAAAAGACTTGGTTGTATTCCCCCAATTAACGATTGACCATGACGCTCACCGTGTGACGGCAGAGGGGCAAGAAGTCAACTTGACACCGAAAGAATATGAATTGCTTTATTTTTTAGCAAAATCGCCAGATAAAGTATTTGATCGTGAGCAATTGCTAAAAGAGGTATGGCATTATGAATTTTTCGGTGACTTACGAACGGTAGATACGCATGTCAAACGTTTACGTGAAAAATTAAGTCGGGTATCTGAAGATGCGGCGAAAATGATTGTGACCGTTTGGGGCGTGGGCTATAAATTTGAGGTTCCAAATGAATAGAATATTTAATTCTGTCGTCGGGAAGCTATGGGCAACCATATTGCTTCTCGTTTCATTTGTTTTGTTTATCGTGACTTTACTCTTACTGGAATTTTTAAATAATTATCATACAAAACAAGCAGAAGACTCGCTGAAACGAGAGGCAGAAACTTTAACAAAAATTATTCATGATTACAATTCATTTCCTGTAATTGATCAAATTATAGATGATATTTTAGATACGGAAACGAATGCGATGGTCATCAGTGATGATCAAACCATCATTCATTCTTTTCATAATGGAGAACATGAAAAAGAAATTCAACAACAAATTTTTGAGAGTAAAGAAATTCAAAATCAATCAGCAGAAGTATTGACTGAAATGATTTTACCCTCGATGAAAGATGCGTCGGTGATGGAACAATATTTAGTGCTCATTCGCCCTATTATTGAAAGGGAAGGTCAAACATTTTCGATTGTGATGTATCAAAGTTTAGATGTTGTTCACCGTACAACGAAGAGTACAACTCATATTGTATTTCTTTCCGCATTGATTGCTTTTTTATTGACTACTTTTTTTGCTTTCTTTTTATCTAGTCGAATTACCAGTCCATTACGTCGTATGAGAGAAGCCGCGAGTGCAGTTTCCCAAGGGAATTTTGATACCCAACTTCCGGTCACTCAAAATGATGAAATTGGAGAACTGTCTAAAGCTTTTAATACGATGGGTATTCAATTAAAGGACTACGTGGAAGTCATTAAACAAGAAAAAGAACAACTTTCTAGTGTATTGACTTCTATGGTAGATGCGGTAATTACATTTAATACAGATTTTGATATTCTTGTGAAAAATCCACCAGCAGAGAAGTTACTCCAAAAGTGGCAATATTCAGATGTCATTGAAGATGGTGAGTTACCACCACAACTTATTCATATGTTAGATCATGTGATTAACTTTGCTGAACAAGTAGAGGATGAGATTGAAATGGGCCGTCAATTTTATGCTGTTTCCATCAGTCCGCTCTATAGTGAAAATAGCATACGCGGAGCAGTCGCGGTACTCAGAGACATGACTGAGCAACATCAATTAGATAAATTGCGTTCAGATTTCATCGCCAATGTTTCCCATGAGCTAAGAACACCGATTGCCATGTTACAAGGATACAGTGAAGCGATTATTGATGGCGTGACAGAAACAGAAGAAGAAAGTTTAGAGATGGTTCAAATTATTTTAGATGAATCTAAACGAATGAATCGATTAGTCAATGATTTATTAGATTTAGCAAGAATGGAATCCGGTCACTTACGTCTTTATAAAGAAAAGTTTGAAATGAGTCAATTTATTGAAAGAATGCTTGCTAAATTTGCTCAACGTGCAAAGGAGAATGAAGTAGAGTTAGTCATGGAAATGAGTCACCCATCAATTGAGCTTGTAGCCGATGAAGATCGCTTAGAGCAAGTCTTAACAAACCTTATCGATAATGCAATTAGGCATACACCTGTGAAGGGGAAGGTGACAATAGCTTGTACGAACTACGATGAAGCTGTAGAGTGTGCGGTTATTGACACAGGCGTGGGTATTCCAGAAGAAGACATTCCTTATATTTTTGAGCGGTTTTATAAAGCAGACAAAGCGCGTACAAGAGGAACGAGCGGGACAGGATTAGGGTTGGCTATTGTGAAAAATATTATCGACACACATGAAGGCATGATTTATGTGAAACGGGGTAAAGACGAAGGAACAATCTTTACATTCGTACTACCTAAAAACTTGTAACCTTTTGAAAGGTGAAACGACTTATCTTATGAACGGGGGAATCTGAATGAATCGCGAAGTGTTTCAACATTTATATGAACAATATCACGCTGACGTCTTTCATTTTCTCATCTATTTAGTCGGTAATCGTTCGGTAGCGGAAGATTTATCCCATGAAGTGTATATTCGAGTTTTTCGTGCATATGCCCAGTTTGAAGGCCGAAGTAGCGAGAAGACATGGCTATTTTCAATCGCAAAAAATGTAGCGATTGATCATTTTCGGAAAAAAGGTGTGCGGGATAAATATCGGTCTGATGCATTTGACTTTGAGCGAGATGAACTTGTAGCACTTGCGCCTCTTCCAGAAGAAATTGTCGCTTTGAACGATGAAATGCAACAATTGTTTATTGCTCTTCAGCAGTGTACTCCTGATCAAAAATCTGTCATAAGCTTAAGATTTCTTCAAGAAATGTCAATTGCTGAAACAGCTGCTATTATGGACTGGACAGAATCAAAAGTGAAGACTACCCAGCATCGGGCTATACAGCGTTTAAAGCAATTGTTAAAGGCGGAACAAAGAGGTGAAGAACATGTCTGAACAAGAAGATAAAAAAATCATTCGTCAATTAAAGCAATTACCGATAATTGAAGATCACCGTTCGGATGATGCCATTTACGACAAATTAGCAGGAGATGATCGCATGAAGAATCAACCAACAAAAAAGAATAAGCTGCCATTATGGATTGTTTTAGCGGCTGCATTACTTTTAGCTTTATTAACACCTACTTTGATTAAGCAATTCTCAAATAATGAAGAAGTAGCGGATCAAGCTGAATCCAGTGAAAAAGAAATCAGCCATAAAGAGGAATCGAGTGATCACTCGACAGCAGAATCGAAAGACAACAAGCAACCTGTGATTAGTGAGCGTACGCTTTTAGGGAAGTACGCACTTTATGAGCAAGATACAACACAATTTGTGCCTTTCCATGTGGGACTTGCTTCTGAAGATGCTTATGCTGTTCCAGTTACACTATTGCTTCAGAAGTCGACAGTCGATAGTAAAGCGACAGCTACCTCTGTTGATTTATATAATCGCTACGCAAGTGAAATCGATGAAGAAGCACTAGGCTTTACTTCTTATCATCCATTTGATGCGGTAGTTACAAAAGAAACAGATGAAAAAGTGAAATTAGCTTTTGCTAAGAAGGAAGAGGTAGATTACGATCATTTCTTATCGGGGTCTGCTGCGATTGATATTTTTGGTCAAACGATAGCTTATACATTTCCTGATTTTGAATTAGCTGATGTGACGCAAGAAGATGGCGTGTCACCTATTTATTTTGGAGGATATAGTCCTGATCCAGTGGGGCCGCTTGAATTAAAACCTCAAGGAAGTGCTTATTATAATTATCCTTATCAAGGTAAAAATTATCTTTTCCCAGTTGCAAGTTTTGAAGCTGATAATGTAGTAGCGACATTTGAAGAAATGAAGGAATCACCTAATGATTTCCAACAATCAATTGTACCAGAAGGCATTGATTATACTGTTGAATCAATGGATGGAACGGTCATTGTTACATTTAACGAAACATTAAAAATGACATCTTTAAATGATGAAGTAGCTTATTTATTAGTAGAAGGTTTAAATGCTGCGGCAAATAGCTTTGACTTACAACTTCAGTTGAAAAATGTTGAAGAAACGAAGTGGCATAATTTTGATTTAAAACAACCTTTACCTCGCCCGATTGGTATTAACCCAACACCTTTTGAAGCGAAGTAACCCAAAGTTAAGATAGCGTTAGTGAAATGAAATCAGCTTCTCTTCAGTGAACGAGAGGTCGATGGATATTCACTAACGTTTTTTTATAAAGTATGGAATGAACCCTAGCTCAGTAATTTGAAACGTTGTTCATGGATACGTATCCCTATGATTCGAAAGTTTTTGAGTGGTTGTTACATGGAGACGGAACAAGGTGGATGACTGTTGGTAGAGAATCCCTTTAAAATTGCTTTCTAAAAACAAAAGAAGTTGGAGTGATGAAGGAATCACAGCATTTATTCAATTGACTTACAGCTATGAAACCGCTTATTTTACTTTTTCAAAAAAATGATGTATAGTAAGAGTGTACATAAAATGTACTAAAAAAATATTGATTCATCTTCGGGGCAGGGTGTAATTCCCGACCGGCGGTAATAGATTTCATTTGTCTACAGCCCGCGAGCGCAAGCTGATTTGGTGAGAATCCAAAGCCGACAGTATAGTCTGGATGGGAGAAGGTGGAGGTCCGAGCGTTTATTTGAAGTGCGTACAATTTGTTTTCTTACCACTCAAAGTAACGTTTATTTAAGCAACCTTACAACTTACTCCCTTAAAGAACTTATTCTTTAAGGGATTTTTGTTTGCGTATGCTCAAATTCCGGCCTTTCCTCTTTGTGAAGTGAATCGCACAAAAGGAGAAGAAAGAAATGAAGAACAACAAGTTACAAAAGATGGTCATTATCGCAATGTTAAGTGGGATTGCAACGGTATTAATGAAATTGAATTTTCCACTGCCTTTACTACCACCGTTTTTAAAGATTGATTTCGCTGAAGTACCTGCTGTCTTGGCATTATTAACATTAGGTCCAGTTGCAGCAATTGGCGTTGAGTTCTTCAAAAATGTGTTTTATTTATTGTTATCAGGTAGTGTGACAGGTGTGCCTGTTGGTGAGCTTGCGAATTTTACAACCGGTGTTCTCTTTTTAATTCCGATTTATATCGTTTATCGTAAAGTCGCTTCTGACAAAGGATTAAAAATGGGAATGATCGCAGGTACGATGACAATGGCAGTTGGCATGACTGTATTAAATTATTTCGTTTTCCTACCGATGTATACGTATTTCTTAAATATGGACGCAATGGTTGGGCCAGAGTTACTGAAATATTTAGTAGCGGGTATTCTTCCATTCAACTTAATTAAAGGTGTATTAGTGACTGTTGTGACCTTGGTGTTGTTCAACAAAATGCAACCATGGATTACAAAACAACAAAAACAATTTCAGTCGAAACAAGTTTAACTATTGAAAGAATCGCTCCTAGGAGTGATTCTTTTTGTTTCTATAATTGATAACGTTGGTGAAAGAAAATCCCTTCTCTTGAACAATGGAGAAGATGATGGAATTTCACTTACGTTATTTTTATTTGAAATGGAAAACAAGTGAAGCGCCTTGTAGAATTAAAGTTGTCGAAAACCCTCATCTAAGAGGAGACGCTTGTCAATCACTAATGAGATTAGAATGCGAGTTGTTTGAAGTGTAGGATGATGACTTCTTGGGATTTTAGCGTACAAACGAGACCCTATACAGAGCGGAGCGTAGGAAGCGGCTCACCACCCTAGGAACGTGTCCATCTGGAACGGAAAGCTAGCTCACCCCTTTAAAAAGAACTCGTCAAATAATCAGTTACACTGACTTCTTGACGAGTCTTATAGTCAATCTCTATTTATCCGACTAACATTCTTCACTAACGTAATTTGATCAAGCATTTTCTTTTTCGTGTGAGAAACAAAAAGAGAGCTCTGACAATAGGGTCAGACTCTCATCAATAGGCTCTATTCAAACTTTAATGCATCGCCATCAAAAGATTCATCTGCAATCTTGATTGAATCCGTTGGGCAACCATCAAATGCATCCTCTAAATCTTCCATTAGTTCTTCTGGAACTTGTTCTGTTCCCATGTTATCATCTAAGATAACAAAAGCGATACCTTCATCATCATAATCATATATATCAGGTGCAGCGGCTCCGCAAGCGCCACAAGCGATGCAAGTATCTTGGTCAACAATCGTATACTTTGCCATAGTTCATACTCTCCTTCTTTCTAACTCATCATTTTCATTCTATACTATTCTAAATCTGTTTGCTTTGTTTTTCAACAATAAAACACAATGGAGTTGAAAACATGTCGTATTTAGAGACAATCCTTTTACATATTTTTCACAAATACAACGGAGAACGCCGGAAAATGGCTGCGTTCTATATTCTTGTGGGCAAAAAAAGTGGTCAATCTATCCACGATGTTGCTCTCTATCAATTGTACCCTTATTTTCATCTATACCCTCATTTAAAAAAAGAAGATTATCTCATATGGATGAATCAATTAATTGAGCAAAACAAATTGAATGAGGATCAAAATGGCTTAATTCAAGTCATTACGCCACCAAAGCCTTCAGAGTTAGAATGGAATGGCTTTAAATGGCGAGGGTTTGAAAGGAAGTTTATGAATCGATTAACGCTTATGGTACAGACATTTAGCTATGCTAAAGAAAATGAACGAAGCTTTCAACCTATTATTGAACAGTGGGAAACACAACAATTTATGAGTCGGTTACATCGGAGAAACTCCTTGTATGACACAGCACATCGTCTTCAATGTTACAATGAATTGAAACACTTGCTTAACATACATAAGGGAGATCCTTTATTTCCTTCCCTTTTCGTTTATCGTCTGACTGGTAAGGGTAGAGTGGGCTATACATTTACTCAATTAGCCAATCAATTCAAAAGACCACCAGTGGACCTATCCCTAATGTTGATTGAAGGACTCCATCGTATGTTGGAAGCCATAACAAATCACCCCAATCACTATCCCGTTCTTTATCAATTAACGACTGATTTTGAAACGACTGCCCTATTAACAGAGTCTGCTTCAATCACTCAACGTTTGATTCAACAAGGTGCATCAATTGAAGAAGTGATGAAACAACGCCAGTTAAAGCAAGGAACAATAGAAGACCATGTGGTAGAAATTGCAATGCATGATCCTCAGTTTGAATATAGTCGATTTGTTTCACCGCAATCTGTTCAACAAGTTCATGAAAAAGTGAGACAACTTGAAACGAAAAGGCTGTCTCTTCTAAAAAAAGAATTAGAAGCCTTAAGTTATTTTCAAATTAAATTAGCTTTAGCATTAATGGAGGAGAATTGATGGGAATTTTACAAGACGTATTTGGTTACGAATCTTTTCGGGTTGGGCAGGAGCAAGTCATTCAATCCATAATGGATGGACATGATACGATGGCTATTTATCCAACAGGTTTAGGCAAGTCGTTATGTTATGAATATCCTGCTTATCAATTGAATCAAAGTGTGCTAGTGATTTCTCCTTTAGTCTCATTAATGGAGGATCAAGTACGGCGAATTAAAGCGCGCGGGGAAAAGCGAGTGATTGCTTTAACGTCAGCGTTAACTAGAGAAGAAAGAACTGTTATTTTATCTACTTTACATACGTACCGTTTTATCTTCGTGTCTCCTGAAATTTTAGTGAGGAGTGTTTTTTCAAAAGTTCTACGTCAACTAACTTATGGCTTAATCGCTTTTGACGAAGCTCATTGTGTGTCAGAATGGGGATTAGAATTTCGGCCAGATTATTTGAGAATGGGGCAGTGGCTTAACCAATTAGAAACTCGCCCACCTGTCTTAGCATTGACGGCGACAGCCAATGAACAAACCACTCAAGAAATCATAACACTACTGCAATTAAAAAGGCCGCAACAATTTCGCCAACCTGTTGACCGAGATACGATTTATTTGCAGATAGAACAAGTTGAAGAAAAGATAGAGGCAATTACTCATTATGTTCATCAAATTCAGGGACCTGGTATTCTTTATACGCGGACTAGAAAACAGGCTGAATGGTGGGGGAATCATTTGTTACAACAAGGCATTCGTTCAGCAAGTTACCATGGTGGAATGGAAATGCAAGACCGTTCACATATTCAACAACAATTTATGATTGACCAATTAGACTGGATCTGTGCAACAAGTGCTTTTGGGATGGGCATTGATAAAAGAAATGTAAGAGTGGTCATTCATGATCATTTGCCTTTAACCTTTTCAGATTATTTACAAGAAATAGGGCGTGCAGGGAGAGATGGAGAAATTGCACATGCTGCTTTGTTTTTAGATGCAACCGATTCAAACGCAGCGACGTCATTTATTACGCATCACTTGTTACCCCCTGAGTTGATTAAACGGTTTTATGAACAAAAGTATACTTTGGAAGAGTTTCAATCCTTGTTTGGTTATTCAGAATCGACATATGAAGTCCTTCAATTTTTTAAACAACATTATTCACTACAACATACACTTGAGCAGTTCACTGCTAATGAGCGTCTTCGCTTTGAACAACTAGCCAAAATAAAAGCTTATGTTGCTACTTCCAAGTGTTATCGTGAAGTATTGTTACAATTGAATGGCGAAAAACTAGACGAACGTCCTAATTATTGCTGTAACCATTGTCATACACTTGAAATAAAACCGAAAAAAACAATGCAGACCGTAGAAAATATGGTAAACTATGAAGAAAGACTAAAAGAGTTATTACTCTAGTCGAAACTAATAAGTGCACTACTTTTTCGCGCACCATATCATATTGATAGGAGAATGAATATGAGCAAAGATGATTTAAATAATGAATTTGAACAAGAGAAGCAACAGGTTGATGTTGAAAGCGACCGTGTAGAAGATTTACCTTCTCGCTCAATTGTTCATAAAAATCGAGGTAAGAATAAGCGTGGCGATCATTCACTTATTAATATTTTACTTGTTCTACTTTCTTTAATCCCTTTAGGAATTATTATTTATATTGCTGTAGACTTGTATACGTATAAAAGTGAGAATGATCAACCACCTAAAATTGTCCAAAGTGCTGAGGATGAAAAGAAAAAACAAGAAGAAAAGGACAAAGAGAAAGAAAATATTGTCAATGTTAAACCAAGTCCAACGCCAACTACCCCTCCAAAAGAAGAGGTAGAAAAACCAGAACCGAAGCCAGAACCAAAACCGGAACCAAAACCGGAACCAAAACCTGAGCCAAAACCTGAGCCAAAGCCAGAACCAAAACCTGAGCCAAAGCCAGAGCCAAAGCCAGAACCAAAACCACAACCATCAAGTA
>JASLCF010000086.1 GCA_030146155.1 Savagea sp.
GGTGAAATACCGAATTGTTGATGTAAATTAGCGCCTGCTCCAGCGACCATCGCAATTCCTACCCCAAATAAAGTCAAAACAATAATCCAATCAATAATAGTACCTAACGTTTTTCCACTAATTTTATAAATTACTTCTTTGTGGTTCTTCGCTTTTAATCGGCTTCCTAGTCGAACGAGTTGCATCCCTAAAAAAGCAAAGAGAGCAGTCGCCACGATAGCTGCCATCGTACCCATTGTTCCAAAACTCGTAAAATATTGTACAATCTCTCTTCCAGATGCAGCACCTGCTCCGACAATAACGCCGATGAAAGCACTTGCAATTTTTAATATTCGTAACATAAAAAATCCTCCAATTGATACAGTTTAAAAAATATCCGAATCTTTATCTTATCACTATCTCAATATTTTTTCAGGGAATTTATGGTTGAATCGACGAAATTAACAAAAAAAGACAACCCTTAAGCCATGCGACTGTAAGCGTTGTCTCTTTTTTAAATTTATTCGAAAGTTAGTCCCTGGCCTTCTGCAAATGCACGGTATTTTTCATGAGTCGCATACAATTCTTCATGTGTCCCTCTACCTGTAATTTCACCTTGCTCAATAAAAATAAGTTGATCCGCATGAATAATGGTAGACAAACGATGGGCAATCATAAAAGTCGTTCTCCCACGCATTAAAACTTGTAATGCTTCTTGGACATGTGCCTCTGAACCGCTATCCAAATTGGACGTCGCTTCATCCAGTAATAAAATCTCAGGATTGTGTAGTAACGCACGGGCAATCGCGATTCTTTGTCGTTGACCTCCTGATAATTTCATCCCTCTTTCTCCTACAAATGTGTCTAGACCCTCAGGCAATTGCTGTATAAATTCAAGAGCATTTGCCGAACGTGCGGCCGCTTCAATTTGTTCATCAGGTGGAATGTTAGTTAATCCATAAGCAATATTATCTCGAATAGATCCATTCATTAAAGGACTTTCTTGAGAAACATAGCCTATTTTAGAACGCCAATCCCTCAATTGAATCGTTTGAATCGGCTGGCCTGCAAAGGTAATGCGGCCACTCGTCGGTTCATAAAAACGCTCAATCAAAGAAAATGTAGTCGTTTTCCCACCTCCACTAGGTCCTACAAAAGCTGTGACTGTCCCTGGTTTTGCTGTGAAGTCAATCCCTTTTAAAATCGGCTGACCTTCTTCATATCCGAAAGTAACCTGTTCAAAGGCAATTTCTCCTTGTTGAGAAAGAATCTCTCCTTGCTCTTGTTCTACAGGGATTTTTAGGATAGTTTGAATGCGTTCTGTAGCCCCTACTGCTTTTTGAAACGCAGTAAAGAAATGAGCCATCTGTCCAAAAGGCATCATAATTTGAAATAATAGAAATAAAATGGCTACCAAAGTTCCTGCAGATAAATGACCTTGTGCTACTTGTGCTCCGCCGTAACCAAATACGACAATTAACATCCCCATCATCGTTAACATCATTAACGGGGAAACAATGGCTTGAATCTTAGCTTCCTTCAAACCGTACCCAAACAAGGACCGAATCGCTCGACTTCCTTTTTCTTGTTCAATCGTTTCAGCTCTATAAGCTTTGACTAATCGTATATCGCCAAGTGTGCGTCCTAAGTGACCAGAAAAGTTCGCCATTTCAGCCTGTGTTGCTCTTGCCACTTTACTCATCATCTTACCTAATGGGAAGATAATGAGCATACTGACGGGCACACTAACAAGCATAATGAGTGTCATTTTCCAATCCAAAAACAGCAAAATAATCACAGCACCTACGATGGAAATAATACCTGTAATAAACGATACAAAATGATCTGTGACTAATGATTTGATGACCGTCGTATCTTGCGTGATTCGACTCATTGTCTCTCCTGTTTCTGTCGCATCATAAAATTCAATTGGGAGATGTAAAACGTGTTGCCACACTTTTTCTCTCACATCTTGCACTAACGTTTCTCCTAGATAAGCTAATAAATAATAAGAAATTCCGCCCGCTATCGCTTGTATTAAAAATAATACGACTAAAAAAGCGACTGTTGACCAAGTGAAATGAGCTGTGCTGAATGAATCCACTAAGCCTTTTGTTAACAAAGGAACTGCCAAACTTGCCCCTGTTTGAAGAATAGCTAAGAACAATGCCAGAAGCGTCAGTCCTATTGGCCATTTGAGTTGCTTTAAAAAATGAAAGAACTCCTTTGAGCTCATGGTGGGTTGTTGTTCTGTTGTCACTTTTTTCCCTCTCTTCTCAACTGTTATTTTATACATTCTTTTTACTAGTGTACCTCACTTTACGAAAACTGCTTTTAAAAGTTTCACATTCAACTTAAAAAACAACTTTTACTCCAATCAACCACATGCATTTGAAATCAAAAGGAGTATTATAAAACAGCGATTCATTTTCAATTGTATCGAAAATGAATCGCTGTAGTTGTTGGATTGAAAGACTTAAAAAGTAGAGTTGTTATGGATTGTAATAAGCATCCTTTTGGCATGTCAATCCATGGGATGATGACTTTTCAGTAGCCTCTCCTTACTAGACAATCTTGTTCACTCTTTACTCTAATTCAATTTGTTTCGTTTCAGTTCCTAATAGAAGCAGAGCGATGATCCCTATTAAAATCGCGCCGCAAAACACACTAAAAATCGTTCCATACGTATAATCACTAGCTAGCATTGACCCTACTAATAATGGACCGAAAATGCCTCCTACACGACCAATTGCCGCTGCCATACCTGAACCAGTTGCACGAATAGCCGTTGGATATTGTTCCGGTGAATAAGCATACAATGCTCCCCATGCCCCTAAATTAAAGAAAGATAACAATGCCCCAAATAATAATAGCATCGGCCCCGTTGTCGCCATTCCAAAAAGTAAAGCGGATAAAGCCGTCCCAAATAAATACGTCGATAAAACAAACTTACGCCCTGCGCGTTCGATTAACCAAGCGGCCGTAAAATACCCAGGCAATTGTGCCAATGTCATCAGTAAGACGTAGCCGAAACTTTGGATCATATCAAATCCTTTTCCCATCATGACGCTCGGCAACCATAAAAACATTCCGTAATATGAAAAGACAACAGTGAACCAAACTATCCATAGCATGAGTGTTCTTTTGGCATATTTTTTTGACCAAACAAGACGTAAGTTGTTGAACACAGATGTTTTTTCTTTATTTATCCCTTCGAATTTAGGCGAATCCGGTAAGTTTTTTCGTAAATAAATTGCATAAAAAGCAGGAAGAGCTGTCAGCAGTAATGCTACTCGCCAACCGTAATCGGGAATGACAAAATAAGCAATAAGTGCCGCAATTAACCAACCCGCTGCCCAAAAACTTTCTAACAAAACAACCATCTTTCCTCTTTCATGTGCTTCAACGCTTTCGGAAACAAGTGTAGAAGCAACAGGTAGTTCTCCACCTAATCCTGCACCTACAAAAAAGCGTAAGACTAAAAACACGGTTAACCCTGTTGCAAATGCAGATAAACCACTCGCAACTGAAAATAAAACAAGCGTAATCATAAACACTTGTTTTCGACCGATACGATCTGCCAATAAGCCAAAGCCGAATGCTCCAACAGCCATTCCAATTGAATTCATACTCCCAATCCAACCTGCTTCTGTAGAGGTCAGATTCCACTCTATTGCAACTGCCGCAATCACGAAGGATAAAATCCCAACGTCCATTGCATCAAACATCCAAGCTGTTCCTGAAATCCCAAGTAGTTTTTTATTTGAAATTGATTTTGTTTGTGCCATTCTCTTCATCCCTTCAACTGTCTTGTCACCTGACTACTCAATGATACTACATTTTAAATGCATTGCACACACTTTTTTAATGCAATGGTTCATTGATTTACGCTCTACCATTTTATGTTTTCTAGAGACCGCTATTCAAATGCTCAAAGGAAAAAGAGGTATCCCTTTAGACTTTTAAAAGAGTTCTCCTCCCATTTGTCTCTTCGATAAAACCCTTCTCAATTGACATTAAAAAGGAAATCAGTTAATCTATCTAGAATTCAAAGTATCTATTTGAAAATGGCTAAGGAGTGATAAGAATGAACACGGAATACAGAGCATATGCTAATGAAGAAATTGAAGTTCGTTTTGATGCCAAAAGATGTCTACATGCGGCTGAATGCGTAAAAGGCTTACCTCTTGTCTTTGATGTCAAGAATCGACCATGGATTCAACCTGAGCATGCAGATGCCGACGAAATTGCGACAGTGATTGAAAAATGTCCAAGTGGTGCATTAACTTATGTAAGAAAAGATGGAAAAGCAGAAGAAATCGCACCTGCGCCTCCAACGCTCACTTTCTTGAATAACAATCTACTTCTTGCCCATGGAGAGATGCTTCTACAACAGGGAGATCAACAACTACAGGTGAAACGTGCAACGCTATGTGGTTGTGGTGACTCTGACAATAAACCATTTTGTGATAACACGCATCAATGCTTTTCAAAATCAAAGGAGGTTTAAAATAATGGTAGAAATTAAACAAGGAAAGCAAAAATTTTATGTAGGTGAATCCGAAGAAAAAAACATTGCGGAAATACATTATGTTCCTACCGGTGCTGACCGTCTCATTATTGACCATACCTTTGTCTCTGACGAACTACGAGGACAAGGGGTAGGAGATTTACTCGTTCAACAGGTCGTAGCATTGGCACGAACTGAAAATAAAAAAATCATTCCACTTTGTCCATTTGCTCGTAAACAGATGGAACAAACCAAAGCGTATCATGATGTGGCTCAATTTTAAAATAAATCCCGCGAATTGCTAATCATTCGCGGGATTTATTGTGATTGTTGAAGCGTCCAAGCGGGTTCTTGAGTCACTTGAAAAAGATGCCATTCATAAGGACCGATTGTAAACATCGCTGTTCGACCCTTTGGTGCAACATAGATATGAGTAATCATTTCATTCTCAATGGCTTGTTTACATCGTTCGAATGCCTCTTCATCCTCATTGCCTAGCACCCATTCATTTGCTGTAGTTAAATGCCAAGCCGCTCGTACTGTCAATTGCCATTGCTCGATGAAGAGTACCAAGGTATTTTCTTCACATTGCATTTGATGAATTGTTTTTCCAGTCAACTTTTCAAAATCTCTTACTCCAAAAAATTGTTGCCATATCTTTTCAATTTGTCTTTTTGCGATTTGAGCAATTTCAGAGGAGGTGCACCCTCTTTGATTGTCTCCAACTTCCATTTCTTCAATCTCTTCGTCTAGTCGATACCATTCTTTGGCCAATTCATCTAAATAATCTTCTTCTCTCAGACACTGACTCACACGTTGAAATTGAGAATAGTTATACTTTCTTTTGAGTTGCTCGAGTTGATCTTTGATATATCCTTTGACGATTTCCTCTCTTGTCAGTACTGGAAAAATAGTAGCTTCTACTACGTGTAGAAATGCTTCTTCGACTTCAAATGCATTTAAAGGTTGAATAAAATCCAAGCACGCTAGCTGGACCACTTCTTCCTGTTCACAGCCTTGTTGCATGGCTAAAATAGCGAATGTCACATAATCCTCAGGCTCTGCTTGTTTCAACATTCGTCGATATAGGAGTGTTTCCCACTTCATTTCTCTTCCTCCTCAAAAAAGACACTTTGTGTATGCTACAAAGTGTCTATAACAAATTCAGTTTTGTCAATCTAATAAATCGCAATCGGCCCTTTAGGACCCTCGATAATATCAATCTGAGTTTCAAAGATGTCTGTAAGAATCTCCGGTTTCATGACTTCTTCAACTGTTCCAAAAGCTGCAATCTGTCCATCCTTCATCGCACAAATTCGATCTGAATATTGGGCAGCAAAATTAATGTCATGCATTACCGTTAAAATCGTACGTCCAAATTCATTAGCAACATGTCTTAAGTAAGACATCATTTGTACTGAACGTGCAATATCTAAATTATTTAAGGGTTCATCTAACAATACATATTCCGTCTCTTGACATAACACCATCGCAACATAAGCCCTTTGGCGTTGACCGCCCGACAATTCATCTAAATAACGATTTTCTAGTGCAGTTAAGTCTAAAAAATCAATATACTTGGAGATAATCGCTTCATCCTCAGTCGTTAAGCGACCTTTTGAATAAGGAAAACGACCAAAACCAGCAAGTTGACGAACGGTTAGACGAGTCACAAAGTGGTTTTCTTGACGTAAAATCGTCAATACTTTGGCTAAATCTTTAGACTTTGTATGAGCTACATCCATGCCTGCTACTTCAATCTGGCCTTCATCCATATCGAGTAATCGACCAATCATCATTAAAGTCGTTGATTTACCAGCACCGTTAGGACCAATCAAAGAAGTAAATCCAGCCTTTGGAATTTCAATATCCAAGGGACCTATCTTCACTGTTTCTGCATATTGTTTTTTAGCGTTTATAATTTTTATCATAGTGACCTCTTCCTTAAAATAACAACTAAAAAGATAATTCCACCAAATAATTCGATGACGACAGATACGACTCCTTGTGCATTGAACACGTGATACATAAAGAAGTACGCACTTGTTAAAATAACAAATCCAATAGCTAAAGCCATAGGGAATATGTATTTATGATCATAGGTTGGCGCCGCTTGATAGCTGAGTGTCGCGACTAGAAAACCAAAGAACGTGAGTGGACCAACTAGAGCCGTTGAAACAGACATTAAGATTGCAATTAAAATTAAAATATAAATCGTATTCAAGCGTGGACGCATTCCTAATGACGCGGCTACTCCCTGTCCTAATGCAAGAACGTTTAATCTTGAAGAGTGGCGGAATAGTAGAAAGGCCACAATAACAACGATTGGAATGACGATTGGAAAATAAGCTGCATCCGCATTGTTCACAGATCCAAATAATCTCGCCTGCAGAATATCAAATTCTGAAGGGGCAAGCACACGTCTCATAAATGTTGAAACCGAGTTTAACCCCGTTCCAATAATAATTCCTACGAGTAACATTAACTGTAGATTACCATATTTTCCGGAGAGCAACCATCCATATAAAATCAAGCTCATCATGACCATGACGACCACTTGAAATAAGAATGAACCTGTCCCACTAAAATTAATCAACGCGCCTGCACCAAAGAAGAAAATTGTACTGGTTTGAATTGTTGAATATAAAGCTTCAAACCCTAAAAGAGAAGGCGTGATGATTTTATTATTCGTAATCGATTGGAAAGCGACTGTTGCCAACCCATGACAGGCCGCCGCAATCAACATGGCAATCAATGACTCTACTCGTCTCGTTACAATCGGAATAAAAGAAGGTGAATCTATTGATACGGGATTATTATATAAAAGCAAGCCTAATGAAAAGAACACACTCAAGCCGAGTAAAGTGAGTAATAAAATCCAGTATCTTCTTTGCTCTTTTGACATACGAAAAGCTTTGGCTGTTCTTTTTTTATTACGAAGGGAGTCGTCTGTAGACGGATAACCGGTAGACCCTTGATCTAGTGACTGCATGTTATCTCACCCTCCTTGGCTTTCTTTGACTTAATAAAATCATTATAAAGACAATCGCGCCCACTGTTCCTAAAATTAAGGACACAGGCACTTCGAATGGCTTGATAATTGTACGGGATAGAATATCTGCAGCTGTAATCGTACCCATCCCTATTACACATACCCAAGGTAAATTGGTCCTTAAATTATCGCCTCTAAACATCGAAACAATATTGGGGACAATCAAGCCTAAGAAAGGTAAATTGCCGACAACTGCTGCAACAATTCCCACTGCCAAAGCAATCATCCCTGTTGCAAAGAAAATTAAAAGATTGTAATTCACACCTAGACTTTTTGCAACATCTTCCCCTAATCCAGCTAATGTTAAACGGTTAGCAAATATAAAAATGAGAACTGTCACAATAATAATCAACCACAAGTATTCATATCTCCCCACTTGCATTGGAGCAAATGAGCCAATAAACCAATTTTCAATGTTTTGTGTCATTTGGAACATCAATCCTAAAAAGGTTGATACAGAAGAAATCACTGCTCCTAACATGAGACCAATAATTGGAACGATTAACGAAGAACTCAATTTCACTCTTCTTAAAAACAAGAAAAAGACCATTGTTCCAATGAATGAAAAGATGATAGCGCCAGTCATACGCATTAATAAAGTAGGGGCCGGGAAAATTAAATAGACAAAAAGAAGACCTAACCCCGCCCACTCAATCGTCCCCGTCGTCGTTGGTTCGACGAGCCGGTTCTGTGTAATGAGTTGCATGACTAGACCTGCCATGGACATCGCAGCCCCTGTTAAAATAAGTGCAGCCGTTCTCGGGATACGTGTAATGAAAAACATCTCCCAGCCATCTTCTTGCCCACGTATATCATAAACTCCTGTGAACAAAGAAATCACGACTAAAACAAGTACTACGAATACCGCAAATATAAAGGATTTCGTCCATATTTTATTATGTGTAGAAAGCTGAGGTCGATGAATAACATCGACCCCAGCTGGCATATTGTTAGGCACAGGTTAAAACTCCTTTTGAACTATTTAGACAATGTATCTTTTAAAGTGTGGAATAATTCAATGTAAGTCTGAATAGATTCATTCGTATACGTATCATTTGGTGCATAAACTAAGTTCTTTTCAACAATTGCTTTTGTATTTTGAAGCGCTGGTGAATTATCAATGACGTCTTGTGCGGGTACTGCATCTTTCGCTGAGGAAACTGCCGCATCACGATCAAGAACAAAAATCCAGTCTGGGTTACTCTGTGCAATTGCTTCTACAGAAACTTCATCTCCTTGGTGATCTGATGTCGTATCTGCTACATCTAATGCTGGTGTCCAACCGAAAATCTCATACATCGGACCCCATACACGTCCATTTCCTGGTGCTGAGTAACCAATTGTTCCACCTGAAACGATTACACTCATTACTGTTTCTTCTGGATTGTATGCCTCTTTTGCATCTGCAATCGCTTGATCAAAATCAGCTACTAATTGGTCAGCTTCTTTATTTTTATCAAAAATCTTACCTAATGTCATTGTTGCGTCTTTCAATCCATTCACAAAATTCTCGCCTGGTTTATCGGCATTTTCAGAAACGTCGATATCTAAATTAATCACTACAGCATTAGGTACTAATTTTTTAATTTCTTCATAATAGCTTGCAAAACGTTGACCAACGATTACTAATTGTGGGTCTACTGCCGCGATTGTTTCTAAATTAGGTTCTCTGTGGTTACCGATATCTTTAACAGCTTCATCATTTACATAAGATAAACTTGTAGGCATGATTGGCTTTGGAGCCGCTGCTAATTTAATTCCCCAATCTTCCAATGTTTGGAATGTGCGGTTATCTAATGCAACTACTCGTTCAGGATTTACTGGAACTGTTACTTTACCCTGCGCATCTGTAATCTCTACTGTTTCTACTTTCGGTGTATCTTCTTTATCTTTTGAACCTTCATTCGATTGTTGATCTGTTTCACCTTTTGAACTTGAGCACGCTGCTAATACAAGAACTAAAAGTGCAGTTAAAAACGCTAGTTGGAACTTTTTCATTTCATTCTCTCCTTACTTTCGTAAAAGTTTTATTAATGGATAGACGTGAAAGAGGGCTGGAAAAAGCATCATTTTCTAAAAATGATAATGATTCTCATTCATAACACCTAAAGCTAGTCTATCAGATAATCTTAATTTTTCAATCCTTTTTCTTGTTGAACGTTTATTCTTTTTGAGGCAAGTAACAAACGAACTCCTTCTTCTTTCTGCTTTGGGTGTGCCTACACGTCCATTTAAAGAGAGGAATTATTTTGACAATTGCGACTTGCCCCTTTATCAGTCCAAACGTTTCATCCAATTGAAGCAACGAGAAAAAGCGAATGAGCGCCCTTTTCTTCATCCTCTATCAGAATCATTCAACGTAAGCGCGCCGGCTAAAGAATGCTTTGTCGTCGAATCGAATTCCTTTCTATACTTTCAGCTTCTCTTTTATCGTTCTCAATCTATTCTTTCTACCTGATAGCCTGCAATCTACCAGTCACCTCTAGAGTGGTTTCAGAATGAATGGATGAGTCTCAATTCAATCAAAGCGTATTGTAAAGGATAGAACACATGATGAAAAGTCGTTTCTCATCTAATTGATAATCATTATCATCACGTTGCAAATTTATCATAACGAATTTGCACCTTGTCGTCAACCCTTAATTGAAAATCATTATCAATTATTTTATTATTGCTCGGGAAATGTTCAATTCTCGATTCTTTAATTGAAGTTGAATGGTATTCAAAAAAATCACTCCTTCAATCGACGAGTAGATTGAAGGAGTGATTGACTATAATTCTTCTGCATTTTTTAAGATTTCTTCAGGAACTTGAACAGGCTCTAGTTCATTCATTTTGGTTAATTCTGATTCTGTATGCTGCACCATGTGCAAGTCTAAATCTTCATAGGTTAATTGCATTTCTAAATCTAGATTATAAAATTTCAGCTGTTTTGTTTCTTTATCGATGTAAAACTCAACTTTTAAATATTCGACATCCACATGATCAAATGCGACTTCTTCTTCCAATTGAAAACGACCTGCAATACTTAATGCTGCTGTATGCTTCATTAACAGTTCATCTTGATCCTTATCTTTTGTTTTATAACTAAGGATGTATTCGTCCACTTTTTCTTCTAATGTCATCTTGGGAGCGACCGTTTTAAACATTTCTAAATCGACCTCTGCATGCACGTTGTCTCCACTCGCCATTAAAATTTCGTGTAGTTCAGCGGGTAGTTTAACCCAACCCTCTCCGCTATCAACAAACATTCCTTCTTCTGTAATATAAACCTCTTCCTCCGCGACATCGGATTTTCCTTTACCTGTATCAATTTCAATGGTTTGATGAAGAGTGAAAGGTTCTTTTGTTAAGTGAATATTTGCTTTTGTTTTAATTTGTTTCTCTTCGAGTTCATCCGATTCTTTCATCAATTGATCGACATAAATCGTACTGTACAAACTTTTATAAGTAGCCATCACTTCCATCATGTCTGAAAAAATCTCTTTGTTTTTCTCTGCATCCGTCGTTTTCGACCCGCATGCGCCTAGTAGAAACGATAAGCTCAGTACAATGACGAGCATCCATTTTTTATTCATCCTGCCACTCCTTATTTTTGTTTCATCAGCTGTATCCTTTTTTCTATTGTAACAGTTTTCATTTGATAAGTAGATGAACTCTTGATGAACAATTGAGTCTTTTTTAAAAACAGCGATTCACAAAAGAGATACATCTATAATTGACTCCCCCTCCATCTCCTCCTGATCGCAACACAGAATCATTTCCAGCAACACCTGACAAGGAAGAAAAACTAATTCCAAACCCACTCCGAATTTGCGAACTGATAGTCGAGATAAGTTTGAATCTTCTACTAGCGATATAAAGTGGCCAGTCACATTTTAGGTTGAAATTGGTGTCATCAAATTAAATGAATATGCCTTTAACGAAGATACACACAACGTAAGTGTGCCACTCACGCTCTGGCGGTGTGAATAGATGGAATGGTGTTGCGTGCTTGTATATCTTTCCCTCAATTGATTAAAAAGATGCAACTAACTTTGTCTTACTCCACCAACTGAACAGGTGCCACTTCATCTTCACAACATTTATAAGACAATACTTTGCTTGGAGTGCAGGCATCGACTCAGGCAGGATTTAGCGGATCAGGCGATACCCCGCAGACGCCAATACTTAGTCATAGCCAACACTCACCTGTCGAGGAGGATTGCCGTCCGCCCTGCTGAACGCGTATGCCGAAACG
>JASLCF010000105.1 GCA_030146155.1 Savagea sp.
TATTTAACCATACGTTAGTAGTAGCAGATGAAAGTAGCTCAGTGACTTATGTAGAAAACTATTTATCAACTGTTGAAGAAGCAAAAGGTTTAGCCAATACAATTTCAGAAGTTGTTGCGTTAGACAATGCCAAAGTGGTATTTGGAGCTGTAGATGTATTAGCTAAAGGATTCACAACATATACTGCACGTCGTGGTTACACGGGTAGAGATGCTCGTATTGAATGGGCACTTGGATTAATGAACGATTCAGATACGATTGCAGAAAATATTACACAATTAGTCGGAGATAATTCTTCAAGTGATTTCAAAATGGTTACGATTGGCCGTGGAGATCAAAAACAAAACTTCACTACTGATATTGTCAATATTGGTTTGGATACAGATGCCTTTATTTTGAAACACGGTGTAATGAAAGATGCGACAACTTCAATCTTTAACGGGATTGGTCGAATCTTAAAAGGAGCAACTCGTGCGAATGCAGTGCAAGAATCACGTGTTCTAATGCTAAGTGAAAAGGCACGTGGAGATGCGAACCCTATCTTACTCATTGACGAGGATGATGTTACAGCAGGTCACGCAGCGTCAGTTGGTCGAGTAGATCCGCTACAACTGTATTATTTAATGAGCCGTGGAATCTCTCAAGAAGAAGCAGAACGCCTCGTCATTCACGGATTCTTAGAGCCAGTGGTTAGCAAATTGCCAATCGAGGGTGTTAAGAAGCAATTGACGGAGGTCATTGAAAGGAAAGTGCGCTAATGTTAAATTCAACGATTCGCGAACAATTTCCCATTTTAAATGAACAAGTCAACGGCAAACCACTTGTCTATTTAGACAGTGCGGCAACGAGTCAAAAGCCACAAGTCGTTATTGATGCTGTCTCACGTTATTATGAGACAACAAATGCGAATGTTCACCGAGGTGTACACACGCTAGGAAACTTAGCGACAGATGCCTATGAAGGAGCTCGTGAAAAAGTTCGTCGTTTCATTCATGCCAATGAAGCGGCTGAAATTATCTTTACACGAGGAACAACAACTGCATTGAACATAGTTGCTCAAAGCTACGGACTTGCTCATGTTCAAGAAGGTGATGAAATTGTGATTTCTTATATGGAACATCACTCGAATATCATTCCTTGGCAACAAGTCGCAAAAGCTAAAAAAGCAACTTTAAAATACATTGAGTTAACTGAAGATGGCCAGATGACCTTAGATGCAGTTCGTGCACAGGTCACTGAACGTACAAAAATTGTTTCTGTAGCTTATGCTTCAAACGTTCTGGGAACAATCAATCCAGTGAAGGAAATTGCTGAGATTGCACATGAACACGGTGCGGTAATGGTTGTCGATGCTGCACAAGCTGCGCCTCATATGACAATCGACGTCCAACAAATGGATTGTGATTTCCTAGCATTTTCAGGTCATAAAATGGCTGCACCGACTGGGATTGGTGTGCTCTATGGCAAACGAGCGCTTTTAGAACAAATGGAGCCCGTTGAATTTGGTGGAGAAATGATTGATTTTGTTGGCTTACATGATTCAACTTGGAAAGAGCTCCCTTGGAAATTTGAAGGGGGAACACCTATTATTGCAGGTGCTGTCGGTTTGGGTGCTGCAATTGATTTCCTAGAAGAAATCGGGTTAGAACAAATTGCAACTCATGAACAAGAACTCGTTGCTTATGCAATCGAAAAAATGTCCCAAATCGAGGGGATTGAATTATACGGACCACTTGATCCTAAACGCCGAGCGGGTCTGATTACATTTAATCTGAAACAAGTGCACCCACATGATTTAGCAACTGCCCTAGATATGGAAGGGATTGCTATTCGGGCAGGTCACCATTGTGCACAGCCTCTTATGAAGTGGTTAGAACAATCAGCAACTGCGAGAGCCAGCTTCTACTTGTATAATACGAAAGAAGATGTAGATCGCTTGGTGGAAGGACTTCAGATGGCAAAGGAGTATTTCGAATGAATCAAAATAAATTAGACCAATTGTATCGCTCTGTGATTATGGATCATTATAAAAATCCTAAAAATAAAGGGATTTTAGAAGAAGACAGTATCACTGTAGACATGAACAATCCAACTTGCGGTGATGTGATTCACTTAACGATGCGTGTAGAAGATGACAAAGTCGCTGAAGCTCGATTCGAAGGAGAAGGGTGTTCAATCTCAATGGCATCTGCTTCGATGATGACTCAGCTTGTCAAAGGCAAGTCGGTGGAAGAAGCATTGCATTATGCGAAGAATTTTTCTGAAATGATGTTAGGGAATGAAGTAGACGAAGATATCGAGTTCGATGATGCTGAGGCACTTTCCGGTGTGGCAAAATTCCCAGCACGTATTAAATGTGCGACATTAGCTTGGAAAGCGTTGGAAAAAGGCGTACAAGAAGAAAAATAGAATGGAGGAGTTAGGATGACTAAGAAAATGCCGGATATCGGCGATTATAAATATGGTTTCCACGATAAAGACGTATCTGTATTCCGCTCAGAACGTGGATTGACACGAGAAATCGTTGAAGAAATCTCACGCATGAAAGAAGAACCTGAATGGATGTTAGACTACCGTTTGAAATCATTAGACATTTTCTACTCAAAACCAATGCCACAATGGGGCGGCGATTTGAATGAATTAAAGTTTGATGAAATTACGTATTATGTTAAACCTTCTGAAGGAACAGAACGCTCATGGGATGAGGTACCAGAAGAAATCAAACGTACTTTTGATAAGCTAGGTATCCCTGAAGCAGAACAAAAATATTTAGCAGGGGTTTCTGCTCAATATGAATCTGAAGTCGTTTACCATAATATGAAAGAAGATTTAGAGGATCTAGGTATTGTGTTTAAAGACACAGATTCTGCTTTGAAAGAAAATGAAGAGTTATTCAAAAAGTATTGGGGTAAAGTCATTCCAAATACAGACAACAAATTTGCTGCACTCAACTCAGCGGTTTGGTCAGGTGGATCATTTATCTATGTCCCTCCTGGTGTCAAAGTAGAAACGCCTCTTCAAGCCTATTTCCGTATTAACTCTGAAAATATGGGTCAGTTTGAGCGTACATTGATTATTGTAGATGAAGGAGCTAGTGTGCATTATGTAGAAGGTTGTACAGCTCCTGTTTATACGACAAATTCATTACACTCAGCGGTTGTAGAAATCTTCATTGAGAAAGATGCATACTGCCGTTATACAACGATTCAAAACTGGGCGAATAACGTATACAACTTAGTAACGAAGCGCGCGATTGTAGATGCGAACGGTACGATGGAATGGGTAGATGGAAACATTGGTTCTAAATTAACGATGAAATACCCAGCTGTCATTTTAAAAGGTGAAGGTGCTCGTGGAATGACCCTTTCTATTGCTCTAGCAGGAAAAGGACAACACCAAGACGCAGGCGCTAAAATGATTCATTTAGCACCGAATACTTCATCAACGATTGTATCAAAATCGATTTCACATCATGGTGGAAAAGTAACGTATCGCGGAATTGTTCAGTTTGGACGTCGTGCGGATGGTGCACGTGCGAATATTGAATGTGATACATTGATTATGGATGATCAATCAACTTCAGATACGATTCCATATAACGAAATCATGAATGACAATATCTCGCTAGAACATGAAGCTAAAGTTTCTAAAGTATCAGAAGAACAGCTCTTCTATTTAATGAGTCGTGGAATTCCTGAATTAGAAGCTACTGAGATGATTGTAATGGGCTTTATTGAACCATTCACAAAAGAATTGCCAATGGAATACGCAGTAGAGATGAACCGCTTAATTTCTTATGAGATGGAAGGTTCAATCGGATAAAAACGCTGTAAGTATTGGTGCTATCGTATTTCGTTAGGGTGTAAAAACAAGTTAAAAGTGCCTTGTGCCTAATTTGTGCCTAAACGAAAATGGTTTTGTGCCTAAAAAGAGGAGAAAACGGATGAGTTATTCATCTGTTTTCTCCTCTTTTTC
>JASLCF010000118.1 GCA_030146155.1 Savagea sp.
TGGTTTAGGGAATTCCGACTTATTCTTTTCTGTATTTAATTGTTTCACCAATTGCTTTAACTCTTGAACTTCATGTAATACTTCATCCTCATGAACAACAGGACGATTGCTCTTTTGTATCCCTTCTGGTAGCATTTTTGGATGCAAGGAAACCGGTCTAGATTCTTCTACACCGGCTACAACTTCTACAATATTCTTTTTAAATAATCCTAAAAATCCTTTCGTTTGCTTGACAGAAGAGCGGATAATTACCGCTCGCTCTCCAAAGTCTGCTTGTATTTGGCGCATTGCTTCAACCATAGAAGAAGCAGTAAATGTTTTAGTTTTCATTAGATATCCACTACTCCAATACTTTGTACTTCAATTGAGGCTTCCAATTCGTTATAAGATAAGATTGGAATCTGCGGGAAGTACCTTTCTGAAATTTGTCTTAAATACATTCGAATGGCTGGCGAACATAAAATTACAGGAGACTGGTCCATCAACGCAACTCGTTCAATAACTTGTGCAATGGATTCTAAAATTTGTTGTGATTGCTCAGGTGGTAATGCAAGATAATTTCCTTGCTCTGTTTGTTCTATATGATCAGCCATTAATTTCTCAACGCCACCTGACACGGTTAACACTTGAAGTGCACTTCCATCATTCGGTGCATATTGCATGGTGATTTGGCGAGCTAAAGATTGACGACAGTACTCCGTCAGCAAATCTAAGTCTGAAGTGTATTTAGATGTGTCAGCCAATGTTTCAAAAATGATAGGCAAATTCCGAATGGATACTTTTTCACTCAATAATTTTGCTAAGACTTTTTGAATTTCACCAATAGATAAAGGCGTCGGAGTTAATTCGTCGACTAAGATTGGTGAGCTTTCGTGAATATGGTCGACCAACTGTTTTGTTTCTTGACGACCTAATAAGTCCGCTGCATTTGCTCGAATGATTTCTGTTAAATGTGTCGACACCACACTTGGCGGGTCAACAACCGTGTATCCAAGGATTTCTGCGTCTTCTTTCGTATCTTCCGTGATCCATTTTGCAGGAAGTCCGAAAGCAGGTTCAATCGTATCAATACCCTCAATTGAATCATCACCACCAGGGGACATTGCTAAGTAGTGATCCAGCAATAATTCTCCTTTGGCCATCTCATTTCCTTTGATTTTAATCCGGTATTCATTCGGTTGTAATTGAATATTATCGACAATACGAACGACTGGAATGACTAGCCCTAACTCAAGGGCAAGTTGTCTTCTAATCATCACTACTCGGTCGAGTAAATCGCCACCTTGGTCCGTGTCAACGAGTGGAATTAACCCATAGCCAAATTCAAATTCAATAGGATCCACATTCAATAAGTTAATGACACTTTCAGGACTTTTCATCTCATCCGTTTCAATTTCTTCTTCAATTTCTAATAACTCTTCGGGGTCTTCTTCCACTTTACGATTAATCATATAAGCCCCAAGTGCTAATGCTGCTGCGATTGAAGTTGTTAAAAGTAAATGGATAGGTGTAAAAACACCTAATAAGAAAATAGTGACTGCCGCCACATTTAATAATTTCGGTTGACCTAATAATTGATCCGTTATATCTGTCCCTAAGTTACCGTCTGACGCTGCTCTTGTTACCACAATCCCTGTTGCAGTAGAGATTAACAATGCAGGAATTTGTGAAACAATCCCATCTCCCACTGTTAACCTTGAGAAGCGAGCTGCAGATTCTGCAAAGCTTAAATCCATTTGAACCACACCGATGATCATTCCAACAAGTAAGTTAATGATAACGATAATGATTCCTGCAATGGCATCCCCTTTAACGAATTTCGTAGCCCCGTCCATCGCTCCGTAAAAGTCAGCTTCATTACTTACCTTTTCTCGGCGCTCACGAGCTTGTACTTCTGAAATCATCCCTGCGTTTAAATCCGCATCAATACTCATTTGCTTACCTGGCATCGCGTCAAGCGTAAAGCGTGCCGCAACTTCTGAAACACGTTCCGAACCTTTCGTAATTACGATAAATTGAATGATGATTAAAATAACGAATACGACAAGACCGACAACAACGTTTCCGCCTGTTACGAACGTACCGAATGTATCAACTACGCCCCCAGCCTCTCCACGTGTTAAAATCGCACGGGTAGTTGAAACGTTTAATCCTAATCGAAATAAAGTTAATAATAAGAGGAGTGAGGGGAAGATGGAGAATTCCAATGCTTCCTTCATATTCATGGCAGTGAGTAAGACCATTAATCCCAATGTAATATTAATAATAATTAAAAAGCTAAGTAACCCTGAAGGTAAAGGAATAACAAGCATTGCAACAATCATTATTACAGCTACAAGTACTCCAAGATCTTTAAATTGCATGTCTTCCTCCCTTTCATCTCACTTATATTTTTCGTTTCATTCGATACACGTAGGCAAGTACTTCTGCGACGGCTTTAAAGAATTGCTCAGGAACTTCATCACCAATCTCAACTTCACTGTACATTGCCCGAGCTAACTGTCGATTCTCAACAAGGGTGACCTCATGTTCATTCGCAATCATTTTAATCTTTTGCGCCACAAAATCTACGCCTTTTGCCACCACAACGGGAGCTTCCATCTCACCATCTTTATACTTCAATGCAATGGCATAATGGGTCGGGTTAGTAATGACAACATCCGCATCAGGTATTTCTTGCATCATCCGTCGCATCGCCATTTCCCTTTGAACTTGTTTAATTCTCGACTTAATCAAAGGGTCCCCTTCCATATTTTTATATTCATCTTTAATGTCTTGCTTAGACATTTTTAAGTTTTTTTCATAGTCATATTTCTGATAAAAATAATCAATAATAGCAATCGTTAACAATACAAATGCCGCGACTATACCCATTAAACCGACTAATTGCGCAACAGTCATTAACGTTTCTGCTGGGGTTTTAAAAGCTAAACCCAATACTTTTTCGATATTGAAAACAACAATCATCGTTGTCACTGAACCAATGAACGAAATTTTCAATACAGATTTTAAAAGCTCCACTAGTGCTCGTACAGAGAAAATACGTTTTAATCCTTTAATCGGATCAATCTTTTTTAAATCAAATTTTAAAGGTTCTGTCGTAAATAAAAAGCCAAACTGCATTAAATTCCCACTTACTCCTGCAATAATCGACACGAGAAAAACAGGGAGTAAAATAACCGCCATTTCTTTAATCACTTCTATGTATATTAAGCGAGCATTATCCATCGTAATCGGTCCACGGTGAATCCATTGCGTAAAGGTATGTTCAAAGAATAAGAAGAAGCGATCTCTTAGTAAGGCAGCTGCAAAAAACAAAAATAAAAATACGGCTAAAATGACTAGTGCACTCGTGACATCTGCACTTTTAAGGACCTGCCCTTTTTTTCGAGAATCTTCTCGTTTTTTAGGAGTTGCTTTTTCAGTTTTTTCACCTGCGAAGAACTGCAAATCTAACCGTAATTGCATGTCATCCGCCTCCTAAAATCAACATAAAATCCCGCATGGACACTGCCATATACTCAAACAATTTTCGTATCAAAGTTACCATTACAGGAATCATTGTGACTAACACTAAAAAACTGACTGTAATTTTGATTGGAAACCCAACAACAAAGATATTCATTTGAGGAACAGCACGTGCCGTAATCCCTAATGCTAGGTCTACTAAAAATAATGTGGCTACTACTGGAATCGCCATTTGGAAGGCAATCGTGAATACAGAAGCCAATAAAATCGTCGAAAATTCCGCAAAAGAACTCGATTCAAAAGCCAAAGATAATTGATCAATCGGTACAAACTGATAACTGTAATAAATGCCATCTAATATCATATGATGACCATTCACAGCCAGCAGAAGTAGCATAGCGACTGCATTAAAAAATTGACCTAGCAATGGAGATTGTGCGCCTGTTTGAGGGTCAATCACGTTCGCAATTGCAAAACCCATTTGAAAGTCGATAAATCCTCCGGCAATTTGGATGGCTGACATAATGATAAAAGCGACCATTCCTAAACCTATCCCTAACACCGCTTCTTTCATCAGCAATAAAGGAAAACTAGCATCAATTGAAAGAGCCACGGCTTCTCCTAAGATAGGAGTCAACATAAATGCGAGTATTAAGCCGATGCCTAAACGTTGCCAAACAGGTATTGTGCGATAGGAGAATAAAGGAGCCGTCACAAAAAATGAACTCACACGCGTAAACACCAGTAAAAAAACAGGCAAATAATTAAACAATTCTTCCATCTAATCACCCGATATACCGAGCTAAATTTTGAAAAATCTCGCCCGCAAAAGTCGTGATATGATTTAACATCCACGGTGCAAAAATAATAATGGCTACTAAGACCGCTACAATTTTTGGAACAAAGGCTAATGTCTGTTCTTGGATTTGTGTCGTTGCCTGGAAAATACTCACTAACAATCCAGTCACTAAAGCGATGATAAGAAGAGGACCAGCAGTTAATAAAACCACACTTATGCCTCGTTCAGCAAATGTAATAATCATTTCTTGAGTCATAGGACAGACCCTCCTTTATCTAGAAGCTTTGAAGTAACGACTGAATAATTAAATACCAGCCATCTACTAAAACAAAAAGTAAAATTTTAAAAGGTAAAGAAATCATAACAGGCGGTAACATCATCATCCCCATAGACATTAAAACACTGGCTACAATCATATCAATGACTAAAAATGGAATGAAAATCATAAATCCCATTTGAAAAGCCGTTTTAATTTCACTGAGAGCGAAGGCTGGAACCATCATGGTCAAGGGAATTTCTTCTATCGTCGTTGGTTTTTCTTTTACTTTGTTATAACGTAAAAATAAATCTAAATCTTTTTGTCTCGTATGATTACTCATGAATTTTTTAATCGGTAAACTGGCTTTTTCATAAGCTTCGTCGATCGAAATTTCTTCTGCAAATAAAGGTGTCAATGCTATTTCATTAACCTCTTTAAACGTAGGTGCCATAATGAAAAAAGTTAAAAAAAGTGCCAAACCAACTAACACTTGGTTTGGTGGCATCTGTTGCGTAGCCAATGCCGTTCTCACAAATGACAGAACAATGACGATTCGAGTGAATGATGTCATTAAAATCAATAAAGCTGGTGCTAAAGAGAGCACAGTCATCAGCAATAACAACTTCACTGAAGTTGAAACGTTCGTTGAATCACTTTCTGAGAAAAACTGCATAAATTCATTCATCTTTCTCATGCTCCCTTTTCACAAAATTAGATAGATGATTGTTTCTTTGGCGTTTCACTTTATTTAATTCTTGTTCAAATAAAGAATCAAAAGAAGAGTCGCTCGTTGACTTTTGTGTTTTCTTTGTACGCTGTTCCGTCCATTTTTTCCATTGATTGATTAATGGGTTCGTGTTAATAGAAAAATTAGTATCTTGCTCTTTTTCAAATAATTCCTGTAGCTGTTGTAATTCTTCGTCCGTCACTAATTCTTTAAGTAAACGAACTTCATCTCCTACTCCAACAATAAAATACTGCTTCCCAATGGCAATGAGTTGGACCGATTTATTAGGTCCGACAGAGACTCCACCTAAATTACGCATCAATTTTTGACTACCGAATTGTTGGTTTTTTCTCCCCATTAGACGCACGACGACATATAAAAGCCCAATCACAAAGGCAAAAGCAAACACCATTTTGATATAGGTCCAAAGTGTGGGAGCACTCTTTGCTTCTGTTAAGGGAGCTTGCTGTTGTTGGGGTGTTTGCTCTACTGGTTCATTCATTTCTTCACATTTCTCAGGTTGTTCTTCACACTCTGCAATTGTTGGAGAAGCCGCCTGAGTAGGAATGGGATGCAACTGACATGCCATCCATAGCACACAAAGTAAAGACGTGAAACGAAGCCATTTTATCACTCGCTTCATGGAATTATCCTAACGCTTTTTCAATTGCTTCGATTACACGGTCAGCTTGGAAAGGCTTAACGATAAAGTCTTTTGCTCCTGCTTGAATCGCATCGATGACCATTGCTTGTTGTCCCATTGCTGAACACATAATAATCGTTGCAGATGCATCTTTAGCTTTGATTTCTTTAAGGGCAGTAATCCCGTCCATTTCAGGCATTGTAATGTCCATAGTGACTAGATCTGGGCTCAATTCAAAATATTTCTCAACAGCTTGTGTCCCATTTGCAGCCTCTCCTATTACTTCAAACCCATTTTTCGTTAAAATATCCTTAATCATCATACGCATAAATGCGGCATCGTCTACAATTAGAATTTTTTTACTCATGTTATTTTCCTCCTACATACTTAACGTAAATTGTTTAATCGATCTTCTTTGTTCAAAATATCAGTAATACGCACACCAAAGTTCTCATCAATCACGACAACTTCGCCTTTTGCAATATTACGATTATTCACTAGAATATCCACTGGCTCGCCAGCAAGTTTATCAAGTTCAATGATTGAACCACTCGACATTTCTAATATTTCTTTCACTGACCGAGTTGTTCTACCTAGTTCTACTGTGACTTCTAACGGAATATCTAATAATAAGTTTAAATTGTGGTGCTCATCTTTGTTTAATTGCGGTGTGTCAAAACTAGCGAATTGTGGTTGTTGAATATTGACTTGTTGCTGTCGCTGTTGTTGCGAATTAGGTACTTGTTGAATAGGTGTTTGATTTAGATAAGGTTTTGACTCTAGTGTTGGCTGCTCTAACGGAGTAGAGAAGTTCACAGACGGCATCTCTTCTTTCATTGTTTTAGAAGGCCCACCAGACATCACATGCTCGAGCTCTGCAACGAGACCTTTTCCAAAGTTCATTTCAAAGAGTTGCATAATATCAGAATCAATCAATTCACCCACTTTAATATTGAATGAAACTTTGATTATTTTCCCATTTTGCGGAATTAATTGAATCCCCTTCTCATTTTGAATGTCCATAATATCCGTCGTAGGTGGAGAAATATCAACTTTTTTATTAAAAATAGTAGACATTGATGTTGCTGCACTTCCCATCATTTGATTCATCGCTTCTTGCACAGCACTTAAATGAATATCATTTAATTCTTGATCAGGTTTTGTCCCGTCACCACCCAACATTAAATCAGCAATAATCGCAGCATCTGTCTTCTTAATGACGAGTAAGTTAGCGCCCGTCAAACCTGCTGTATATTCAACCTTAACAGCAACATAAGGCTGAATAAATTCACTTTCTAATGACTCACGACTGACAACTGTGGTCGTCGGTGTAGTAATTTCTACTTTTTGACCTAAAAGAGCGGATAAAGCGGTAGCCGCACTTCCGAAAGACATATTCCCAATTTCACCTAATGTGTCTTTCTCCATGTCTGTTAACAAATCATTGAGATCGTCGTCAGCTAGTTCTGAGGGAGATGCATTATCTTCCTCTCCACCTACGTCACCTCGAAGTAACGCTTCAATCTCTTCTTGAGAGAGTATGTTATCACTCATCATCTTCATCTCCTCCAACTATCGTTTCGATCAATTGAACTGCCATTTTATTTTTCACTTTTCCAGGTTGTGCGTTAAACTTCGCTTGATTGCCTACTTTAATAGTCAATGGGTCTTCAATTGATGTATTCAAAGTAATTAAATCACCAGCTTGTAAATGCAAGAAGTCTTGAATAGATATAGAGCCTCTTCCAAGTTCAGCAATGACTGGTAATTTGGCTGATTTTAATGTGCGTTCAATGTTTTTACTTTGTTCTTCTGTTGGTTCTTTTTTATTCGACTGCATCCAATAACTCACAGATAAATTCGGAACAACAGGCTCTAACACAACGTGTGGAATACAAATATTAATCATCCCACTGGACTCACCAATGATAATGTTAAAGGAAATCACAACGACCGTTTCGTTCGGTGAAATCATTTGTAAAAACTGAGGGTTGACTTCCATTTCAGATAAAAACGGATCAATATCTACGATGGAAGACCACGCTTCTCTTAAATTATCAAATGAACGTTCATAAAGATTTGTTAAAATTTTGGATTCAATCTCGGTTAATTCTGTTATTTTGGCTGGTGTTTTACCAGAACCACCCATGAGTAAATCCAGCATAGAGTAAGCCACACTTGGATTGACTTCTAAAATAATATTCCCTTCAAGAGGAGGTACTTCAAAAATATTTATCAATGTCATATTCGGAATGGAGCGAATAAATTCTTCAAATGGGATTTGATCAACAGAAGCGACATTAATTTGAACATAAGTTCTTAACTGTGCTGAGAAATAAGTCGTTAAGAGTCGAGCAAAGTTTTCATGGATACGTGTCAAACTTCGAATTTGATCTTTTGAAAAGCGAAGTGCACGCTTGAAGTCGTACACTTTTACCTTACGAGCCTCTTCCTGCTTTTTAATCTCTTCTGCATCCATTTCACCTGTAGATATAGCTGATAGTAGTGCATCAATCTCATTTTGTGAAAGTATATCACTAGACATATAGTCACCTCCTCATCTTCACTGAATAATTTGTGAAACAATATATACCTTAATAATCTCCCCTTGTTGCATTAAAGGACTGATTTGAGCTTTTATACTCTCTTCGAACTGGATCTTACCTACTTTCCCTTCAAAATCCTCCGGTTTCATATCCGAAAGTTCTTGTATTACTTTATTATTAACTTGAAATTTACGTTTCGTTAATTCTTCTGCTGCTTTTTTACTGTCTGTCTGTATTGCTAATGTAATCCGTATAAATTGACGGTTAGCTAAATTCGTAACGATTTCATCTAGTTCAACTGTCTGCTCGATAATCTCATCAATTGTTAATTCTTTTTCTTTTTTCGTTCCACTATCTTTTGTGAAATTTATATACAAAACAACTCCTACAACCGCGACAAGCGTAATGACAACGAGTACAATTAATGTAATCATTAGTCCTTTGTTCTTCATTCCATTTCACCTCTTACATGTGGATTCGATAGCAATTGGATTTCTTTATAAAAAGCAAGTATGCGTTCATATATATCTTCTTTCGAGTCGAGTACGATATATTTAGTGCCAGTCGTTAACGTAATCGTAGTATCAGGAAATGACTCAACGCATTCTATATACAAGGCGTTGATTGTAAATTCTTGCCCATTCAATCTGGTCACTTTAATCATGATAATGGGCCGGGCACGAGAATGCCCCTAAGCCCGTCCCTCCTTTTAACTATTAATAGTTATCGTTTTAAGTTGACTAATTCTTGTAAAATCTCATCCGATGTTGTAATGATTCGCGTGTTTGCTTGGAACCCTCGTTGAGCAACAATCATTTCAGTAAATTCTTCACCAAGATCAACGTTTGACATTTCAAGAGATCCCGATTGCACTGTACCCATACCATTTTCTGTTCCTAACGCCCAGAATGCATCTCCAGAATTTGCTGTTGGCTGATAGTAATTGGCTCCAGATTTTTGAAGTCCACCCGCATTTGGAAACTTCGCTAATACCAACTGACCTGCTACTCTTAATGTACCTGCACTATCCACAAATGTAACAAGACCATCATTACCAATAGACATTGTTTGAGCATCAGTAGGTATTCTCATTGGCTTAACATTATTGGTTGGTTGTTTTCCGTCATTTACATTTTTTTTAGTCCAAATCGTTGAATTACCTGTAGTACCAGTGGTAGCTTCAAATAATGGATATGTGTTGCCTAATGCACTCGGCTCATTTACATCACTAAATCCATAGATATATTTTCCATCTTGATTCACTAAATATCCTTCATTATCCATATAAAAATTTCCAGCGCGCGTAAACATTTCATTAGCAAAATTTGTAGGCCCGCTAGTTGTCGTCCTTCCAACTCCATCTGCAACTACAAAAAATCCGTCGCCTTCAAGTGCTAGGTCTAGTGTATTCCCAGTAAACTGTGTAGACCCTCCAGCATGGATTGTATCAACTGCACCAAGTTGTGCTCCCAGTCCCACTTGCTTCGGGTTTACACCTCCACGTGTAGCAGTTGCTGCAGAAGCCCCTGCTACCGTTTGTGAATACAAATCTTTAAATATCACGCGACCTTTTTTGAAACCGTGTGTGTTGACATTGGCAATATTATTACCAATTACATCTAATTTTGTTTGGAAATTTTTTAAACCTGATATTCCTGAATACATTGAACGTAGCATATTTTTCTCTCCTCAATAAGTAGTTGCTCTACATCAATCGGTCAGTAGAACATGGCATCCTGAATAGGTCCTGCCTGTTTTATAAAATAATCGTTCCATCAATATTCGTAAAAATTTGTGCTGCCGCTTCCTCGCGATTCATTGCCGTGATAACTGTATTATTCTTAACACTAATAATCAACGCCGCATCTTTTGTCAACAAAAGAGAAGATTGTACGCCTTTTTGTTTAGCTTCATTTACTTTATCCTCGATATCCACCCATTCTGCATCGGTGAATGAAATAGCGCGTTCTTCTAAACGTTTAGTCGCATGTTTACTCATTTTGAGTGCTTTTTCTGCTAGGACTTCTTGAAAAGTAGTTTTAAAATGATTACGAGTAATTTTAGCTTGTCCTTTTGATAATTGTCCTTGCGGTTGAATAGCGGGAAGACGATGAAATTGAATCTGTTTCATAAACAGTCCTCCTATTTAGAAATCGTTGTAATGTCTGATGAACTAATTTGTTTACCGTTCGCTAAAATAAATTGTACTTTTCCTTCTTTCATCGTGACGGATACCACTTCAGCAGTTTGTTCCTCTTCACCATAAGTGACTGTTTTACCAATCAGCATACTTGCGTCGACTAGGCTATTAGATCCGCCCACAGTGCCTTTCCCTTGGTGAACTTCTGAAATGTTTGCAGGTGTAATTTCTTTACCATTATCCAAAGTGAACACGGCAATGCCATCTTTATACTTAATGGATTGAATGGTGTTTGTTCCTTCAGCAATAATCGGTTTTCCATCTGCATCTTTATCTTTCGTGACTTCATGCCACTTCACTGTTTGTCCGACAAATTGATTGTATTGAATCAACTGTGCATCGGTTTGTGATTTAGCAAATTTTTCAAAAGCAGAAGCCATATTCATCGTTTGTTCAAGCGCTGAAAACTGAGCCATTTGTGCGATAAATTCATTATCCTTCATCGGATTCGTTGGGTCTTGATTTTGCAATTGTGCAATTAAAATTTTCATAAAAGCATCTTTCCCCATTGAATCTGGGCCCGTCACACGTTGGTCGCGTTTTTTATTGAGCAAGTACATCGACTCTTCAATCGGTCGCTGTTGCCCTGAAATATTTTCTGGCATTATTCTTCCTCCAATCGTATTAAATAGTCAGCAAAACTTTCAAACTCTTCTTCCGATTCTTCGTCGGTATTTTGTTGTTGCTGTTGTGCTTGTTGGTCTTGTCGTTGTTGTTGAAGTAATTGCTCGCGTTCAGAACGCTCTGAACCTTGCAACATCTGTGCGACTTCAATTCGTTCTACTTGTAAGTTTTGGGCCGTAAAAGAAGCGCGTAATTGGTGTAATTGTTTATCTAACATTTCTCTCGCTGTTGCAGATGACGCAAGTATTCTTGCAGACAACACACCGTTCAACTCATGAAGTTCTATGCGTAATGTCCCTAGATGCTCAGGATACAAGCGAATAGCGATACGGTTTGCCCCTCCAATTTGACCGAAGTTGGCACGTTGTAATACGGCTTGCAATTGCTTCATTAACTCTTCACTACGACTTACTTGTGTTGTTTCAGCAACAATCGTTTGGAAACTTACCCCGCGATTGAAGTGTGTATGGTTCCCTATTAAATCGAAGGCATTGGCTTTAGGTTTGGCTTCAACTGCAGTGGCTACCCGTTCTTGTTGTGTGCTCATGAATTGTTCGAGTTGATGTTGAAATTGTTCCAGTTGACGCATTTGTCCACTGTGTAAATCAGCTTGTGGAGCAACTGCGGCCAAATAGTGTGTCAAAACGGTAAAAATGGCTACGTTTTGATAATCAGTCATATCCACTTGTTCTAACTGTTCAATAAATACAGACAGCTGTTCTAAAAATGCAAAGAAATCAAGTGTGCCGTCTTTCATCGGAAATTCAAAGCCTAAATCCTTTAATAATTCAGGTATTTCTTCCATTTTAATTAACGTATCTAACACATCTTGTAAAGAAGCTTGAAAAGGAATTTTCTCTGCAATCTCGCTTAATGATAAGACTGTTTCTTGCTCTTCTGTTGAAAGAATCTTCGGTGGCAACCCTTCTGCATTTAATGTAAGGAGTAGTTCTTCTAATCGCTCGGCTAATTCATCAACAGGTAATTGTGGTACTTCATCCAATAATTGCTTCAATTCTGTAGTAGAATACGCAGTATCTCCAGATTGAAGTTTAGATTCTTCTAACTGATGTCCATTCATGACTTGACCGTAAATATTAGAAAATGTTGTATTTTCTTTGGATAACTGAGTAGCTCCTGACCCTTTAGCAGGATTCACGGTAGCTTGATGGGTTACTTGCATTTGCATAAAAGAAACATTCATTTTTGTCTGTCACCTCCTTTCAAATCCATTGCTTATTTTGAAAGTAATGTTGCGAACTTAGCGGCTGCAGTAGGTTCCATTTTCTCTAAAATTTTGGCTATAGTTTCCGGTTTTAATTGCGATAAAATTTTCAATGCTTCCACTTCATTCATTTCAATTAAAATAGGTGCGGCAGCCTTTGCAGACATCTTTTCAAAGGTTGATACGATTTCAGTAAACTCTTTTTTGGTTTCTGCTTGGTTTTGAACTAATTTCTCAATTTCCATCTGTAACTTTTCTTGTTCGATTAACAACAGTTCATTCTCTTCTTTAGCCGTTGCTAACTGTTGCTGTATTTTCTTTAAATCACTATCTTTTTGTTGCATAGCTGCTTGTAGTTCGACTAATTTTTCTTGAGAAGCTAGCGCATTTTTATCTAGTACACCTTCTTTTTCAGATGATTCACTAGTTATCATTTTTTTAGCCTGATCAATGACATTAATATCAGCTACTTTCGCTACGATTAAGAGAATTGCAGAAATAAATAAGAGTGGGACGATAATCCATAATAACAAGCGTTTGAGAAGGGATGGTTTCTTTTTCTCTTCATATAATTCGTCTAATTCTTCGTTCTCCACTTAATTCCCTCCTCGATTCCTTGTATATTGTTGCGTAGAAATTTCATCTAAGAAAAGAGCTTCTTTATGTTGTTCTTCTTCTAAAAAGAGTTCAACGTCTTTTTCACGCATTTTTTCATACTTCTTGACTTCAATCGTGTCTTCAAGTAATTTCTCTTCATACCAATTCATGCGGGCACGATGGTCGATTACTTGTTGTTGTACTTCTGCAATGAGTCGTTCTAATTTTTCAAGATACTGTGTCGTTAATTTAATCTGCTCGATGGAAAAACCCGCCGCTAGTTTATTTTCATAATCAGCAATGAGTTGCTCTTTCTTTTTCAACAGTTCATACAGTCTTGTTGCAACCTGTTCGAATTGATCAACTGCACCTTTATAATCCGCTTCTGTTTCATTTTTCTTCTGTTCTTGATACGTTAAAATATGTTCGAAACGGTAGTGATATTGCGTCATCTTGGTTGACCCCCTGCTGCTAAAGCAATCAGTTCATTCACCGTGTCTTCTGAAGAGATATTATCTTTAAACCCTTGTTTTAAAAACTGGGTAATGAGCGGTTCATATTCGATGGCTTCGTCAATTTCTCTAGAAGTCCCTCGTTTATAGGCCCCAATGTTGATTAAATCTTCAGATTTATGATAGGTGTAATACAGTTCTCTCAAGCGTTCAGCGGCTTTCACATGTTCGTCGGATGCGATATGATTCATTAATCGACTTACACTTTTCAACACATTAATTGCTGGATACTGCCCCTTGTTGGCTAGCGTACGGTCTAATACAATATGACCGTCCAAAATGCCTCGTACTGCATCTGCAATCGGTTCATTCATATCATCTCCGTCTACAAGAACCGTATAAAAAGCTGTAATCGAACCTAATTCATTCGTCCCAGTCCGTTCGAGTAACTTAGGTAAAATCGAGAAAACAGAAGGCGTGTATCCTCTCGTAGCAGGTGGTTCTCCAACAGCTAAGCCGATTTCACGTTGAGCCATCGCAACTCGTGTAACAGAGTCCATCATCAACATGACGTTTTTTCCTTTATCTCGGAAATATTCTGCAATCGCTGTGGCTGTGAATGCCCCTTTTATCCGCATTAAAGCGGGCTGGTCACTCGTTGCAGCAACAACAATTGTCTTTTTCAATCCTTCAGGACCTAAATCTCTGTCAATGAATTCTCTCACTTCACGTCCACGTTCACCAATTAAGGCAATGACGTTAATATCTGCTTCTGTATTTCGTGCAATCATACCGAGGAGCGTACTTTTCCCTACTCCTGAACCTGCAAAAATCCCTACCCTTTGGCCATTCCCGACAGTCAACATGCCGTCAATTGCCTTAACACCTACTGCTAGTGGGTCGTCAATGGTAGGGCGTGTTAATACATTGGGAGGATCTTGTTCAGTTCGGACTGTCGTGAGCCCTTTCGGTAAAGGAGACTGGTCAATCGGATGTCCGAGAGAATCCAGGACTTGCCCTATGAGGCCCATTCCAACTTTAACTTCTAATGGTTTTCCTAAGCCCTCCACTAAACAGCCACTCGCAATGTCTTGAATATGAGTGTAAGGCATTAAAATGACAATTTCTTCTCGAAAGCCGACAACTTCCGCCATAATAATCGACGGTCCTGTTGCTGAATGAATGTGAATATGGCAGACATCGCCCACGGAACTTTCAGGACCTTGTGATTCAATCATCAGTCCTACCACACGAATGACACGTCCATACTTCTTATGCGTCTCTAAATTCGGAATAGTTGCGATTAAATCGACTGCCTTTTTCACATTAATCCCCGCTTTCTAATAGTTCGACTAATTGCTCTTTCAATAAGTTGAGTTGCTTATCAATCGTCACGACAATTCGTCCATGATTGGTTTCGATGTAGCATTCTTCAGGTTCAAATTCATCATCTGCAAAAATCAAGAAAGGGACATCGGGTGGGAATAATTCCACAATCTCTGCCCGATTTTCAGTCACTAACGGATAATAAGTAGGAGAGATGAATAACTTAATTTCTTTAGACTCTCTCGCTTGCTTCATTGCTTTTTTTACAATGGGTAAGAAGCGTTCTTCTTGTTCTTCAAGTTCTGCATGCATAATTTTTGAAGCAACAGCCAGCGCAAGTTCTAGAACTACCCGCTCTTGTTCTTGCAAATAGATTGCAGCATTCTTCTTGGCATCTGCTGTCACTTGATTGGCTAATGCAATTTGATCCTTGTATTGTTCATGTGCTTCAGCTTGTCCTTGAACAAACCCACTTTGATAACCTTCTTGATAAGCTTGTTCTTCCAGTGTACTTCTTTCACTGTCCCAAGCTTGACGCATACTACCAATATCTTGTTCTGCTTCTTCACGCATCTGTTCTAATACTTTCAGCTGCTGTTGTCGCTGTTGTTCAATTTCTTGTAAGAGACGTTCGCGATCTTCATTGATTTTCTGTTGTGAAAGTCGTTGTTGTTCTGTCATCTCCGCTACTTTTTCTGCGGGTTCAGCTGATGGTTGATGAAATGACTTGACACGAATCGGAATGACTTCTTCTATGATTTGCTGAGTTTCATTGGCACGGTATAACCTAGACAATGATATCATCTCCTCCACCACGTGCGATGATGATTTCACCCGCATCTTCTAAGCGACGAATTGTAGCTACAATACGACTTTGAGCTTCTTCAACATCTTTCAATCGAACAGGTCCCATAACTTCCATCTCATCTTTAAAGGATTCCGCCATACGAGAAGACATATTTTGGAAGAGTACTTCTTTCACATCTTCACTTGACACTTTCATTGAAAGAATTAAGTCTTCATTCTCACAATCGCGGATGACACGTTGGATAGAACGTCCATCCAATGTAACGATATCTTCGAAGACAAACATCCGTTTTTTAATTTCTTCTGCTAATTCCGGGTCTTGAATTTCAAGTGTATCCAAAATCGTTTTTTCAGTAGAACGATCGACGCCGTTTAACACTTCAACCACAGCATCGATTCCACCTGTTTCGGTAAAGTCTTGTGTCACTGTAGAAGATAATTTTCTTTCTAAAACAGATTCCACTTCACTAATGACTT
>JASLCF010000126.1 GCA_030146155.1 Savagea sp.
TCTGAAATTAACAGTGGGCACCATTTTATTCATGATGGCTATCCTTGTGATTTTCCCACCATTTTCATTACAACTTTTTATTGTCTTGTTTTTTGTAGGTTTGTTACTTAATTATTTCTATTATGCTTTTCAATTAAACCAAGGGATGTCTGTAGAATGATTACAAATCGTGTGAGAACACTTCGTCTTTTAGCAGAAATGACGCAAGAAGAATTAGCCAATGCAGTAGGGGTTACTCGGCAAACCATCGTCGCATTAGAAAAAGGAAAATACCTTCCTTCTTTATTACTAGCGATGAATATTGCTGATGTATTTGAGCTACCCATAGAAGAAATTTTTTATCGTTCATCGAAGGGAGAAGAGAAGAAATGGCAAAACGTCAACAAGTAGCGGTAGAAATTAGCCAATTGACTTTTTATTATGGAGGTCTCTTGGCATTGTTAGTATGGGGTAGCCCGTCTACCTGGCTTCAATTGATAGGTGTAACTATGTGGGTTAGTCTTATTTTTGGAGTTCCTTTTTTATGGAAGCGTCAAGGCATATTCGCTCAAAATTACTCTTTAAAAGATGAACGAGAGCAGATCATTGAACAACAAGGCATTTATTATTGGTATGGTAGTTTAATCATTTTAACGACGGCTTCTGTTTTCATCATCTTATTACTAGCAACTGGCAATGCAGAAGCTGATTATCGCTGGTTGATGTTAACTTGCCTTTTTATTTCTCTCCTCATTGCCCTCTACGTCCGAGAAATAGTTGTCAAAGAAGAAGAAAGTCGGTTAGAATGAAAGCAATCATATGATGAAAGAGGAGAAAATCATGTTAACATTTTATACATATCCTTCTTGTTCGACTTGTCGTAAGGCAAAAAAATGGCTGGAAGAAGCAGGCCATCAGCTCAATGAAATTCACTTAGTCAATGACACGCCAACAGCAGACCAATTGAAAGAATTGCATGCTCAGTCAGGTGTAGATAGTAAAAAATTCTTCAACACCAATGGGAAAGTCTATCGTGAGTTAGGTTTAAAAGATAAATTAGCTGATTTATCAGAAGATGAACGCTTTGCGTTATTAGCTTCAAATGGGATGTTAATTAAGCGTCCCTTAACAACGGATGGGACAAAAGTGACAATTGGTTTTAAAGAAGCAGAATTTGAACAACAATGGCAATAATACACCTTGTCTTTTCTAGCTTTATATGGCACACTTAAAGGGATTAAATATACTTGTGGAGGGGTTTAAATGAGCACACCAAAAGATTTAGTTTATTCAAAAGACCATGAATGGGTGAAAAGTGAAGATGGAAATTACCGTATCGGGATTACACACTTCGCACAATCTGAATTAGGAGATATCGTATTCGTAGAACTTCCAGAAGAAGGCGACGATATCACTGCTGGAGAGCCATTTGGTAGCGTTGAATCTGTAAAAACAGTATCTGAATTATATGCACCAATTAGCGGGAAAGTAGTTGCAGTAAACGAAGAATTAGAAGATAGCCCTGAATTTGTAAACGAATCACCATACGAAAATGCATGGATGATCGTTGTTGAACCATCAGATGCTTCTGAAGTAGACGAACTCATGTCAGCAGAAGAGTATGAGCAAATGACTTCAGGCGAATAATAGATTATACAATAGAAGTCCATTCGTTCACATATGAGCGAATGGACTTTTTTTGAATTTGAACTAGGAGTGTATTTCAGAATTTGATACACTGAATAAAAAAGTAAAGGAAGATGAGTGATGCAAGAATGGACGTTAGACTCCTTTGAACAATCATTAAAAGAGGATGAAGCCTCAGCCTTTTATTTATATAGCTCGATGTGTGGCACTTGCCAGGTTGCTTCAAAGATGTTGACGATTGTAGAACAGCTATTACCTCATTACCCAATGGGACAGGCAAATTTGAATTTTCACGCAGCCATTGCAGAGAAGTATCAAGTAGAAAGCGTACCTTGTCTCATTATTCAACGCGGAGGCCAGGTTCAAAAGAAAATTTATGCTTTTCAATCTGTCCCTTATTTATTAGAACAATTAAAAGGAGAATGAGCATGGAATCTATTTATGCCTTTCAACATTTCGATGAATTAGAACAAAGAAAAACACTCATTGAGCGCCTTGAACAGCAATCAAATGCTTATTTGCAAATGCTGAGAGATGAGTATCGTGTGACAGAACCTCCTGAGTTTATCGTTTGGACGACTAAAAAATTAGCGACGACCGCTTTTTCAAAAGTACCAGTGCCTGCATACACAAATGCAACCACAATCTATATTGCACCAGATATTGAAGAATGGATTGACTTTCATTTATCCCAATTTGATGAAGCAGATTTTACACCCGCCGTGGCAACTCGTATTCGCAGTTATTATGAAACAATGACGGTAGATGATGTGTTTCAAATTTTGGCACATGAACTAACCCATCACAGTGACTATTTTCCAGATGATTTTGAAGACCCTCGAAAAAATGCGATTTGGTTTGAAGAAGGAATGTGTGAGTATTTATCGAGAACTTTTGCATTCACACCTGAGCGTTATCAAGAAAATGTTCACATTGAATCAGAATTAATACGAGTATATCGTGAAAAACTCGGCCACTCTTCGTTGGATAATTTCGGTGTAGCATCCTACGATAACCCTTCCATCACTGAGCTAATGTTGAATTATTGGAGAAGTCATGCGGCAGTTCGCTATTTAGTGGAAGATAAGTTTCAAGGAGCGATTCATGAAGTGTTTGAAGCTTACCAAAACTGGCATCAACAAGGAAGAATCATTCCACTGACCGTCTTTTTTGGTGTAGAAGAGATGTAGAAGTTAGCGTGTAGAAGTGGGCTAGGCAGTGGCAAGTCAAAATGATACAATCAGAAGACTAACCACAAAAGGGGGAAATCAAATGAAGAAATTAGGATTAATTTGGCGAATTGTCATCGCCATCGTCTTGGCTATCGTTTTGGGGACAGTATTACCGATGGTCGGCTTTGGGATTGACCGAGTATTTGGTCGTGTTTTCGCTACATTTAATGTTGTTTTTGGTCAGTTTTTAGGTTTTGTTGTACCTTTAATCATTATTGGATTTATTACACCTAGCATTGCGAAACTAGGAAAAGGGTCAGGTAAACTATTAGGTATCGCAACAGCAGTCGCTTATACTTCGACAGTTCTTGCGGGCATTTTCGCATTTTTAGTCGCTTCAAACCTGTTACCTTATTTCATTAGCTCAGCAGACAAAGAAGTGAGTGTTGAGGGAGCAAGAGAAGCTCTATCCACATTTATTGACATTGAATTGCCACCTGTAATGGGCATCATGACGGCATTATTACTTGCGTTTTTATTAGGAATTGGAATGGCAGCAATTAAAGGAGATGTGATGAGTCGTCTATTTGATGAACTCAATGAAATTGTAGAAAAAACAATTTCAGTCGCAATTATTCCATTACTTCCTTTCCATATTTTTGGAATCTTTTATAACATGACTTACACAGGGGAAGTAGGCCGCGTGTTGACTGTTTTCGCGATGGTCTTTGTGATGATTATTATTTTGCACTGGATCATGTTGGCTATTCAATATACGACAGCAGGATCAATGGCTAAGAAAAGCCCACTCTTCTTACTGAAAACAATGGCACCTGCCTATTTCACAGCATTAGGCACTCAATCTTCAGCAGCTACAATTCCTGTTACTTTACGTCAAGCGAAGAAGACAGGTGCTTCTGAAAAAATTACAGACTTCACAATTCCATTATTCGCAACGATTCATCTTTCAGGTAGTACAATTACAATTGTATCGACATCCATTGGCGTTATGCTGATGTATGGGATGGATGTTGCGATGGGTAGTTTCGTTCCTTTCATCTTTATGCTTGGTGTAGCGATGATTGCAGCACCTGGCGTTCCAGGAGGAGCGATAGTGGCTGCTTCAGGATTTTTAGTATCGATGCTCGGTTTTGACCAGGAAATGGTTGCTTTAATGGTTGCACTGTATTTAGCACAGGATAGTTTCGGTACAGCGACAAACGTTACAGGAGATGGTGCACTGTCAGTTATTGTGGACTCTCTCTC
>JASLCF010000018.1 GCA_030146155.1 Savagea sp.
GTCAAATGAAACTTTATAAGAAGTTTTGACCTTTTTAAAAAAGTACCCACAAAAACTTGACTCACACGTCAAAACCTGAACGCTGCATCCTCCAGGAGTCAAAGTCTGCAACGAGAAGCAAAGTGTTGTCTTTTTTATTTTGTGAAGATGCAGCAGCAACTTTATTCATTTATGCAGTAATTCCACAATAAGCCTCATCTTTTAATCAATTGAGTGAAAGATACACAAGCAGGCAACACTATTCTATCTACTCACACGACTAAGGCATGCTTAATCACTTTATTTCATCAACAGAACTGTTATCTTAGCTCGAAAATCGATTGAGGAAGAAGTGGGGAGGGTGTGAATGAAAGAACAGAAGTCGTTTAATCCACTTTTCTAAAAAGTGACTTTACTAGACCTACGACAAAAGCGCACGGAAGAGAGAGAGTATGTTAAAATAAATTGACAATTTAAATTTATAGGAGGATGTATGAATGGAAAAAGTATTGGTCATCGGGCATAAGAATCCGGATACGGACTCAATCATGTCTGCACTTAGTTATGCCTATTTAAAACAACAATTAGGAATGAACGCTGAAGCTGTTCGTTTAGGAGAGGTTTCACTAGAGACGGCTTACGGCTTAGAATATTTTGGGGTAGAAGCACCGCGATTCATTGAGAAAGCTGCTCCTGAAGTGCAACAAGTGATTTTAGTCGATCACAACGAAAAGCAACAATCGGTAGACGATATTGATGAGGTACAAGTTATTGAGGTGATTGATCATCATCGTATCGCTAACTTTGAAACGTCTGGCCCTCTTTATTACCGAGCAGAGCCAGTGGGTTGTTCGGCAACTATTATTAACAAATTGTTTAAAGAAAATGGTGTAACGATTCCGAAACATATTGCAGGCCTCATGGTGTCAGCTATTATTTCAGATTCACTTCTTTTTAAATCACCAACATTTACAGAGGAAGATCGTGCGGCGGCATTGGAATTGGCTGAAATTGCAGAGATTGATATTGAAGCATACGGTTTAGAAATGCTAAAAGCAGGTGCTGATTTAAGTAGTAAAACGGCAGCTGAGTTAGTAGGATTGGATTCAAAAGAATTCGGCATGGGTGACTACCAAGTAGAGGTTGCACAAGTCAATGCAATTGATGTCAATGACATGCTTCAACGTCAAGAAGAAATTGAAGAAGCTATGCGTGCAGTGCTTGAAAATAAAAAATTAGATTTATTTTTATTTGTCATCACAGATATTTTAAATAGTAATTCAGTTGCTTTAGTGGTTGGAGAGCAAGCGGCGAAAGTGGAACAAGCTTTCCAAACAACAATTGAAGAGGGACGTGCTCTACTGACGGGCGTTGTTTCAAGAAAGAAACAAATCATCCCACAATTAACAGAAGCAATGAAATAAGATAAGAGTCTAGCAAATATGTGCTCCATCTGAAAAGTTAGGGTAGGTTCGTCCAACTTTTCAGAAGTACATTAATCTGCTAGGCTTTTTTCAATCCGTAGAATAAGCATAATCATTGTTCTTGTTGAGTAGAACACTTAGAATAGGAGTCATCAAAAGGATGGAAAGGTGAGTGCAATGATTAAAATTGAAGCATGGTCAGATTTCGTCTGTCCATTTTGTTATATTGGGAAACGTCGATTAGAAGAGGCGATTCAAGCGTCTCCTTACGGTAATCAGGTAGAGGTAGAATATAAAGCATATGAGCTAGATCCAACAGCACCTGAAGTATCTGATGAACCTTATCATGTCGGGTTGGCTAAAAAGTATAGCATGACTGAAGAAAAAGCGATTGACATGATGAACAACGTGGCAGAACAAGCGAAAACAGTTGGCTTAGACTACAATAACGCAGGGATGACACCAGCGAATACTTTTAAAGCACATCGTTTGGCAAAATATGCAGCGACAGTCAATAAACAGAATGAATTAACTGAACGTCTTTTAAAAGCTTACTTTATTGAAGGCCAAAAAATTGGCGACAATGCGGTGTTAATCGCATTAGCAAAAGAAGTCGGGTTAGATGAACAAGCGGTAGAGGCAGTGCTCACTTCTGAACAATATACAGAGGATGTACGTAATGACATTGCACTAGCAGGACAAATTGGCGTGCGAGGTGTACCATTCTTTGTCATCAATCGAAAATATGCGGTGTCCGGTGCACAACCTGTAGAAGCATTTGTACAAGCAATTGAAAAGGTAGCAGAAGAAGAAGGACTTCAACCCTCTCTACAAGTCTTAGGCGATGATAGTGGCCTATGCGGAGACGACGGTTGTAGCATCTAAAAAGTCGGAGTGACCCATTAGGGTTCCTCCGATTTTTTTATATCAATAGATTATCTTTGTCAGAGGAAGAAAAAGATTGAAATAAGGAATCAGAAAAATAGTAATGATAATTTCTTGTAAATTTCTCGAATTCAATACATAATTGAAGAATAGGTAAATTTCAATAAACTGCAGTGAAACAAGAAAGAAAATGTTCGTCCTTGTTTCTTTTTTGCATGTTTTTAATGAAGAAGGGATTTGTAGAACAATGACAAATAGTAGTTCTTATGCACAATTTGAACAATTGGTGCGTAAAGGAAAAGTTTTATATGATGAACCACTACATAAATACACAAAAACACAATTAGGAGGAGCAGCTGATGTGCTCATTATTCCTGGAACCGTTGATGAATTTCAACAAGTTGTCCGTTTAGCATCAGATCAACAGATTCCTCTTTTACTATTAGGCAATGGTTCAAATATGGTCGTAAGAGATGGGGGTGTAAGAGGAATCGTTGTTCATCTTTCTGAACTGAATACCATCACAGTTGAAGGAACAACAATCATTGCTGAAGCGGGTGCTCATTTGATCGATGCATCGGTAGCCGCTCAACGTCATGCGTTAACAGGTTTTGAGTTCGCATGTGGTATCCCCGGATCCATCGGTGGAGGCATGATGATGAATGCTGGTGCTTATGGGGGCGAAATGAAAGACATCGTTGTATCTGTAGATGTCATCACGCCAACGGGCGAAGCAATGACTTTGACAAAGGAAGAGTTAGCGCTTGAATACCGAAGTAGCATCATCATGACGAAGGGTTATTATGTGGTCCGTGCAACATTTGAACTTCAACCAGGTGATCAACAGACAATCGACGAAAAAGTAGCAGACCTCACGCATCAAAGGGAGTCGAAACAACCTTTAGAATATCCATCAGCAGGCAGTGTATTTAAACGTCCGCCAGGTTATTTTGCGGGTAAATTAATCCAAGATAGCCAACTGCAAGGTAAGGGCGTAGGTGGAGCTGAAGTGTCTACAAAACATGCGGGATTCATTGTCAATAAGAACAATGCAACAGCCACAGACTATATTCAAACGATTGAGATGGTGAAAAAAGCAGTAAAGGAACAACACGGTGTAGATTTAGAGTTAGAAGTAAGAATTGTAGGTGAATGTAAGAAAGAATAAGGTGGACGTTTGATTTGTAGTGCAAATGGTGAATCCATCCGATCGAAACATTTGTGTTGCGTTGAAAACCTCACTAATAGGAAAGAGAAAACTTCTCTTTTACTCTACTAGATAAGGAGGCAGTATGTTTACGTCCAGATTGTCTGATGCTTTATGGTTTCAGCATATTTTTTCAGTGAACCAATCTCACGTCAACATGCGAAGACATGAATAATTTTTCTGTAGATGCAATTGTTTTACTCATTGGTTTCTTTTTATTAAGTGGTGCTTTGATGACCAAAGTCACCTCTCGTGCCGGTGTACCTGCCCTCGTTCTTTTTATGATTTTAGGGATGGTGCTCGGCAGTGATATATCAGGTCTTATCTATTTTTCAGATCCCTTTTTAGCCCAAACGATTGGGATGATTGCCCTTGTCATTATTTTATTTGAAGGGGGCTTGCAAACAGAATGGCGAAATGTGAAGCCCGTCTTAAAAGGTGCGGGTGTACTAGCAACAGGTGGGGTACTTATTACAACAGCCGTTCTGGCAGTAGCCAGTCATTATGTATTGGGATTAGGCTGGATTGAATCCTTTTTACTCGGTTCAATTGTAGGGTCAACAGATGCTGCAGCGGTATTTTCGGTGATGAGCGGTCAAAATATCAAACCGAAAATGTCAGCAACGCTAGAGATGGAGTCAGGTTCTAACGATCCAATGGCGATGTTTTTAACAGTCGCATTTATTCAATGGATTACCATGCCTGATTTCGCATTCTTTGACTTAATTTTAAACTTCTTCTTACAAATGGGCTTTGGTTTATTACTCGGTCTCGGCTTAGGCTATTTAGCTTCTAAGTCAATGAATTTAATTAAATTAGATGCATCAGGTTTATATGCCGTCTTGTCTATCGGATTTGCGATGGCCATTTACAGTATCACAGCAGTTGTAGGTGGAAGTGGTATTTTAGCAGTATATATTGCCGGAATCGTTATTGGTAACCGCGAATTAAATCATAGTCACTCAATCTTGCGTTTCCACGAAGGCTTCGCTTGGCTGATGCAATTAACGATGTTCGTTATTTTGGGACTACTCGTTTTCCCAACAGAATTAGCCAACTGGGAGTTAATTTCAAAAGGACTCGTTTTATCCTTTATCTTAATGTTTTTTGCGCGACCGATTGCAGTGTTTGCATGTACGATTTTCTTTGATTATACATTTAAAGAAAAGCTGTTTTTATCTTGGGCTGGTTTACGTGGTGCCGTACCGATCGTATTGGCAACCTTCCCGTTATTAGCTAATGTTGACAATGCGTATTTATATTTCAATATGGTCTTTTTCATCGTCTTAACGTCGGCTCTACTTCAAGGTTCAACGATTTCCAATGTTGCGAAATGGCTTGGTTTAGAAGCTCCGCCGACTCAAAAACGAATCCATCAATTAGAGCTGGTTTCGATGGACAAAGCCAATGCTGAAATGCTGGAAGTTGAAATTTCAGAAACTTCACCGTATTTAAATCATTTAATTCAAGATATGGACTTGCCTAACGATACCGTCATTTCGGCTATTATTCGAGAAGGCGTACTCGTCATGCCAACAGGTCAGACCGTCTTATTATCAGGAGATATTTTATACATTTTATCAGATAAAAAACAAGTACCTTTGGTGAAGGAAGCCATGGGAGAAGAAGTGTTTTTATAGCAGAATAGAACAACCGTCTGTTAAGTCAGGTATTCCGTCCAGGATACCTGATTTTTTTATCGCATATAAAATTATATTTTATTAAACAATACAATAGAGAAAATGGACGAGTAGATGAGTTCATTTATTCGACTCTTGTCATTTATAAATGATATCAATATAATTTAAGACGAAAATAACATGGAATAAACATTGAAATAAGTGTTTTATCACTATATTTCGTTGAACGAATAAAATATTCAAGGTATGATACAACTAAATGAAAGGGGTATGGGATATGAAAAAATGGCAGAAATGGCTTGTAGGAACGTTATCTACAATCATACTTTTAGCGATTGTAGCTGTAGGAATACTTTACTGGTACGTCGCACAATCGAAACCGATGATTCAAGGAGAAAAAATCGTTGAAATTTTAGAAGAAGAAGTAACAGTAGCGAGAGATACATATGGCGTGCCTCATGTGACGGCCAAGAGCGATGCTGATTTATACCGTGCACAAGGTTATGTGCAAGCACAAGATCGTCTATTCCAAATGGATCTTGCGAGACGACAAGCAAGTGGACGTTTAGCAGAAGTCATTGGAGAAGCGGCTGTACCTTTAGATAAAAACTTCCGTACATTTAGTTTACGAGCAGCAGCAGAAGCGTCTTACGATGGATACGGAGAAGAAGCAAAACGTGTATTGGATTGGTACGCAGAAGGAGTCAATGCATTTATTGATGAAGTAAAAGGGACAACGAAATTATCTTATGAATTTAAATTGTTAGGCTATGAACCTGAGTACTGGACACCACAAGATTCCTTAGTCATTGGGAAGTACATGGCTTATGACTTAGGTGGACATTGGGATACACTGGCTTTTAGACACTGGGCATTACAAGCATACGGGGAAGGGAAAGCACAAGAATTGTTTACGAGTTATCCTAAAGAAGCCCGTTCAATTATTGAGGCCAACTTAGCGAATCCTGTCGCAGTAGAACAACAGTTTTTATGGGAAGCAGTGCCACCTGAGATGAATGGGAGTAATAACTGGGTCGTTGCAGGTGAGAAATCAGAAAGTGGAATGCCGCTGCTAGCAGATGATCCACATTTGAGTTTATCAACGCCTTCGATTTGGTATGAAATGCACCTCTCTTCTCCTGAGCAGAATGTAGGGGGAGTGATTTTTGCAGGAATTCCAGGAATAATATTGGGGCATAATGAAGAGATTGCTTGGGGAGTAACAAATGTCGGCCCAGATACGCAAGATCTTTATATCGAAATACCAAATCCTGAAGATCCAACCCAATTTAAATACGACGGCCAATGGGAACAAGCAGAAGTGAGAGATGAGACCATTCAAGTAAAAGGAGCGGAAGATATTCCGTTTGAAGTACTCGTCACTAGACATGGACCGATTATGTCTGGTTTGTTGACAGAAGATGTCGGGCAAACAGCTCAATTCTCTATGCAATGGCCCGCTTTAGAGCCTACAGTTGAACTAGAAGCGGTCATTAAAATGAATAAATCAAAGAATTGGGAAGAGTTTGAAGAAGCATTGACTTATTTCCGTTCACCTGCACAAAATTTTGTCTTTGCTGACCGTTCAGGCACGATTGCGTACAAGGCCAATGGAAATATTCCGATTCGTAAACAAGGCACAGGACAGCTACCAGTTCCAGGAGATTCATCAGATTATGGCTGGGAAGGGTACATTCCTTATGACGAGCTGCCACGAGTAGTCAATCCGGAAAAAGGATGGATTGCGACGGCAAATAACGAAATCGTGGGTGAAGAATACCCGTACCATATTTCAAGTTTATGGGCACAACCTTATCGTTATGAACGCATTGCTGAGGTGTTAGAATCCAAAGAGGTCTTCTCTGTACAAGATATGGAAGATTTACAAATGGACCAAAAAAATCTGTATGCCATTGAATTTTTAGATGATTTAATGGATGTTTCAAATGATGTGATGGCAGAAGATATCCAGCAAATCATGAGCGATTGGGATTATATGGACGATAAAGCAGCGGCTGCTCCTTTAGTGTTCAATCGCTGGATGACTGCTATTCGTGAAGAAGTTCTTCAACCTCAAATGAGCGATGAAATCTTTAAAATGATGCCAGCTAAAGGACAAATCGTAGATGAAATGTTACGCCAAGCTTTCCAAGGACAGCCAGGTACTTTCATTGAAGAAGCAGGTGGGGTCGAAAAAGTAGTCCAACAAGCGTATGAAAAAACAATTGCAGCGATTGAGAAAGATTTTGGGAAGCAACCGACTAAATGGCAGTGGGGGGATTATCATTTATTAACTTTCAACCATTCCCTTGGTTCAGCTTCACCCATTCTTGCGAAAATCTTTAATCCAAAACCAGTTCCTATTGGCGGTTCTGGAGTCACTGTACAAGCTGCAGGTAGTCGAGCGGATGGTACAGTAGACCATGGTGCTTCGTGGCGCTTTGTTGCAGATATTGCCGATTTAGAAAAAACGTATCATACAGTAGGGCCTGGTCAAAGTGGACACCGATTATCCAAATGGTATAAAAATCAGGTACAAGATTGGGCAGATGGAAAATATCATGCAACAACGATTCGTTCAGATGTTAAACACCCATACGAATTGCGTTTACTTCCAAAAAATAAATGATAATTGCTAGTGGGTAAAGAGAGTCTCTCTTTTGCTGAAGGCACTGAAAACCTACGTTTTTTGCCGGTTTAGTTGTTCAAATAAAAATAAGGAACTTTCCATTCAATCACGAATAGAAAGTGCCTTATTTCTTCGCTTATTACTAACTTTTTTCATTGAGTAGTTCAAATATTCGCTTGAGATTCACCGCAAAGATCGTTGTTGCACCTTGTATTTCTATGCCAAATAAACCCGCTGATTTGGCCGTTTGAAAGCCATGCGGATTTTTCAATTCACTATTTTTTTGCTTTTATAACGATTTTTAAATGTATCTGTTTCTTGAAAATCCGCTTGTTCATCATGCTTAATTATATAAGAAATTTGTGATGTTGTAGGAGAGGAGAGCCCTTCTAGTGATAAAAGAAGTTCCAGTTGATTGATTGGAGGCGGCGACTTCTGCGGGAACAGCATGAGCGGAAGCACCCGGACTGAGCGTAGCGAGGGAGAAGGCTGGAGCCGTGCCCGCGAAACGCGTCCGCCGGAATGGCAATCAACGGCAGCGGAGAAAAAGAGAGTTTGCGTCTTGAATATCCATAAGCATTCTCATTGTATGAGTAAGTGACCAGTCAGTTCCCTCCTAGATGAGGATTTTCGTCGATTTTAATGCTACATGGAGATTCACTTATTTTATTTCAAATAAAAATAACGTTAGTGAAATGCTATCACCAACGTTAACTCTTAAAAACCGATATTCAGAGGTTTTGTCCTAACCTCTTCTTAACTTATTTATAAATAAGCGGGGAGTAATTTTTCTTTCATTAAACGTTTGCGAACGACAATCCCTAACCACGCCGCTGCAATAGCTTTCACAATCCCTAATGGAATAAATGGTGTTGTTCCTAGTGCCATCGCCTTTGCAAATGAGATTTCAGCAACAAATTGTAACCAAACTGTCCCAAAAGCAAGTGTGACCACCATCCCGATTAAGTTAGCGATTGTCGCATGGACGATTGTAAAACCTGTTTTATGAAGGTAATAACCAATAATTAATGCAGTAGGAATAAATCCGATAATATAGCCCCCTGTTGGGCCTAATAGTACGCCTAATCCAGATGCCCCTTTACTAAATACGGGTACACCCACCGCTCCTAGTAAAGCATACACAATCACTGAAATCGTTCCCCACTTCATCCCGAAAATAGTAACGATCAGGCCAATTGCAAATGTTTGTCCTGTGATTGGAACGGGTGAAAAAGGCAGCGGAATAGATACTTGAGCTAATATACCAATGATTGCTGCACCAAATGCCGCAATAATCATCCCTCTTAATTTTTCTTGCTGTTTCATAAACATCCTCCTAAGTAAACCTTTAATAAAATTAAGTTAACCCAATTGTAAACAATACGTATTCTATTGTCAACTTATTTTTAAAATGAGTTGACTAACTCAATCAATCTAGTAACAAACAGCATGTTATCAACCTTTGTATAAAAAATAAAAAGTATACTTGTTTAGTCGGGATTAATGCGTTACAATGTATACTGAATTACTTGGTATTGAAAATGAATAGCGTGTTGAAACCTATTTCGTATAAAACATCATCATTCATTTTCAAATAAGGGCAGTCAATAGTTTGACTCACCCTGCATATAAAAAGGAGGAAAACCATTGATTCAAATTGGCTTAATTCTTATCTTTCTTGTAGGACTTCTCTCTTTATACTTCTTACATAAGAAAGGGTATAGTTTTTCAAAACGTGTCTTTATTGCGTTAGGAATGGGGGTTATTTTAGGCGTTGTGCTGCAGTTCATCCTGAGTTATGACGATGAGCATTTAGTAGGCGCATTGAGTTGGCTTTCTATTGTAGGTGTCGGTTATGTGAAACTTCTACAGATGATTGCTATGCCTTTAATTTTCATTTCAATTATTATCGCATTTACAAAAATGCCAGATGGCAAGAAAACTGGAAAAGTGACCGCTCTTATTTTATCTATTTTACTCGGCACGACAGCTATTGCTGCGGCGATAGCAATCGGTGTAAGTGGCTTATTCCAACTCGATGCTTCATCCATTTTACAAGGTGAAGCAGAAGTGAGTCGCGGGGAAGCAATTGTTTCGCGTTCTGAAACGGTTGTAGATCGTACAATTCCTGATCAGATCATCGACTTCTTTCCTGCCAATCCTTTTTTAGATTTAACAGGTGCTCGACCAACTTCAACGATTGCCGTCGTTATTTTTGCCACATTTATTGGATTAGCTTTATTAAAGTTAAGAAGAAAACAACCTGATGTCGCGACACAATTGACAAAAGGTTTCGAATGGATCTATGCACTTGTCATGGAAATCGTTCGAATGGTTTTACTCTTAACCCCTTATGGTATTTTTGCCATGATGACGAAAACGACAGCGACTTCTAATTTAGACGCTATTTTACAGCTCGGCCAATTCGTTTTGGCATCTTATGTCGCGATATTATTGATGTTTAGTGTGCATTTCTTGTTGCTCATGGTTACAGGCATGTCCCCTGTCCAATTCTTTAAGAAGAGTGCAGAAACCTTATTATTTGCATTCACTTCTCGTTCAAGTGCAGGTGCTTTGCCGATGAACATTCATACGCAAACAGAGAAATTGGGTGTCTCTCATCACGTGGCTAATTTATCTGCCTCACTTGGTTTATCCATTGGGCAAAATGGATGTGCGGGAATTTACCCTGCTATGTTAGCTGTCATGATTGCTCCGACTGTGGGTATTGATCCATTTACCCCTGGCTTTATCTTTACCTTAATTGCCATTGTTATGATCAGTTCGTTTGGTGTAGCAGGAGTCGGTGGAGGAGCAACATTTGCTGCTATTTTAGTGTTGTCTGCCCTTGATTTACCAATTGCTCTAGCAGGCTTACTCATCTCTGTCGAACCATTAATTGATATGGGACGTACGGCATTAAACGTCAGTGGTTCAATGACTGCTGGTGTTGTCACAGGCAAAGTCATGGATGAAATTGATTTAGAACAATACCAATCAAATGAATAAGTGAAACTTTTTTCAAGCGTCTCACGTCTAATGGCTATAAGTGAGGAGTGAAACGTATGAAACTAAAATATATTGTTCTTCCCATCGTATCCCTAAGCCTGTTAGCTGCTTGTGGAGCGACTGAAGAACCTACTCAAAAAGAATCACAGCAGTCACAAACTGAGACTGAAGAGCAAGCATCAACACACAAAGAACAACAAGCCCTTCAAGCTGAGACGTTCTTCGCAAAAGACGGGGCTCAGTTACATTATCGTGGTGAAGGTAGTGAATTTGCGACACTAGACGTTGAGGTAAAGCATTTATCGCCTAACTTCGTGGCTTTATATACGTCTAACGGTGGTTCATATGTTGAAAGTATTTATACAGTCAAAGATGAAGAGGTCATTTTATTAAATGAACAAGTACTTGATACGGAAGAACATCCGCAGTGGACAAAGGAACAACTGGAAGCTTTAACTGGTGAAGTCATTATCGATTTACAAGCTCCAACAGGCACGACATTCACGTTTAATGACAATACATTTCGTTTAACGGAAAAAGAGATTACACTCGAAACCGCTTATGGTAAAATTGAAAATGTTTATGTCTTATTCAATGATGAAAAAGAAGATTTTAGAACATGGCTGTATTACTCACCAGGTATTGGTTTAGTGAAACACCACGATGAAATGGACGTTGAAGACAGTGATGAACCATTTACTGTGATCAGTGAATTAGAAAGTATTCAATAATAAAAAAACGACTGACCTTAGACAGATGGCAGTCGTTTTTATTCAGATTGAAATACTTGTTGAACAAGCGATTGATATTCCTGATATGCCGGCGTATGTGTCACAAATTTGAATGCACTACCTAGAGAGCTATAATACCATTGTTGCTGCTCTTTCCCCGCATTAAATTTGCTCCAAAGCCCGTCCTTTAGTTCCGCATAATCTCGCGCAATTGCTCGCATATTCGATAGTTTATCGGCTAAAGTAGTGATTTCTACCGCTTCAGACTCATTTTGTCTTAACAATTCAAGCGTAGCCTCTTTTCTTTCTTGCCACGATTTTGTTTTATCTTCGCTTTGAGACTGAACGAGTTTTGCGATTCTTTCATTAAATAATTCGACCAACGTTTCATACGCTACAAAAGCATCTTCCATCGTATCATGCAAAATCGCAGCGGCTACAACCTCTTCATCGATGACACCATGCGTATTCGTTAATTGTGAAGCAATAATCCCCGCTTCCATGCCATGCAGAATATAAGGGATCGATGTGCCTTTTCTCATTTGGTTTTCATGACAAACGGTCGCGAATTGAATGGCTTTATGAATCATTTGCAATCTCTCCATTTCTATAATAAATATTCTCTTTCTTCTAACATGGCATACTTTTACGCTGATGTCTAAAATAGAGCCACTTCACTCATTGAATAATTAAAAAATGAGTAAGGGATGATTCCCCTACTCACTTTGATCCAACTATTCCACAGGTTCATTATTTTCAATTTCTTCTTTCATTGACTTCCCTAAAATATAATATTCCGTCTCTTCAGCGGTTAAGCTATTATATCGTTTTTGGATGACTAAATAGAAAATAAATCCTAGTACAATCCATCCGATTAATAAAATATAAGACGGTGTTGTCAGTGATGCCGGTGAGAAAGGAAGTAAAAGTAAAGCTAAGAAAGCTAAACTGGAAATCATACCGAACAAAGCCAACCCTTTTTGGAAAGGTGCGACTTCTAACCCGCGTTCCTCAGGACGGAATGCTAAGACGCGATAAGCTGCAAAACTAGCAAAGAAATAAGCAACCGATACGCCTGTTGAACTCATGTCAACAATCCACGTCAATGCTTCTCTTCCAAACCATGGCGTTGGTAAAATAATAATTGTAACAAACCAAATTCCCCAAACCGGTACTTTTGAATGTTTCGATAACGTTCTGAAAAAATTCGGTAACGCACGTGCTCTGGCCATGGAGAAGATTAAACGACTGGATGACATATAGAAACCATTTAATCCTGTGAAAATCCCCATCATAATCGCAACAGCGAGTACGCCTACTCCGATTGGCCCTAATATTTCATTGATAATATCTCCTGTTAACCAGAGACTTCCTGAAATTTGACTCGTATCAGCAAATGACCAAGAAGTAATCCCGATCATCACGGCATAGATGGCAAATGATGAAAGCAGTGACCCAACAATTAACCAAGTGGCAATAGAAGGTTTGAAATTAAATTCTTCTGCAGCCTGTGGCACGTTATCGAAGCCAACATAAGCCCAGGGTGCAATCGATAAGATTAATAAAATAGAAACCCAAATCGATTGATTCTCTTTAAAGAAAGGTTTCATATTGTCAATCGGATTGTCCGCCATGCCAAACGTAAATCCACCAAGAATAATGACGCCGAGTACTAAAGCAATACTGAAATAAAATTGCAATTTCCCTGAAATTTCAGTTCCTGTTGTATTCAATACTGCGAAAACTAAAATTAATACAGAAGAGATAATCACTTCTGGCAAATAGACTTCCCAACCTGCGACAGAATACAAATAAATTTGATTCATAAATTGGGGGGCAATAAATTTAAGTAATAATGAAAAGGCTGATGCATTCAATGCGACGATGGCAATATAACCGAGTGATAAAAACCAACCCGCAATAAATGCCCAAATCTTGCCTGCTGCTATGTATGCGTATGTAAATCCACCACCTGAAACGGGGAATTTTTTAATCATGACACCATAACTTGAAGCGATGACCATCATCAATAAGGCTCCGATAAATAAACCAATCATTGCACCTATAGGCCCTGCTTCTTGTATCCAGTCTCCTGGTAAAATAAAAGCTCCCCAACCTACACTTGATCCAAGTGCAATCGCAAATACGGTTGCTGGGGATAGGGTTTTCTTTAACTTCCTTCGTTGCTGTTCCTTGTCTTGAATATCCATATCAAATCTCCTTTATTTTTGTGGTACCCCTTTCATTCCCGATAATTTCCTGAATAAACCTAATTATTTTTATTTCTGATTTACTGTATTTAGTAAACCTAAAAAAATACTAGAAATTAGGTTTATTTAAGCGGTTTTTAGGAAAAAGATAGGAAAGAAATAAGTTTGAAAAAGGTGGTTTTCCTATGACAAAGACACAACACGAAAAAGAAACAACGCGACATTTCCTCTTCCGATTATTCTTCATTACAATTGGGGCTGGACTCGCTGCTGGTGCAATTGAATTATTTTTAGTACCCAATAGCATTATTGATGGAGGCATCATCGGGATAGGATTGATTTTAAATATTTTAACTGGCATTCCTTTTGGTGTATTAATTCTCGTTTTAAATCTCCCCTTCCTCTTCGCAGGCTACAAACACATTGGTAAAAACTTCTTTATTTCTTCAGGAATTGCCATTGTCCTACTTGCGCTCATTGAAATGTATGTAAAAGGGATGGACCCGTTTACAACAGAGCCGCTTCTTGCAACCGTATTCGGTGGATTAATGCTCGGAACAGGTGTCGGGCTTGTCATTCGAAATGGTGGTGCATTAGATGGAACTGAAATTTTAGGCATTCTTTTAACCAGACGTATCCCCTATTCAGTCGGTGAATTCGTCATGTTCTTTAATATTTTTATTTTTACATGGGCAGGCTTTGTGTTAGGTTGGGAACAAGCGATGTATTCCATTTTAACTTATTATATTGCTTCTAAAGCAATTGATGCAGTGATTCAAGGGCTTGACGATACAAAAGCTATCTTAGTCGTCAGTGAACGTTCGGAAGAGCTGGCTGAAACAATCAACGAAAGACTAGGACGTTCAGTGACAAAATTACATGGGCGTGGTGGCTATGCTAATGAAGAAACCGACGTCATTTATGTCGTCATCACACGATTAGAACTTTCTAAATTGAAGGAAATTATTCGACAAACAGATCCCGATGCATTCACGACTGTCATGGATACACAAGAAACCTATGGCTCAAAATTTAAACAAGCAATTCATTAATTGTTAAAAATAAGTTTCAACACCCCCTTTTCTTGGGTAAATCATAAGGTAAACATAGAAAAGGAGTGAAACAATATGAAACACGTAACCGCGGAGGAACAATTGATTCAAAAAATGGCAATGGAAAATATTCAATTGCTAGAGTTACAATTTACCGATTTATTCGGTGCATTAAAACAAATCGAGGTGCCTGTGTCACAAGCCAAAAAAGCATTGGCTGGTGAAATGATGATTGATGGGTCTTCGATTGCTGGATTTTTAAGTATTGAAAAGAGTGATATGTACGTGCAGCCTGATTTCTCTACATTTACGTATCGCGAAGAACACGGTGTGACAATTGGTTCACTCCTTTGTAATGTGAAGTTAGCGAATGGTGAAGCATTCAGTGGAGATCCGCGAAGCAATCTGATTCGGGTATTGAAACAAATGGAAGAATTAGGATTTGATACGTTTAATGTAGGGTGTGAACCTGAGTTTTTTCTGTTGAAACTCGATGAAAATGGTAAACCAACACGCACATTAAGTGATGAGGCAGGTTATTTCGATCCTGCTTCAAGTGATTTAGCAACCACTTGCCGTCATGCAATTACACTACGTTTGCAACAACAAGGCTTTGACATTGAAGCTTTGCATCATGAAGTAGCTGCTGGACAGCATGAAATTGATTTTAAATATAAAGATGCACTCGCTACAGCGGATGCCCTTTTACGTTTCAAAGAAATTGTTAAAAAAGAAGCTCGTCGTCATGGTTATCATGCAACCTTTATGGCAAAACCTTTCGCAACACTGAATGGTTCAGGAATGCACGCCAATGTGTCGTTATTCAAAGGCCCTACGAATGTTTTTTATGATGAACAAGGAGCCGATCGATTAAGTGATACTGCCCGTCAATTCATCGCTGGTATTTTAACACATGTTGCTGCATTTTCAGCAGTGACTAATCCGACTGTTAATTCATATAAACGTTTAGTCCCTGGGTTTGAAGCGCCTAGCTATATCGCCTGGAGTACGTCCAACCGGAGTGCTTTAATTCGAATTCCAGATGCAAGAGGGTTAGGCACTCGTGTAGAAGTTCGTTCAGTCGATCCGATGACCAACCCCTACCTCGCCATGGCTGTATTGCTTGAGGCTGGACTCGACGGGATTCGTCGTGAGTTGTCCGTCCCTGATGCAGTGGATGACAATATCTATCATTTATCAGAGGATGTATTAGCTGAAAGAAATATTCAATCTTTACCTGCAAGTTTGTCAGAAGCTTTACAATTGATGGCAAAAGATGCACATGTAAAATCCGCTTTAGGAGATCATTTATTTTCAGCTTATTTGAAAGCTAAAAAAGAAGAATGGCAAGCCTATCAATCGATTGTTCATGAATGGGAAATGGCACGTTATCTTTAAGAAAAGGAGTGAGAATGATGAGAATTGCTATTATTGGTGCAACTGGAAAAGCAGGAAGTTGTATATTAAGAGAGGCTTTACTTCGTGGGTTTGACGTCGTACCTCTCGTAAGAAATGCAAATAAACTCAACAACGATTCGATCGACTTTATTGAAAAAGATGCATTTGATTTATCAACCGAAGATTTGTCTGGTTTTGATGTGATTGTGAATGCCTTTAAAGCCCCTATTGGTCAAGAAGAACAGCATATCGCAATCGGAGAACTTCTGATGGACGCATTAACAGGTACGAAGACGCGTTATATTGTTGTCGGAGGTGCGGGTAGTTTATTTTTGGATAAAGATGAAACGTCGCGGTGGAAAGATCATGCCGATTATCCAAAGGAAAAGCGAGCATCTGCCAATGCGCAAACACAAGATTTAGAAAGGTTACAGGCTGCAAAAGATTTACAATGGACATTCATTAGCCCTTCCGCTATCTTTGATCCTGAAGGGACGAGAACTGGGCAATACACAATAGGAAAAGACCGTTTACTCTATAACGAAGCGGGAGAAAGTTATATTAGTACTGCAGATTATGCGATTGCTGTAGTGGATGAAATTGAAGAAAATCGTCATCCGAATCGCCGTTTTACTGTATGTGCAGAACGACTCTAATATTCAATCCAATAGTACCAACGAAAAAGGGAGTATACGTTCTTCTTTCCGTTGGTTATTTTATGTGTTTATGATAAAAAAGTGGCAGCTATTTGTTGAAAGGAATTGTACGTGCCTACAGTGCGTATGTCTTCCAAAAAGCTTTTTTAGCCAATAAGAAGACCACCCGACGCCGTCGAAAGCAGGGTGGTCCTCATAAAAAATAATCTGTTGTGACAACCATCACCTTTACGGCTATGGTTGCAAGAGGAGGGATTCGTGTCCTTCCTCTTTTTCATTTCTACTGTTATTTTATCGTAAGTGGATTTGAAAATGAATGATTGACTCGTGAACACTGAACAATCTCAATTGTTTGATAAGAAGTAACCTGCCCTCTCTGCATCTCATCATTCAATTTGAATGCAAGTGTCAATAGGTAAATTAAGGGTTTGAGTGACGGAACAATAAGTTGTTAGTGTGAGTTTTAAAGCGGTTTCGACTTTATGAAGCGGCGCATCTTCATCAATATAAAGAGTGAACTTCAGTCGTTCGAACGCATAAGGCACTTGCAGTTGACGTTTTCCCTCTATTTGAATAGATAACGTGTTCAATTCAATACGCATTTTTTTCAATATATGAATGAGGTAGACTCCACAACATGCCCCTGCACTATAAAGTAATCCATCCATTGGCCGTATCCCCCCATTGCCACCTCCCATTGCTTCAGACCCTTCAAATTGAAACGGAGTTGATTCTTCTGACACAGGGATAAAAGAAAATCGATCTCCCTTTTTTACATAAGTTAATTCCACTGTCATTCGTTCAACGCCTCCTCTCTGATCCATCTATTCACAGCGGTTTGTTCTGTCGTATGTGTCATTAGTGTGATGAATAGCAGCAATACCATTAGGAAAGCCACTAGTCCTAATAAACCTGACGACAATAGCCAACCGTAAGCGAATGTGAAGAGCAAAATCGTTGTTACTAAAGCTATTCCTAAAAAATACGTACGCCAGCCTTTGATTGCCCATTGAAATTGGATGACCGTTCTTTTCTCAATGAGTGTACCTATCAACAATGTCAGCATATTGACAATACTGCCAATCCAAACGGGGTGAATGCCTCCGTAAAAATGAGCAACATCGAAGTGACCGAGTGCATACCATGTTAAACTTGCTCCCCCACCAAATAATAAGGATGCAATCGCTGCTCGTTTCGTAGCGAGTGGCCAAAAAAGAGCGGCAACAACAGGTGCAAACGTGGCTCCGTTTCGAATGGACCAAGCAAATACATTCCACCAAGCGGCTTGTTCAGGACGTGCGAGTCCAAATATAAGCATTAAACCCGTTAAAATAAGGAGTGAAATTTTCGTATAGACAATCGTTTGTTTTTCCAATAAGTTTGGTCGTAATGCACGTGTAAAATCTCTTCCTAAACTTGTTGCTCCTGAGAATTGGCAAGGTGCCCCCCAACTTAAAGCACAGGCCCAAATGCCAAGAAAGAATAAACCTACTAGTGGTGCAGGCAATACCTCCATTAAAAACACAGGTAAAGCAAAAAATCCACGCCCTCCATCGGGTACTGCTAATGCGGTAACGACACCTAATGCGACCCCGATTGTAATAAAAGGAATCGCTAACCCTGCAGCATACAGCATCCCTTTTTGACTTTCTTCTTTCGAGCGTGAAGATAATGCCATCTGAAAAGCAGCTTGAGCTAAAATTACATTCACTAAAAATGTACCAAACCAAGCAATGATGACTTGAATCCCTACACCCGACCAACTAAACCGACTAGGTTCATTGCTCACAGCTTGCGACCATTGTCCCCATTCAGGTGTCACGATGAGCACATAGAGCGCGATGATAAACATTAACCCAAACACAGCCATATTGATTGTTTGTGTCAAGGCCACACTCCACATGCCGCCACCCTGTAAAAAGATAAATAATAAAAATGCAGTAAAAGCAATGCAATAACCCAATGGAATTTCTGTATAGACATGCATTGCAGAAGCGAATGCAATGGCTGTAGCTACTGCCCACATTGGGAAAGTAATGGCTGTAATTAAACTTGCAATACCTTGAGCCGTTCGACCAAATCGATCACCGATTAATTGTGTAATCGTAGTGACGAATCGTTCGCGAAAAGGGCCAATAATTAAAAACGCAATGATCAGTATTTGTACAATTTCAGCGACACCATACCAAATGGCAGAAATTCCGCTCGCATAAGACAATTCTAGAATTGAAATATAAGTAGAACCTGAAAATAAACCCGTAATACAAAAGGCAATCGTCCAACGTCCAAACGTTCGCCCTCCTTCGAAATATCCTCCTGCAGCTTGAAATTTTTTTCTTGCGATTGCGCTGGCTCCAATTAATAACGCAGTGTAAGCCAGACAGCAACCAATTAACCATAACCCATAATTTGTCATTTGTTCATCCTCCATTCGTTGACAAACAAAAAGAACCCCTTCCTAAGAGAGAAGAGGTCCCAAATATACGACGATGGGTTTCTCTTCTTATCTCTCAAACACGATGGTTTGATGGAATTGGCACAGTGCTCAAAACGAGTCCGCTGCCGAGGTTTCAAAGGGCCATTTCCCTCCACCTCTCTCAATAAGAAGTTCTAATTCATTTGTTAATTAAACAATTTACAGCATCAATTCTGAATTGTCAAACTCTTTTTTAAAAAAATGAAATCGATAATTATAAAAAAACACCTGTTCAACATGAAAGAATTGTACATTCATACTGAACAAGGCGCATTCTTAAACTTCATCATTTCAATATTATTGAGTGATTTTACCTTTCACAACTTGTAACACACCATAGCCACTAAATATTGCGACCCCAAGTACAACGACAACAAATACTGTAAAAGGGAATGAAGCATAAACAAGTCCTGCTAATACAGCCATCTCTAATGTCGCAAGTAGATATCCTCTGTAAATCCATCGTGTATTTTCTTTAATAATTGCCAAAATAAGTAACACGACGACGAGTAGCGGAATAACGAAAATCAATCCAGCGATGAGAAAGTCAATTGAAAATAGCGAAGTACCTTCAGGTGTTCCAAAAAGGGAAAAGGAAGCGATGAGTCCCGAAGTCATTGCGATTACGATAGTGATTGCGATTGTTAACAGCCATTGCAAAGTTTTATTCATTTTTATTTCTCCTCCTCGAAGTAATCAATCATTGAACCGATGCTTGTAGCACGTACAAATGGCTGATTAGTTGCTTTGTATAATTCTTCAGGATTACCTACAAGGATAACCCCACTGATAACTGGTTTTTTTTGCCATTCGATTACTGTGTCTTTTAAGTCTTTATTTCTTGTTAGTTCAGCTAAACGTTCGGCACTTTCAACAAAATGACCTAGAGGATCTTCTAACCATTCTCCCCCTTCATCTTGAAGAGAAATGCCCATCGCATAACGCTCATCAATTGGCTCCACATCAGCCATTCGTTTATCATTAATCCAATAAGCGACGGTCAACTCATTTTGCTCCATTTTTTTCCACTCATCAATCGTAAATGTACGATTGAAAGAAACAGCAAGTTCTATTTGTTTTGTTGCAGGCATTGCAGTTAATTGTAAACGGTCATTCGCTACATGCGCATACTCTTTTTGCTCAGGTGCATACCAGAGTTTAAGTTTACGCCCATTTTGTAGATAACGTGTCGTTTCATTTTTGGACAAGTATGCCATTTGTTCTGAAAAGGGCATACCTATCGATAAAACATCTACAGGCTGGCCTTGAATGAGTGAATAACTTGGCGCTTCTGCAGTCGCTCCCCAAGGCTTTACATGCTCATCAAAATTTCCTACATATCGATTCATGCCATAAACATCCACATGTAGTTCAGTCTTAACCATTTGTTGATGTAATCGCCAATTATTCCATTGCCAAAACAAAATACTAAATGTCACTAGACTTGTCACTACAACAACTGTACTCATCCATAACATTTTACGATAACTGTTTTGTCTCGCTTTTTTTACAACTGCCATGTCCAGTTCAAATGTTTCTCTTTCTTTCATTTTCTCGTTCCTCCCAACGTTGTTTGAATTGTTTGCGTGCGCGATATAAAGAGGTACGTACAGCATCTTCTTTCATCTCTAAAAGAGTGCCAATTTCTTGATAACTGTATTCAGCTTCATACTTTAAAAGTAATAAATGTGCATAGGAAGGCTTCATTTGGCCAAGTAAGTCTTTGAACTCTTCCTGAGCTTCTTTAGTCATTAAAAGGCTATCTCCTTCTAAACGACTTGTCTCTAACATTTGTTCAATTAAATAATCATCCACTTGCAAGTGAGGGAAAGTACGGCGATGTCGATAGAGGTCGTAATAATGATTGATTGCAACTTTAAATAACCAAGCTGACACTTGATCTGTACCGATATGAATCCACTGTTCGATTGCTTTTGCAAAAGTCGTTTGTACAATATCTTCAGCATCTTCACGTGGACAGCCAAGTTTACGCAAATAGTTAAATATCAATTGTGCTTTTTCTTGGTATAGTTGATTCATCCTTTTTTCGACCACAATTTCGCCCCCTCTCGTTCTTATAACGAATGAAGAAATAAATAGTATACAGTTTTCACTAAAAAAAATGAAAATAAAAAAGCAATGGTATTTTCCATTGCTTTCTCTTCTATACGAATGCTATTTTTATAAAATTTATACCACTTGTTGACGATAACCGTCTGGGCTATGATTGGACATAAATCGCTGAATCGGTCCATCCCATTTTTTACGCGTGATGGAACGATAATTATCATTTGTATAAGTTCCAATGACTTTCGCCCAAAATTTTTGAGCGGGCACATTCGATGCATCTTGTCGCACTTCCCACTCCCCTTTGAAATGGTCAAATACGCGTTCTGCAGCTTTTCGGCCGAGTCCATATTGTCGATATTTTCGCATGATAAAGTAGTCTTGTAAATACCAGTATGTACCTGTTTCATCTACTTTTCTTTGCACTAAGGCAAATCCTGCATATTGTCCATTGTATTTGAAAAATAATGGACGATTGTCTTTGTTGCGAACGTATTGAGCGACGTCGAAATACTCATAACTTCCTGACTGCAAAATGTCTGCTTGGTCAAATTCGGAATAGTCATAACAGTAATAATCGATCATCCGCTCCAAAATCCTGGCGTCCTCTTCGTCAGCCATTGTAATTTCTAACTTCTGTTGTCTTGCTAAGGTTAACATGTATATCTCTCCTTTTATTCTGGCAATAGTATACCATAAAAAAAGTAAGAGAAAAAATAATTAGCCTTGACAAAAAATAGAATTTTTAATTATAATTCTGTCCGTTTCAATTGAACAAGAGCTAAACCAATCATGCCAATCATGCATAAAAAACTAACGATTAGAGGCACTGTAAATACCGAAAAATTCACTTCTCCTGTAAGATAAGCGATATTTTGTTGAACGAGGAGTAGCGGGTTCCAATCATTTTCTGGTATGAGTTGGAGGACTAGAAAACCAATGAAAAACACACCTGCACCTGCTAACCCCGCAAAAGATTGAGGTAAAATCGTATCAATCGTCATGGCGATCGTTAACAAAAGACAACCGAATACGTAAAAAGGAAAAGCGCCGATTACTAGATGATCGACAATAGACTGATCAAAATAAAAAGCTGTGTACCCCCAGGTAATCATGAAAGTCAATAGGAGAACGACTGTCCATGTGAAGAGAGCACTTCCCCATTTAGAGAAAAAGAAAGCCTCTCTACGAACCCCTTTTGTAATAAAAATCGTCAATGTGCCCTCTCGTAATTCTTTTCCCATTTTTGAGCTGAACATTAATAACATCAAAACAAGTCCGAGTTGTGGCGTATTTTTATAAAATTGAGCCCACGCATCAACTGCTGTAGGTTCAGGAAATGTTGATGCGATGTCTACTGGTAATAAATTTTCCATAATTGTCGGAGTAATCAGTGCAGTGAAAGGATTTAAAATGCCTATAAAAATAAAAGCAATACTCAAAATAACCCACTGATAATTACGGAAAGCTTCTAGTTGTTCTTTCTTGAAAAGTAACCAGATGGATTTCATTGTATAGCCTCCTTCACTACATCTTCTAGCGTACGTTCAATCGGTTGCATGGCGATTAAGTCAAGTTGGCCACTTGAACTCGCTTGTAAAATTTGTTGTTTCATTTCTGGTTTCCATTCGGGCAATTCAACTGTCGCGGAATGGATAGGTACCCCTGTTTGATTGATTAATTGAAGGGCCTGTTTGGCATCTTTATCCGTTGCAAATGTAAGTTGAATGCCTGTCTGTTGCTGTTGTAAAAGATGTGCAATGGGTTGTTGAAATATTAAAAGCACGAGGAACTGGCGTTTTGATTT
>JASLCF010000019.1 GCA_030146155.1 Savagea sp.
AAACACGTTATAATAGAAGCTAATGAGTGAGAGTAAGGAAGGAGTTTTCGTATTGAAATGGTTTCACTGGGTGTTATTCACTCTTTTATTCATCAGTCTAGCTGCCTGTACGCAAGTCAAGCAGCCTGAAGAGGAAGAAGTGCAACCCGAGAAAGTAGAACAGTCGGCACCATTGCCACAACAAGAGTTTGTGCCTGTACTGATGTATCATACATTTGAAGAGAGTCCAACATTTGAGGGGATCAATGTCAATCACGAACAATTTGAATCCCACTTGAAATGGTTAAAAGAAGAAGGCTATACAACCATTTCGAATGAACAGTTAGCAGCCTATATGAAAGGCGAACTTGAACTGCCAGAAAAAGCGATTCAACTGACAATTGATGATGGGTATCAATCGGTTTACGATACAGCTTATCCTCTATTAAAACAATACGGTTTTGAAGCAACATTATATGTGATTACCAGTCATATTCAAAGTGGAGAGCGTTTTGGCGTTCCTATGGCAAACTGGGAACAATTAAAAGAAATGAGTGACTCCAATGTGATTCATATCGGTAGTCACACGCATGATTTACACTGGAGAGGCAACGTTAATGAGCCTGGTTTTGAAGCAATGACATTAGGAGAAGATAAGGATGGAAAAGTTTTGTCACCCGACGAACGTGTTACTTATCTAGAAAAAGATTTGACTGAAGCCCATGAATTGATTAAAGAAAAAATCGGAGTGGAGCCTAAGTCTTTTGCTTACCCTTATGGTGCCTATGATGAAGTCGTTGAGCGTGTAGTGGCTTCATTCAATTATTTAACAGTACCGACTGTTGAGCGAGGCGTAAATCGGGTGGGAGATTCTCCTGCGCGTGTGAAACGTTATAATATGAGTGGCTTTGTAGATATGGAGCGTTTTAAAGCAATCGTGAATGGACAAGTTGCGCAAGAAGAAATGAATAATAAAGGAGAGAAGAAATAAATGCCTGAACATTTTTTAGAGTCATTACGTCAAAAAATTAAGTCGTCTCATCGTTACACATTTTTTGGCACATTATTAATTGGTTTTTTAGCACATGCTTATATGTTCTTGAATCGATTTCCGAACCATGACAGTTTACATAATATCTATAGTACCCAAGCAAAAGTCAGCTCAGGAAGGTTTTTCTTAGGCCCAGCAAGCGGTTTAAGTAGTTACTTCGATTTGCCATGGGTTATTGGCTTATTTTCATTATTCTTTTTAGCACTAACTGCGGTATGTGTTGTCGAATGGTTTGAAATTAAACATCGTACAACGATGTTACTTATTGGTGGAATTATTGTTGTTTTTCCAAGTGTGACTTCGACATTTGCTTATATGTATACGGCTGATGGTTACATGCTAGGGACACTTTTTGTGATTTTGGGGTTATACCTTGTTAGTCGTTTTCGTTTTGGCTGGGTAATCGCTTCAATACTCATTATGTTATCGATAGGTGTTTATCAAGCAAATATAGCGGTAGCCATGAGTTATATTACAATTTATTTGGTTTTTCAGATTTTCATCAAGGGAATCGATTGGAAAACATTGCTCTTATTAATTAGTAGATATGCAATGACTCTTGTTTTAGGGATGTTGGGTTACTTAGGTGCATTTAAGCTATACACATCTGTCTTTGGTGTAACGATTACTGACTATCAGGGATTAAATGACGTAGGCAGTGTAGGATTAGCTCATATTCCGACCATTCTTGACCATATTCGCCATGATCTTAAAGTCTTTTTCTTTTCTAATCGTTATATTGGCGATGGTTCATTTAATTTATTTGAATGGTTAAATATCATCATGCTTCTCTTGTTAATTGTAGCTCTCGTGATTTGGTTCATAAAAAATAAGCTTTATGTTAAACCTGTTCAACTGATTGCTGCAATGTTGATGTTTTTAGTCTATCCAATTAGCCTTTATGTAGTATATTTCACTTCTCTTCAAGTTGAATATCATATGTTAATGGTATTTAGCATTAGTTCGGTATATATACTGGTAGCAGTGTTTTATGACAATGCGATCAAAGTTAGAATACCTGTAATTCGCGGAGTTTATAGTTGGATAGCATTAAGTGTATTAGGAGCCACTGTTTTTAACTTTGCTTTGATAGCGAACATTGCTTATTTCAATATGGAGTTAAGAACTGAGAAGACTTTAGCAGTGGGCAATCGGATAGTCGATCGAATTGAACAATTAGAAGAATTCGATGATATTACAACCTTAGCAGTTCACGGACGTGTACAATTAAAGTCAGGATTATCATCAGGAACCATTCCAAATAAAATTCCAAAGATGATTGGAATGATGGGAGAGTCCTTATTGGCTTACCCAGCACATTATGCATCTTTAATGGAGAATTATTTAGGGTTTCCTTTAAAACAAGCAGATGCAGATTATTATGAATGGTTACAAGAGCAAGAATGGTTTAAGGAGATGCCGATATGGCCACATCAAGATTCGTTATATGTGGATGGAGAAACAGTTGTCATTAAGTTTCAATAAAGGGGGAGGAGCATTTGGCACAAGCAACAAAAGAAAGAATTGACTCATTAAAATTTATGCGAGTGATTGCGATGACTCTAGTTGTGGTCATTCATGCGACAGCTGTAGGCGTCTCGCAGCTCACTCCTGACCACCCCCTGTATCCTTTATATTTAATGTTGAATCGATTCACAAGATTCGAAGGGGCAGTTTTTGTCTTCTTAAGTGGTGTCGTTCTCTTTTACAACTATGAGCAAAGACCATTCACTAAAGCAACTTGGTCTCGATTTTATAGGAAACGTTTTTTATATATCCTCGTGCCTTTTTTATTATGGTCAGTCTTTTATGAGTTCTTTTCTTATTATCTAGGAGCACGTTCTTTTCAATCCGTGCCTTTCATGATAAAGAATATCGTACTTGGACAATCTTATTATCAATTGTATTTTATCTTAATTTTAGTTCAACTTTATTTTTTATTACCTGTCTTTATTTACATGATTCAAAAAAGTGTGTTGATAAAAAAATATTTATGGCTTCTGGGCTTTACAGTAGAAGTAATCACTCAAGTTTGGTTAAAAGATTGGATTACTCTTCCTTTCACTCCATTTACGATGTTTATTGGAAGCTTCTTACTAGGTGGTTGGGTCGGTATGTATTACCAAAGGACAAAGAAGCAATGGACATTTGCACAGCTAATGACAGCATCCATCGGTGTTATACTGTTAGGCGTCATGTATACGTATGGTTATGTCCAAAGGAATGTGCTCGGTATAACGGATATCCCCTACTACTTATTTAAAACAGAATCCATTATTTACTTTCTGTTAACTTGTTATGTATTGTTTAAATGGAGTTTATACTGGGAAGTAACTGGGTCTGAAAGAATGAATCGTTGCGCAGAAAACTTAAGAATCTATTCATTTGGTTTTTATTTAGTTCATCCATTGATGTTATCGCTCTGGGAACGAGTATTTGTTTCATCATCAGGATTGGAATTTCATTTATTTATATTCATCAGGCTTGCACTGACTTTGTTAAGTACTTATCTATTCATTCGATTGATTCATTATTTATTTCCACGTGCTTGGTGGTTCTTTGGTAATCTACCCGCACGCGTTCCGAAATCAAAAGGAGGAGCTGTATGAAAAAAATCACTTTTATTTTTATAATAAGTCTTTGCTCATTTCTGGTTAGATTACCTGTTGCAGAAGCCAACATGATTTACTCAGATGTCCCTAAAAATGCTTATTATTATGAAGCAACTGTTGATTTACTTGACTCTAAAATTTTAATTCGCCCAGGTCCATTATTAAAGCCGGCAGAGATAGTATCTCGTGGAGAAGCAGCTATATTCATGTCGCGAACGATTGATGCACTTCATTTACAAAAAGAAAAATATCATATGCAACCCTTTTATTTTAAGGATGTCAAAGTGGATGATCCGCTTTATCCACATGTCATTAAAATGAGTGGTTATGGCGTGATGAAAGGATGGAAACCGAACGAATTTGGGAAAAATGGGAAATTGACACGTTCGCAAGCAGTGAAATTACTTGCTGAAACGTTCGAAATTCCACTTCATTCTACAAAGCATTATTATCCGGATGTGCCAAAACAAGCAGATTATGCGAAATATGTGAATAGATTACATGAAATCGGTGTGATTGAGGGCTCGAAAGGAAAATTTATGCCAGCAGCCTATTTGACACGATCACAGTGGTTGGCTATGATTCACCGAGTAAAAACATGGGATGCCAATCGAGACGATGATAAAAAGGGAGTTCCTTTTGTTAATCATCCTAACCAATTATTTCTTGAAGATGCAAACCAATTAGCTAACAATTGGAAGAAGTATCAACCGACTTATCAAGGGTTCATTTTCAGCCAGTTGCCACAAATTGAAGGCAATTTTCGTGCAGGTCAGTTGCGCCCTGGTTTTATTGAAGACGGCTTGAAAGCAGTGAAATTTGTGCGTTCGATAGCAGGCTTATCGACAACTGTTCGTTTAGACCCCGTGTTTAATGAAGAGGCACAAGCCGCAGCACTTGTATTGGCTGTACGAAATGAAGGCCTTTCTCACTATCCTCCAGCTATTAAAGGCATGGATAAAACTTTATTTAATAAAGGCTACCAGGGAGCATCTACTTCAAATATTGCCTATGGTTATTGGTCTTTTGATGATAGTGTGTTATTTGGCTACATGGCAGATGAAGACGATATAAACAGAGAAGATGTGGGGCACCGATTATGGATGTTGAATCCGCATTTACAAAAGGTAGGTTTTGGTTTTGTGGAGAGTAAAGAGCCGAAACGACCTTACTCAGCAATCAAAGTAGTAGATGATCATGAGATAGAACTGGCGAATAGCCCATCAATAATCACTTGGCCAACCGCAGGCGCTTTCCCTTATGAAATGCTGAAGCTACCTGTGAGCTCGAATACTTTACCGTGGTCTGTGAGCTTTTCTGAGGATAAATATAAACAACCAAATATGAAAGAAGTCCATGTAGAGTTAAAGAGACTAAGGGACGGTAAGAAATGGGTATTTAATAAAGATAGACAAGACGGCTTTTTTAAAATCTCATCATCAGGGATAGGTAAAGTAGGGCATACTTTAATTTTCCAACCGACTCATACGATTTATCCGCTAGTAAAAGGAGATATTTTTCAAGTCAATATTAAAGGGTTAAGAGACAGTGAAGGAAGAGCCGCTACTTATCAATATCAAGTTTTATTAGTAGGCTTAAACAAATAGGAGGAAATCAAGTGAAGCTTTCAATTATTGTGCCTTGTTTTAATGAGGAACAAGTTTTACAACAATTTTTTGAAGAGATTCAAAAAGAGATGCTACATTTAAATCAATCCTATGAATTACTTTTTATAGACGATGGGAGTATGGATCAGACGATTGAAATCATTCAGTCACTAGCCCATAGACATCAAGAAGTTTCTTACGTATCGTTTAGTAAGAATTTTGGCAAAGAGGCAGCGATGTTAGCAGGCTTAACCTATGCTTCAGGTGAGCTTGTAGTCATCATGGATGCGGATTTACAACATCCGCCACATCTACTTGGTCCGATGCTTCAAAAACAGCAAGAAGGTTATGATCAAGTCATTGCAAAACGTTCGAGAACAGGAGACGCTAAGGCAAGAACATTACTGAGTCAGTTATATTATAAGTTAGTGAATGGCTTGATGGACGTAAAATTAGAAGACGGTGTTGGAGATTTTCGTTTACTTAGTCGTCGTGCAGTAGATGCTTTATTAAGTCTTCAAGAGTATAATCGATTTTCAAAAGGGTTATTTTCCTGGATAGGTTTTGAAGAAGCGGTCATTGAATACGAGAATGTGGTCAGAGAAGAAGGACAAAGTAAATGGAGTTTTAGAAGCCTTGTAAATTACGGCGTGGACGGTATTTTGTCTTTCAACAATAAGCCTCTTCGCATTGCGATTTATTTAGGATTGTCAATTACAGTAGCCTCGTTATTGTATGTTGTAGTCATGCTATTTAGTATCAGCTTTAATGGAATTGATGTCCCTGGCTATTTTACAACACTTTCAGGAATACTTTTTTTAGGAGGAATTCAATTATTTTTCCTTGGTATTATTGGTGAATATATTGGTCGTATATACTATGAAGTAAAAAGAAGACCTCACTTTATCATTGCAGATAAAAAAACACAGAAAAAATAAAGAAAAGTGTGCGTAGAATTGTGAACAATCACAAGATACCTTGCACACTTTTCTTTTTTTCTATATTCTTAAAGCAATAGTGATTGAAAAAATAGTCACGAAGAGGAGGATTACTTTGAAGAAATACTTGATTATACCATTTATGCTACTTTTCTTAATCATTCCATCTCAAGCGCTTGCATCAGATATCCAAGGAAATGACCATGAGAAAACAATCCTTGAAATGTTTGATAGAGGTGTGATGAAAGGGTATGGCAATGGCATTTTTAAACCGAATGAACAAATGACAAGAGGTCAGTTTGCTCTAATGATGTATCGTTCTTTAAATATTAAAAACAAGACATTTTTAGAAAGAGATCGTGTGTTTTCAGATGCTGGGAAAGCCGAACATGAACTTTTTCAAGCGATTCATACATTACATCAAATCGGTGCTTTAGATGAAGTGACGAAAACAACCTACCGTCCCGCAGATCCTTTGTTACGTGAACAAGCAGCAAAGATGATTCATTTATTTTTAAAGCATCAAGCGATAGCTGATGGCGTTCAAATTCTTACTTTCCAAGATGAACATCAAATTACGCCCGCTTATGTAAATCATGTCAATCAAATTGCGGCACATGGCATTATGAAAGGGGCTTCTTCGACTAGTGGCCAAATATTTCAGCCTCAATTGATTGCAACACGGGGTCATATTGCGACTATTTTTTCGAATACATTTAATGTGGTAGAGAAAAATGGGGGAGTGACACCACCTTTAGTTACGAAACCTTACTCTTTAGCTGTTAATCAAGCAGGAAAACTATCAAAAGGTACAGTAAGTTATAAAAGTTACCAAGAAGCGGTCCAAGCGATGACCAAACAAGCTGCTGCAGTTGGCGTGTACAAAGGAAATACTCTTGTGCGTGTCAAATCTGGAATAGGTTATGCGCAATCTAAAAATTCAACGGTAACGGTGTACTCTGAACCTTCTTTTTTAAGTCGTTATTCCATGACTTATATTGTGAATGGTCGCGAATTTACGCTTATTGATCAATCAGAAAAATGGGTAAAAGTAAAAGTTGCAGATACGATTGGGTATGTAAAACCTGAAGAAATTCGTTTAATCCCTCAGAATTTCGTGTCTAAGAGAGATTATTATACAGTCAATCGTGCGGGTATGATTGTTCATTATATTTATGATTACATCCGTCAAACCTATGCAAGTTATGAGGTAGGGCCTGCTCCAACAACGATGAAAGTAGGAGAGACCTACTCTTCAACAGATGGCGTTCACTTTGTTTCCAATAAAACAGGCCAAAAAATAACTCATTTTCCTTATTTCCAATTTCAATCGATTCGAACGACTACGAATTATACAGCTGAGCAACTAGATCAATATATTCAAGAGGTGTTGCAACAGCGTGTTCGTTTAAATCCAACGAAATATAAAGATGCCTTAACGAAATCAAAATTAATTGGGCTTGGGAATCATTTGAAAAAAGTTGAACAGGAACATCGTGTCAATGCGATGTTTATACTAGCAACAGCTATTCACGAAAGTGATTTTGGCATGAGTACAAATGCACAAACTAAAAATAATATTTTTGGTATCCGTGTGTATGACAGTCGTCCTGAAATGGGTACTGTGTTTAAACATCCAACGGATAGTGTAGATGAATTCATTTATGGTTATATGAATAAGAACTATGTCGTGCCAAATGGAGCATACGCGAAAGGAGCTGCGCCAGGGCATAAATCAAGTGGGGCAAACGTACATTACGCTTCTGATCCAAATTGGGGATCGAAAATCGCAGCACATATGTGGCGTATGGATCGTGCATTAGGGGGATTAGACGATCAACAACATCAATTAGGAATGGTTATCTCCACTGTGGGTGTCAATGTGCGAAAGCAACCATCAACCTCCTCAGAAACGCTTTATCGTTATCAAGCTAAAGACTTAGGGACTTCAGGAAAATCAGGATACCCAGTAGTCTTACTAGAGTCAACGAAGGGTGCTGATGGCTATACGTGGTATAAAATTTTAACAGATGAGATGGTCAAAGATATAAACGGTCATGTAGAATTTGGTTGGGTAAGAGAAGATTTAATTTTGACCATCCAATAAGAAGAAGTGAGCCGGTTTTGTTCAATCAAAACCGGCTCACTTTTTTATTATTTGACACAAACCAATGTAACAATAAACCTTTCGATTGTTACAGAAGAACAGAAAAAGAGAATATATTACACTAAATAAAAATTTATAAAAACAATAAAACGTTGTCATATCAACGTTTTTAATGGTTTTTATCTGTAATATAACTGTAATATAAGTGTAAACGTACAGTGTGTATTCCTATGGTAAGCTATATTTAGTTCAAAAAAGCACTTACATTGATTAAAAAATAGAGAAACAAAATTTGGAAGGGGAAATTTACACGTGAAACGTATCGTATACACAGTACTTGCTAGTTTATTATTATTTATGTCAGTACCAGAGGCGGCGTCAGCAAGCTCTGCAGATAACTTAATTAATATCGGTAAGAAATATATGGGGACTAAATATCGTTATGGTGGTACAACGACAAAAGGTTTCGATTGTTCTGGATATACACAATATGTTTTCCGTGAAGCAGGTACACCTATTCCACGGACAACAGGTGGCCAATATAGCCAAGGTAAAGCAGTTTCTAAAGCTAACTTAAAAACAGGAGATTTAGTCTTCTTTAACACATCTGGTCGTGGGGTTTCTCACGT
>JASLCF010000020.1 GCA_030146155.1 Savagea sp.
GAACTTGCTTTATTTTGTAGAATTTAGCTTGATTAAACATGTAAAAGACCTTGTCGCCAGTGGGCAAACAAGGTCTCTCTTAAGATTCAGTTTATATTTTTTATTTTAATACGAATGATTTCACAAAGTTTCTTTTACCAAACTGTTTTATCAATGACTTCGTAGGCTTTGTGTAATGGTAACGTGTGGCAACGCGGTCACCAGCTACGCCGCCTGGTACGAGAATATCTCCGTCATATAATCCTTCAGTAATCACCATTTGACCTGGTTTTTGAAAAGCAGAGAGGACAGTTCGCCATTCTACTATCCCTTCTTGATTTAAGACAAGGACATGTAACTTCTCATCATCTGCTTGGACTTGGTCGTTAGGAACTGCAAAGGCGTGTGCTGCTTCGTTTAAAACAAGAGAACCTGACAATTCTTCCCCAAATGGTCGTGGCGTTTCAAAAACGGGTAAAGTCGTGGTGAATCGATAGCCTTCTCCTTCATCCAGTTGTACAGGTAAAGGAGCTTTGGTGAGTACTTGTACTTCTTCAGGCTCTTCGGCCGCTTGACGGACACGTACGGTTGAACCGCTGTCGATTTTCTTCCATTCGTCACTGTTGACGTAAGAAGTAAGGACTTGTTCATTCGATATAATCTCAATAGTCGGATGTGTGTAATCCAAATGAATCGCTTTGACAATGCCGTCAATTGGACTAATGATCGCTGCAGATTCATTGGTTTCATTCATTAAATAATCGAGCATGCGAATTTGGCGGTCAATCTTTGCCAATTCTCGGTCTACTTCAGCAATCGCTACAGCGAAAGAACCGTATTGATCAACGAGTAAATTGACTTCAATTTGTTGTGTATAGTCTTCAGGTAGGCTTTGATCAATGCGATTTGATTCTTGTGAGCTTGCATTGTCGCGTTCTATTAATAATTGACCCAATGTCGCGTCCACTGTGTCTCTTTCTTCCTGCAATGCCTCACGCTCTGCAGCCCACTGTTCAATTTGACCATTGACTCTAGAGGTTTGAAGTATCACTAGTTCTTCTCCAAAAGTGACATGATCCCCTTCTTGAATATTCCAACGTTCTACCGCATCTTCTGCATTCAATTGAACGAGTAGGGTCTCAGCGGATGCAATGGTTAAAGGTTTCTCGACCTCTTCTGTTACTAACCCTCCTACACTTTGATGTAATGGCGGAGTAAGAGTAATAGAAGCGACTGTATTTTCAGGACCATAAATCAAGTAGGCATTGACTGCAAAAAAGGCTGATAGCGTAATGGCTATGATGATATGTTTCATCTTCATCCTTTCATTCCTCCTATCGAGTCAATAATTTCTGCAGTAGGGTAAATACTAAGGAAAGCAATTAAGAGTGCAATCACAAACTGTAAACCAAATACGAGCCAAAAGACACGCTTACCAGATTCACCGAACGCTTTCAGATAGAAAAATTGCAATAAGAGGATGGCCACTGTTGCAATTGACCATTGATTAAAGAAAAATGTTACAAAAGGTTGTTCAAACAAGACGTGTGCAATCGGCCCAAGTGAAAAGACAGATAACGATTGGACAGCTCCATCTGCGACAAATAATATAGTTAAGACTGCTTTTTCCACCAGGAGAAAAAGAGTAACGATGAATTGAATCGGTAAAATTTGACGCATTGGAATTTCAGTAAAGACTGCAAAAATAAACGAGCCTCCGTAAATAATGAGCAAAGGAACGATTAACCCCACAAAGGCTGCACTGATCATGGAAAGTAGGCGAGCAAAGTCGTACATCGCTTCACCGTGTGAACTGAGTAATGGGACCAATTGTGTCGTTCCTATCCCGAAATAGTTACGGATGACGGCAAGTAGGATAGAGGCCACTACGAGTCCAATAAGCCAACGTCGTTGTTTTTGAAATGTTCCCTGTTGCTGATGTGCCGCTAACAAACTAGGCGCATTCCAATACTGTTGCATAGAAAAATCATATTTCATTCGTTTCCGCTCCTTAGACTTTGACATAGACAGTACTTCTAATATACCACTTTACCCCATTTCGTTCTATCTTTAACTTTTTTAAGTGTAACCATTTTTTGTGGATGAAAAATAGCCAGTCTGTCATATCCCTTTGATTCACGCTCCAGGATTTTATACTTTTAAAATAATACCCACAACAATTGACTCTATCTTTTAAAGCAAAGAGATTGCAGAAATTTGCAGTGCGTGTTATAATTTTTGAGTATGGCTTATGCCATTAAAGAGCTGCATATGCGACTGACACATACGGGTCGTGTAAGGCATCTGTCTTTTTTACACTTGTACGTGGCAAAATCTACGTACACCTAATTTTTTCTCTATTGATTTAGAGCGAAGGGAGAGAGACTGATGAAAGCAGGAATTCATCCAGATTACAAAGTAGCTACAGTTACATGTTCATGTGGAAACACATTTGAAACAGGTTCTGTGAAAGAAGACATTCGTGTTGAAGTTTGTTCAGAATGTCACCCATTCTACACTGGACGTCAGAAATTTGCTGCAGCGGACGGACGTGTTGACCGCTTCAACAAAAAATATGGCTTCAAAAACGAAGAAGAGTAAGAGTATTCTTTCTAATCGTGAAGTGTACAACCCATCAAGCCCTTGCTTGGTGGGTTTTTTTGTCATTCAACCAAAAATAACGTTAATGAAAGAACAGCTTTCACTAACGTTACCTGATGTCACACACACTTATTCCCCTACATAGTGCTTACCATCTGCCGCCTTGTTGAGACGGTTCATAAAGGCTAAGCCTAAGCCTTCTAACTCTATCGCTACAGCTAAAATAACATCCGCTTCAGTCGCATCACATTGACGTAAAGCCCGATACAGATGGGCTGCTAATTTTTCAGGTTGATCCATCTGTCCAATCGAAAAGTACCAATCTGCTGCTTCCGTATGCAATTCTTCCGGACCGACAATGGCTACTCGTTGTCCTTTCGCATGGACTTCTTGAACAGCTTCTGCAAGTAATGCTGCATCTGGTTCAATCACAAACAAAGGAGCATCGGGTGCATAGTGCATGTACTTCATGCCTGGCGCACGTGGCACTTGGTCAGATGTTAAATGAGCATCCGCTTTTACCGGACCAATGACACGTTCAATTTGTTCTTTTGTCACACCACCTGGGCGTAAAATCGTCGGTTCTTCAGTCGTCACGTCGATAATCGTTGACTCTAACCCCACATCCGTAGAGCCGCCATCTAAAATCAATGGAATGATGCCCTTTAAATCAGTCAATACATGACTCGCTTCAGTTGGACTCGGTTTACCACTACGGTTAGCACTCGGTGCCGCTAATGGAAAGTCGAGACGACGTAATAAACCAAGGGCAACAGGGTGGCTTGGCATACGAATCCCAACCGTTTCAAGACCTGGCGTGACATTATTCGCTAAAACATTCGGTCGCATACGCATGACGATGGTTAGCGGCCCCGGCCAAAAAGCATCCATCAATTGACGTGCTGTTTCAGGCACATCAGTCACCAATGCTTCCACTTGTTCCATCCTTCCCACATGCACAATTAAAGGATTATCTGAAGGACGTCCTTTAGCTTCAAATATTTGAGCAACCGCTTGTTCTTTTGTCGCATCTGCTGCTAAGCCGTAAACCGTTTCTGTTGGAAAAGCAAGAATGCCCCCTTTTGAAAGGATATCCACAGATTGTGCATAGGTTTCATCTTTATCCACATAGTTACCCACATGTACAACGGTTGTATTCATTTCCAATTCCCCTTCCTGTTGATTTCTTTTTGAAATGTGGATTAATTTCAAAGCTTTATCCACAATTCACAAGGACAATTCGATCATGTCCACTCATATCTTGGATGATTTGAACAGTTGCTTCTTGAAATGCTTGTTGGAATAATTGTTGAACAGCCTGCCCTTGTTGATAGCCGATTTCTACTGCGATTATCCCTTTTGGGGTCAAATACTTGTGAGCTTGTTCAGCTAAACGTTGGTAAATGGCTAAGCCTTCTTGTTCAGCATACAATGCTAAAGTAGGTTCGTGTAATTTTGTGCTTTCACTCATGACGGGTTGTTCTGAAACGCTAATATAAGGCGGATTGGACACGATACAATCAAATTGTTGCCCTTCTACAGCTTCAAATAAGTCACTTTCAAAAAAAGTCACTTCAGCGTTTAAT
>JASLCF010000165.1 GCA_030146155.1 Savagea sp.
GTCGTTGTAGGAGCGCTAGTTGTTGTGAATGCAGTTGGAGAAGTAAGGAATCCAAAAACCAATGAAATTTTAGCAGGTGTCCGTTCAGAACAACAACAAAATGAACCCATTTCCATTGAACATTTGTTTTCGATTGATGAAAAAATGAAGGCTTTAATTGGTGGGAATACAACGATTGGGATGATTGCAACGAATGCCAAATTAACAAAAGCGCAAGCAAAAAAAGTTGCAGGATTTGCACAAAATGCGATTGCACGTACGATTATGCCAGCCCATACGATGCATGATGGAGATACGATGTTTGCTGTCAGTACAGGAGATGAAGAGATGCCAATTGATATCATCGGTCATTTCGCAAGAGAAGTAATGGAGGAAGCCATTATGATTGCAGTTCAAGCAACAAATGCTAAGGGTTAAAATGATCTAAAAAATTACATCAACTGTTCATAATCATTACGTTAAAATGAGTCATTTTTCATAGGAGTTTAGTATAATAGAGAGAGAAAGATAAAAGGAGGAGTTACGATGTCAAGATTAGTAAACAAAGTAGCAATTATTACAGGTGCGGCAAGTGGAATGGGGAAAGAAGCGGCTTTATTATTCGCAAAAGAAGGCGCAAAAGTCATCGCAACGGATATGAATAAAGAAGGTGTCGAAGAAGTCGTCTCACAAATTCAAGCAGAAGGTGGTCAAGCGCTTGCTTTTGAACATAATGTGACGGACAAAGCGACATGGGAAGCCATTGTCAAAGAAACAAACACAGCTTATGGTCCAGTAAATGTTTTAATTAACAACGCAGGAGTAAGCTCTTCTGTCCTGTTCGAAGACGCAACGGACAAAGACTGGGATTTCGTAATGGATGTAAACTTAAAAAGCATCATGTACGGTGTTCAAGCGGTTTTACCAGAAATGCGTACTGCAGGTGGTGGATCAATCGTCAATATCTCATCGATTGCTGGTCTAACAGGTGGCTCGGGAGCAGGTGCTTATACCGCTTCTAAATCAGCCGTTCGTGGGTTAACTAAAGCATTAGCTAACGATTATGGTTCGCAAAATATTCGAGTGAACTCGATTCATCCAGGCTATATCATGACGCCGATGAGTGAACCTTTCTTAAATTCAGATGACTATAAACCATGGTTCATGGCAAATACACCATTGAAACGCTACGGTAAGCCAGAAGAAATTGCACAAGCCATGTTATTTTTAGCTTCAGATGATGCATCTTTCATTACAGGAGCCGAATTAGCAGTTGACGGTGGCGTTACTTCGATTTAATCAAAAGGAGTTCATTCAACGACTGAATGAACTCCTTTTACTTTGATTATTCTTTTTTCAATTCTACCGTTTCAATTGTAAAATTTGATTTTGCTTTATCATTCGCAAACTCTTTCAAGAAATGAGGGTTCGCATCGAATGATTTTAACACCTTAAATTGAACATTTTCTTTCAATAGGTTGCCATCTTTATCGACTAATAAGTCACCAGCCGAAAGCATTGCGTACATTGGCGTCTCTTTATTGACATATTGTTCTTTTACAAAAGATCCTTCTCCGATCGTGAGAGGATGGATATACAATAAGTGAATTTTGTTTGTTTCTTGCACATATTGAGCCGTTGGTTTTTGCATTAAAAAGAAGAGTTCATGCAAACTTGACTTACTTTTCTTTGTGACATTATCTGCATAGGCAATCGTACTATCTTGATTTTTTAAGTTCAGGTAATCATTTAGTTTTGCATCGACTTGTGCAGTGACATAGTCATTGGCTTCATTAAGTAAATAGTCACGATCTTCTTGTTTAAGTTCTTCCCATTTAGTGACATAACGCTTTTCCTGTTCAGGCACTTTCATCGTTGTCGTCATTTCTTTTTGATCTGTTTTATAGCCATATTGAATCGGGTCCCCATCAATCGTCGCTTTGACTTCAAATTCATCGCCAACTGCGTAATTTTTGTCAGGGATTGAAAAAGTAACAAACTGAGCGATATCAGAATCATCTCCGCGAACGTCAAGGTGTAAGAAAGGGGAAATATCATTGTATGTAATGTCAGCCGCTTTAAATACTTCCTCTTCTGTTAAAGTAGTGATTTCTTTTAATCCTTCAACTTTTACTTTGTTATCTTTCAATTTAAATTTTACTTTAGCCGCATTTTTTTCGTCATAGTTGAGTGAAATCTTGACAGCGTCTCCATTTTTCAAGTCGCTATTTGGATCCAATTCAACTGAAATACCTTCGATAGCCATCGTTAAGTTGTACATTTTCTCGAAGTCTTTTTGTTCATCTTTGAGTTTCAATTGATTTTTCAGTTTTTGAAAAATCACATCTTTTTCAAGAGAGGCATGGGCTGTTCCATGTTCGTCTACACCGTCAAAAGTGACTTCTAACTCTTTGTCGATCGTGTAAGTCTTTCCGCCACACGCAGCTAGGACTGTTAAAGTAAATAATAGCATAAGCATTAGTCCTAATTTCTTCATGTGAATACCACCTTTATCATTTAAATTTAAATAGCGGATGAATATGAATTGTAAACTCAACCGCTACTTATGTTTACCATCATACGTCATCCGCTATCGTTTTTTTGCATTTTCCAAAAAAATGAAAATAAAGAACTATTAGAATAATAATTCTAATTGCCTATGAATCGGCTTCAATCAATCCTTCGTCGATTAAGAATTGTCTGGCAACTACTTCAACCATTGCGCCTTCATTATCGACCAATCCGTTTAATTTCTGCATTTTTTCCTCATTAATTCTTCCACTTAATATTTGCAAAACTTTTTCTAATTCAGGATATTCCTCAATCACTTCTTCACGAATTAACGGAAGTGCATGGTAGGGTGGGAAATAGTTTAAATCATCTTCT
>JASLCF010000167.1 GCA_030146155.1 Savagea sp.
TTACTAAATAAACGTTCGTATCATATATGTACTTTTTTTAATGCTGGATAGTTCTTTATGTTATTCAATAATAGAGAAAAAAGGAATAAAATGAATTAAAATCATACTATTGTATGTGTACACTCGTGATTCGAAATACAATCTCTTTCATTTCAATGTAAATAAACATACACAAGAAAGTCGAAATGAATAGGAATAGATACAATGGATAAAGGAAATGAAAGCGTTTAAAAGAGTGCTTTACAAGGGTTTAAGAATATTGTATAACTAAACATATCCATTGCGAAGGGAGGGCAATTCATGCACAGACCAACCACAATTATTATTGATCAAACAGCAATTAGTCGGAATATTCAGTCCGTTCGTACTTATTTTGCGACAATCAAACGACCTATCGATACTTTCATAGCGGTAGTGAAGGCAAATGGTTACGGTCATGGTCTGATTGAAGCTTCAACAGCTGCTATCAATGGAGGTGCAGATTATTTAGGAGTAGCCACACTTGATGAAGCTTTAAAGATTAGAGAGCAATATAAAGAGATTCCCATAATCGTATTTGGCCCGACAGAAGTAGAAAGCCTTCAGGCAGCTTCAAACCATAATATTATTTTGACGATACCTTCTATCCAGTGGCTAGAAGATGTTGTAGATACATATTCAACAATAGCTGCAGAAGTGCATTTGAAAATTGACAGTGGGATGAATCGGATTGGTATTCGTTCACTAGCTGAAGTAGAAGCATGTAAGCGATTAATTGAACAATGTCAACTCAACTTGACAGGGATTTATACTCATTTTTCGATGGCAGATGATACAAGTAGAGAATACACCGATCATCAGGCTGCTCATTTTATGCAATGTGTTGATGCAATGGACAATGAACAGTTGTTGGTACATGCTGCAAATAGTGCCACGACACTACGTTTTCCAGAGTTTACATTTGATGCTGTTCGATTTGGAATGGGGCTATATGGTGAATCACCATTTGAAGGAGACCAAATGTATTTACCTATTTCTTTGAATAGAGCGCTTACTTTAGTTACTAAAGTAGCTGTTGTGAAAGAACTGAAAAAAGGAGATTTGGTAAGCTACGGTGGTATTTACCGTGAGAATGAAGGAGGTTGGGTGGCAAGTGTGCCAATTGGTTATGCAGATGGATTACCTAGAAATGCAACTGGGATGGAAGTATTAATTCAGGGAAAGCGGTATCCCATCGTTGGTAGACTTTGTATGGATCAATTAATGATTAAAGTAGATTCGTCGGTAAAAGCAGGAATGATAGTAACTTTAATGGGGCAAGATGGAGATGATCGAATTACTCCAGAAGAGTGGGCGCAAGCTACAGGTACAATTAAAGGAGAAATTTTTGCTCGTCTAAGTCCGCGAATTAATCGTCAACTCAAGGGATAGATAAAATGAATGATAAAGGGGAATGAACAAATGGTAGAGTGGATTACGAAAATTTCTGACTGGTTATGGGGAATGCCTATGATCGTCATTTTAGTTTTAGGTGGTTTATATTTAACAGTTCAACTTGGTTTTTTCCAAGTTATAAGGTTGCCACATATATTAGGTCAAACGTTAATGAAATTGTTTTCGAAAGATCAAAACAAAGGGGAAGGAACATTAACACCACTTCAAGCGACGACGAGTGCTTTAGCTTCTACTTTAGGGGCCGCTAACTTAGTAGGTGTACCCGTTGCAATTGCTTTAGGTGGGCCAGGAGCTATCTTCTGGATGTGGTTAGTTGCATTTTTTGGTATTTCAACAAAGTATTCTGAAGTTGTATTAGGGATGAAATATCGTGAGAAAAATTCAAAAGGTGAATATGTCGGGGGGCCGATGTACTATATCAAAAAAGGATTAGGTTGGAAAAAAGTAGCTTGGTTATTTGCATTTTTCTTAATGATAGAAATCGTTGCGAGTATCATGGTTCAGTCGAACTCTATTGCGATTTCTGTTTCAGAATCATTTTCCATCTCAAAAGTTACAGCCGGTATCATTTTAGCGGGTCTAACTGTTGCGGCATTATATGGTGGTATTAAGTCTATTGGAAAAGTAACTGAAAAGGTTATTCCTTTATTTGTTTTAGGTTATCTCATTACTGGTGGTATTGTATTAGCTTATAACTTTAGTGCAGTGCCTGAAGCATTCGGTTTGATTTTTAAACATGCTTTTGTTCCTATGTCAGCTGTTGGAGGATTTGTTGGGGCTGGAATTGCTGAGGCTATTCGTTGGGGGTTAGCACGTGGACTTTATTCTAACGAAGCAGGAATGGGAACTGCGCCTATCGCACATGCGACTGCGAATAATGTGCACCCTGCAAGACAAGGTTTATGGGGAGCATTTGAAGTTATTATTGACACAATGGTCGTTTCTACAATGACTGCATTAATTGTTATCAGTAGTGGTGCATGGAAAGCGGTAGGTCCTGATCAAGCTGCAAATATGGTTAAGGTAGCATTTACACCTGTATTTGGTGAGACATTCTCAAGCATTTTTGTTACAGCACTTATTTTTATTCTTGTGATGACGACCGTATTAGTGATTACATTCTATGGTGAAAAACAAGCGGAGTTTTTATTCGGCACTAATTTCTCTTACGTCATGCGTGTTGTATATATTGCGGCGATTGTCATCGGAGCTGTCGGCGGACTTCAGTTAATTTGGAAATTCTTAGATTTACTATTAGCTTTTGTTGTTATTCCAAATATGATTGCAGTGTTATTCCTAAGTAAAGAAGTACGAGAAATTACTAAAGATTACTTTGATCATTTTTTAAAGAAAGAAAAAGCAACTTCAAAGACAAAATAAGTTTTCTAATAATGAGACAACATAAAAGATGTGTAACCCTTTTTTGACGAAGGGTTACACATCTTTTTTTGAATCATTGTATTGGATTTACATCATCAATTTAATCATCTGTTCTTTTCGGTTGATCGGTAGAACGTTTAGGCACAACACCTCTTGCATTCCCATCTTTTGCAAAGCCTTTTTTAGGTTGTACACGTTCAGGTGTCGGCTGTTCCTTTTGTTCTTTTCGTAAAGCTTGTTCTTTTTTCGTTGGATTTTCTTTGTCTGCATGGTTTGTCATTCTATTCACCTCCTGATGTTTTGCTTCTGTTGACTCTATACCCCAAATGAATCATTTCAATCTTTAGATATGTTTGAAGGAATCGACCTAGGGTATGGGAAGTATAGAAAAGAAGTAAGCGTTTACATTTCGCTTTCTACTTAAAAGAAAGGGTGTTTTTGTGATTGAATGGATTACCATGATTTCAGACTGGATTTGGGGCATACCGATGATTGGTTTGCTCGTGCTTGGAGGACTCTATTTAACAATTCAACTCGGTTTTATGCAAGTTGTTCGTTTACCTCACTTGTTGAAACATACGTTCATGCAACTCTTTAAAAAACAGAGTGACAGTGGAGAAGGGACAGTCAGCCCCTTACAAGCTACGACGAGTGCGTTAGCCTCTACCCTGGGTGCTTCTAATATTGTAGGTGTACCTGTCGCGATTGCTTTAGGAGGACCAGGTGCCGTTTTTTGGATGTGGGTGGTCGCATTTTTCGGCATGGCAACGAAATATTCTGAAGTAGTATTGGGTATGAAATATCGAGAAAAAAATGCAAAAGGTGATTATGTCGGCGGTCCGATGTACTATATTAAGAAAGGATTAGGGTGGGATAAAGTCGCTTGGTTTTTTGCATTTATTTTGATGATTGAAATTATTCCAAGTTTGATGGTCCAATCCAATTCAGTGGCGATTACCTTATATGAATCTTTTGCGATTTCTAAAGTGCTTGCTGGATTAGTGATAGCCGGTATAACTGTGGTTGTATTATATGGAGGCATTCAGTCGATTGGGAAAGCTACTGAAAAAATTATTCCTTTATTTGTTGGAGCATACTTGTTAACTGGCGGAATTGTCATCTTCTCGCATATAGATCAAGTGCCTCATGCATTCGGTTTGATTTTCCAACATGCATTTGTGCCTGTGTCAGCTATAGGTGGATTCGTTGGAGCTGGGATTGCTGAGGCCATTCGATGGGGATTAGCGAGAGGGCTTTATTCCAATGAAGCAGGAATGGGGACTGCGCCAATTGCACATGCTGCTGCGAAAAATGTTCACCCCTCTCGTCAAGGCTTTTGGGGAGCATTTGAAGTCATTATTGACACAATGGTTGTCTCTACAATTACAGCGTTAATTGTCATCAGTAGTGGGGCATGGCAAGTAGTAGGGCCAGATGAGGCAGCCAATATGGTGACTACAGCATTTGCTGAAGTGTTCGGCATGCAATTTTCATCTATCTTTGTGTCGAGCTTAATTTTTATTTTAGTCATCACTACGGTCTTGGTCGTTGTTTATTATGGAGAAAAGCAAGCAGAGTTTTTATTTGGCTATGGCTTTTCACAAGTGATGCGAGTGGTGTATATGATAGCGATTGTGTTAGGGGCAGTCGGAGGTTTGCAATTGATTTGGAACTTCCTCGACTTATTGTTAGCCTTCGTCGTTTTACCGAATATGATTGCTGTCCTATTCTTAAGCAAAGAGGTAAGGGCAACTACAAAAGATTACTTCGACCGTTTTCTAAAAGAAGAACAACAAAAATAATACTAAACCATACCTTCTGCATTGTCGGAAGGTATGTTCTTTTATATAATGGAAGAATCATTCGAACTGACGGAGGAGGTTGCAATGGAAAGAATCACAGCAAGAGACGTCATCCCCATTCTACATGCTGCTTTTGCACGTTATGAGACTGACCCGATTCCCTCCAGTGCCTTACAGGAAACTGTGGAGAGCGTTCAGGCTTCTGAGGCAAATGGTGCACTTTGGTTGGGATGGAAGCAAATGAATCAAGTGATTGCAGTTGTACGTTACGATCAACATGCAACAGAGGCTATTTTTTCTCGACTAGCTGTTCATCCTGACTATCAACAACAAGGAATCGCTAGTCAGTGTTTAGTTTGGCTCGAACAGTTTGCCCGTTCTCGAGGTGTCGTGCTGATGCAAGCAAAAGTGCGAGCGTCAGAACCTGATAATCTTGCGTTCTATCAGAGAAGAGGCTACGTCATTGTTAGTCATGAAATAACAATCAATGGGAATGGACATGCGGTAAAAACAATTTCCATTGCAAAACAATTGTAACGATAAAATCAAAAGGAGATGGCAAATGAGTACCATCAAATATGTAGAAGATATGTATCGCGACGACTATTACCCAACCGTTCTAGTGGATCGTGTGAAAAACTTATTGGAACAAGTCGAAGCGGTTTTAAAAACAGGAGAAACAGATGAACAGCTTATTCAACAAGCCTTTGACCAGGCAGTTATGGGCATCAATGATTTAGCAGAAGCATTTGATGAACAGGGAAGCGAAATTGAGACGGTGGCTAGGGAATCTATTGCAGAAACGGTATTTCAAATGATTGATGAATACAACATTCAAACAGATATTGAAGAATTACTAAGAGAAAGAGATTGGTAGGGGGAGACGTATGATTAAAGAATTTGAAGCATTTATCGAAAAGATTGAACCTGAAGCACATCAAGAGCGGATGCGTGAGGTCTTACAATGGGTAATTGACACGTATCCTACTTTAGAGCAAGCCTATAAATGGAATCAACCGATGTTTACCGATCACGGTACATTTATTATAGGATTTAGCGTGGCGAAACATCACTTTTCCATTGCTAACGAAAAGAAAGCATTAGATTTGTTTACACAAGAAATTGCAGAACGAGGGTATGATTATGGAAAAATGCTCTGGAAAATCAAATTTGACCAAGAGGTAGATTATGATTTATTAGGACGAATGATTGACTATAACATGGAAGACAAGGCCGATTACACCAAATTTTGGCGATAACGATAAAGGAAAAGCACAATAATAAATATATGATAAACATATCAAATGTATAGAAAATAGATATTTTACGTTCATTCATTCATCCCCTACACTTGTTGTAAGGGGGTTTTTTTATGATGTTGGATTCAATTTTTCAAAACAAAGCAGAAGCGTGGTTAGAACAACTTGTACAAATCGATAGTTATTCACTAGATCCAGATGGAGTCAACGCAATCGTCAATTGGATTGAGCGATTTTGTAAGGACAAGGACATCCAGTGTGAGCGAATCAGCAATCCGTCTTATGGGGATCATTGTGTTGTAACCTTACCGGGCGAGAATGAACAGCCTATTATTTGTTTAGGACATATGGATACGGTGTTTGAAAAAGGAACTGCTTCAAAAAGGCCGTATCGCGTAGAAGGGAATCGTGCATACGGACCTGGTGTGTCAGATATGAAAGCTAGTCTTGTTCAAATGTTATTATTAATCGAGCATTTTCATCAACAAACCAATTTGGCACACACTCTTCAATTTATTTTTACACCTGATGAAGAAGTGGGTTCTCCACTTTCTGGAGCCTTTATTCAACAAGCCGTTCAAGGGGCTAAATGTGTGTTGAATATGGAACCCGCACGACCAGATGGTTCAGTAGTTATTGCGAGAAAAGGTTCTGCTCATTTAGAAGTCACTGTAACTGGCAAAGCTGCACACTCAGGTCTTGCCATTCATGAAGGGGTCAGTGCGATTGATGAGTTGGTTCATTTGATGAGCGCAATGAAAGCATTAATGAATGATGAAAAAGGGGTTACCATTAATATTGGAAAAATAGAGGGTGGCGTTGCAAATAATACGGTTGCACCGCATGCGAGATGTACGGTTCACATTGGCTATTGGAAGCAAGCTGATTTTTTACAAGTACTCAATACCATCCAACAGTTGACCGAACAGCCATCGATACCAGGTGCGGTGTCACAGGTTCAACAGACGTCTGGGATATTGCCGATGGAGCGTTCTGTTAAAAGTAATCGTTTATTACGCATTGTCGAGGAGGCAGCTGCTGAATTGAATCTTTCGCTCACAGCAACAGAAACGATGGGGGCAGCAGATGCAGGATTTGCGGCTTCGGCAGGTGTCGCAACAATTTGTGGCATGGGACCGGTTGGCGGGAAATGGCATGCTGAAGAAGAGTATATGGAACGAGATAGTTTATTCCCTCGTTTTCAATTGAGTCGATTAACGATTGAAAAGTGTATGCAATGAACGATAGATTAAAAAACAAGAGACACCGCCTGAGTAGG
>JASLCF010000042.1 GCA_030146155.1 Savagea sp.
ATTGTCGAGGAGGATTGCCGTCCGCCCTGCTGAACGCGAAGACGTGAACGCAAAGCAATTACAAAACCCACGCCGAACTTGCGAACTGAATTTCGAAATAAGCTGCAATTTGTCATACGGCACCAACTGAACAAGTGCTGCTTCATTTTCACAAAATAAAAAAGACAACACTCTGCTTGAAGTGGAAGACTTTGACTCCTGGAGGATTCAGCGTTCAGGTTTTGACCCCGCAGGATAACGACACTGAATCATAGCCTACAACACCTGACGAGGAGGCAAAACGAACGCCCTCCGGAAGCATAAGTCTGAAACGTAAAGCATACTCATCAACAACACTTCATTCAAAAATAATATGAGAATTGCCCCCGCCCTGCTGAACGCGTATGCCGAAACGGAAAGCTATCTATAAACCAACACTTCTGTTTTTCACTACATTATAAAAGACAACAAATAATCATCCCCAAACTATATAATGAAGTAATTTATTTTCACAACTCTAAAAGTAAAAAAACGTACACCAAAACACCCGTTTTTTTAATTATAAATGCTATAATTTTTATATTGAACAATTTATGTTCAGAAAGAAACTTGTATCTATTCAATTCGTCACTATTATTACGCATTGGAATAAAGTAACTAATATAATAGATGCATGAGATAGGATTGGTGACAATAATGGTAGAGTTACGCAGTGACAAACGCAAAAAAAAATCAAAAAGAAAATGGCTACTACTCATTTTCCTTGTACTCCTCGCAGCAGTTGCAATATACTTAGCAATCGCTTATCAAAGCTTTCGATCAACACTAGACAACATACACGACAAAGAAATCAAATCAGACTTACGCGAAGAAGACCTAGCCTTCCACGACCAAGAACCCTTCTCCATCCTCCTCATGGGTGTAGACGCACGCCCTGGAGACAAAGGACGCTCTGACACAATGATTCTCATGACAGTTAACCCAGAAACAATGTCCACTAAAATGGTCAGTATCCCACGAGATACGTACACCGAAATGGTTGGACTCGACCGCAAAGACAAAATCAACCATGCTTTTGCTTTTGGCGGACCGAAAATGGCAATGGACTCTGTCTCCAAACTCTTCGATATTCCTGTTGATTACTACGTACAAATCAATATGGATGGCTTCAGAGAAATGGTAGATGCAGTGGGTGGTGTAGATGTTGTCAGCCCTCTTGACTTTGATTTAGAAGGCTATCATTTCGACAAAGGCCCTCTTCATTTAACAGGAGAAGAAGCATTAAAATATGTGCGTATGAGAAAAGAAGACCCACGCGGAGACTGGGGACGACAAGACCGTCAACGCCAAGTGGTAGAAGCAATTATGAAAAAAGGAGCTTCTGTTCAATCCCTAGTGAATTACCAAAAAATCTTTAACTCGATTGAAAACAACGTACGTACCAATATGAGCTTCGATGAAATGGTCAGCATCCAAAAACACTATAAAGATGCAGCTAAAAACTTAGAACAACTTCACCTCGAACAAGGGGAAGGCGAATTCATCGGTAAAATCTGGTATTACATGCCAGACGAACAAGAGTTAAATACGATGATTGAAGAATTAAAAGTCCACATGGAATTAATTCCTGCTCCAAAAGCATCTTAATTACAATGACTGACTAGAAGAAAGTACACATGAATTAAAATGAAGTGTAACTCTTAGAAAAGTAATTTTTTCTTTAATAATACTTCATAAACACTTGACAAAATTAAATCACCTATGTAACAATACGTCTACAACCAAATGACATACTTATCCAGAGCGACCGAGGGAAAGGCCCTATGACGTCCAGCAACCTCCAAGAAATTGGGAAGGTGCTAAGTCCTGCAGAATCTTTATTCTGAAAGATAAGCCAACAATACATTCACACATTGTAGCTTCTTTCAGTTTTCTGAAAGGAGCTTTTTGTTTGTCATAGAAAGGAGAGGTTGAATGAAGAAAGTAGATGTAGCCATCGTTGGGCTAGGTGGAATGGGAAGCTTTGCCTTTCGCACAATGAGTCAACAATTCAAACACGTGGTAGGATTTGAACAATTCGACCTCGCACACACAAAAGGCGCGCATCACGGAGAAACTCGTATTTTCCGAACTGCTTATGGCGAAGGGTTAGCTTATGTCAAACTACTCCAACAAGCGAGGGAACAATGGTTACAATTTGAACAAGAAAGAGACACCTCTTTTTACGAAGAAGTAGGCGGCATTTCATTTGGCTACCCTACAGATCCTTTCATTCAAAATGCACTCGAAAGTGTCGTTGCTTTTCATTTGCCACATGAATTACTAGACACAGACGAATTGCGTGCACGCTATCCAATGATGGCATTTGAAGATGGGATGGTAGGCATCGTCGACCATCACGCAGGGTATCTTTATCCAGAAAAAGCAGTAGAACACGCGGTACAAAGTGGGATAGATGCAGGTGGACAAGCCTATACGCAGTGTCCGGTTCATGCGATTACACCTGTTGAAGAAGGGATTTTACTTCAGACCGCAAACGGCGAATGGCTAGCTTCACAGGTCATCGTTGCTGCGGGCGGCTGGTTAAAGCAATACTTACCAGAAGAGCAAGTCCCGATTACCATTGAAAGACAACTGTTAGCCTGGTTTGAAACAACAGATGAACGTCTTCATGCACCGCAGTACCCTATTTTCTCTACCGTCACAGATGGGATTGGCTTTTACGGGTTCCCTTCTCTAGATGGACAAACCATTAAAATGGCCATTCATCATGATGGTGAGTACACCACTCATCCTGACCTCGTACGTCGGACCATTTCAAGTAATGACTTTGACCGCTTGCGACAAGAGAAAAAGAAACATTTTCCAACCGTATCCGATACGATTGCGAAAGAAAGTACTTGTTTTTATACCAATACACCTGATGAGCATTTCATTGTCGGACCTTCTACTAGCGAACAACGTATTTTTCTCGCTGGCCCGATGGCAGGACACGGCTTTAAGTTTGCACCGGCTATCGCTGACTTAATTGCTCAACAGATGAAAGAAATCCCGTCAGAATGGGATGCATTCTTTGCGCCAAACCGCTTCACAAAACAATCATAGAAAGAAGGAATTATTCATGAAAAAACTATTATTCGCAGCAACAACTGCTCTATTACTCTTCGTACTTGCAGCATGTGGTTCATCAGATGAAGGAAAAACAAAGATTAAAGTAGGAACAAGTGCCGCAGAAACACAAACATGGAAACTCATTGCTGAAAAAGCAAAAGAACAAGATATTGATGTAGAAGTCGTCACATTCAATGATTATGTACAACCTAACTTAGCACTAGGCAATGGGGACATTGATTTAAATGCGTTCCAAACAGTCGTTTACTTCGATAACTTCAAAAAAGAACATAATTTAGATTTAGCAGTCGTAGGTACGACTAACATTTGGCCAATGGGACTCTATTCTGAAAAAGTAAATGACGTAGCAGACATTAAAGACGGCGATGAAATTGCGATTCCAAATGACCCTACCAACTTAGGTCGCGCACTTTTCCTCTTACAAAAAGCAGGTTTAATCACACTTGATCCAGCATTTACAGGACAAGGTGGCGTAGAAAATATTAAAGAAAACCCTAAAAACTTAAAAATCACACCGCTTGATTCAGCTCAAACAGCTCGTGCACTTGGTGATGTAACAGCGTCAGTAGTCAACTCAGATATGTCCATTGCCGCAAACTTAAACCCTTCTGAAGATGCGATTTTCAGA
>JASLCF010000043.1 GCA_030146155.1 Savagea sp.
ACAGTAAATGTATGAGAACGATTTCAAAATAACATACTCTTGTTCTTCAATGTACATATTGTAAGATGGCTGATGAATTTGAAATGAAAGACAACTGGAATAGTTATTCTGTAACACAATAAGTTTAAGCTCATTCAGCTTATTATCTTCTCCTTTGGAAATGAATGATGAAAAGTGTAGAAAACGCTAACATTTTCAATTGAATATTCATACATCCTTTTTGAGTGGACATACAAGCCTATTTTTAAAAGTAGATGTAAACGCAATCATTTCTACTATCAACAATTGAAGATATATTCACTTTGTGTATAAACATTGATTTAAAAGGCTTTTGAAATAGAGTCTGAATGTTCGCATAATAAAAAAAGAGTAGATTATTCATTTGCTTTAGGATAAACTGAATAAAAATACTATTGTTTTTGAAGGAGTGGGGAAAAGATGCAACAAAGAAAAGCATCCAATTGGATTTGGTTTATCTTACCATCCATTATTGGGGTCTTCCTATTTATGATTCCAGTAAAAGTGGATGGAGATTGGCGTGTGTCCATTGCCATTTTAGCCGGTATTGTCGATGGCAAAATCGCTACATACATGCCATTCGTCGGAATGATTATTATGATTATCGCAGCACTCGGTTCCGTGATTTACTTATTTATTCGTGAACCCAAACCAGGTTTTTTCACAAATTTATTTAAAGTCAATTTATTTTGGACAATCACTCGTCTATTAGCCGCTGCTTTTGCGGTAATGGTGTACACGCAGACAGGTCCAGAAGCGATCATCAATGAGAATACAGGTGGTTTACTGTTAAGTGATGAAGGATTAGTATCGTTCTTATTTACAATTTTCTTATTCGCAGGATTATTATTACCGCTCTTATTAAATTTTGGATTATTAGAATTTTTCGGTTCGTTAATGGTGAAAGTGATGCGACCATTATTTAAATTACCAGGACGTTCATCCGTCGATGCGTTAACTTCATGGGTAGGGGATGGAACAATCGGGGTACTTTTGACAAGTAAACAATATGAGGAAGGGTACTACACCAAAAAAGAAGCTGCGATTATTGGGACAACTTTCTCTGTTGTATCGATTACATTTGCTATTACCATCATTGAAAGAGTAGGGTTAGGGTCTTATTTCGTTCCTTATTATGCTACGGTTGCGTTAGTAGGATTAGTATTAGCATTAATTATGCCTAGAATCTATCCGCTCAATAAAAAGCCAGATACGTATATTGATGGATCGGTTCAAGATTTATCAAAAGAGGAACAAGTAACAGAGGGAACAGCGATACAAACTGGTTTAAAATTAGCTTTAGATAAAGCAGAAAAAAATAAATCCATCCCATTAATGTTGAAAAATGGTGTACAAAACATTTTAGATATGTGGATTGGCGTAATTCCAGTTGTAATGGCTTTCGGAACACTTGCCTTAATTTTAGCGGAATATACATCGGTGTTTCATATCATTGGAAAACCATTCGAGCCTTTCTTAAATCTACTACAAATTCCTGAAGCTGCTGAAGCCGCACCTCTGATGGTTGTTGGATTCACAGATATGTTCTTACCAGTTATTTTAGCAGAAGGCGTTATTTTAACTGAAATGACATTGTTCGTCGTTGCGACGATGTCAGTCGTACAATTAATTTTCTTAGCTGAAGTAGGGGGCTTACTATTAGGTTCTAAAATCCCAGTCAACTTCTTCGACTTAGTGCTTATTTTCTTAATCCGTACAGTGATTGCATTACCTATCGTATCACTCGCTGCACATTTGATCTTTTAACTTAACGAAAAAGCTGTTCAACCGTCTAATTGATGGGTTGAACAGCTTTTTTCATTTAAAAAAACTCGTTCGCCATCAGGACTGATGGACAAACGAGTTCAATTTTTACTTATTTTTTAATTTCCAATCAATATACTCATCATAAGACATCATTTTATCAATCATCGTTCCATCTTCTTGAATCTCGATGACACGATTTGCAATGGTTTGAATAAACTGATGGTCATGAGAAGTGAATAGCATTGCACCTTTAAATGCAGCCAACCCGTCGTTCAATGCTTGAATCGACTCTAAATCTAAATGGTTTGTCGGATCATCTAATAGCAACACATTCGCTTCTTTTAACATCATTTTCGATAACATACAACGTACTTTTTCTCCACCTGAAAGAACAGATGGCTTTTTATTTACTTCTTCACCAGAGAACAACATACGACCTAAGAAGCCACGAAGGAATGTTTCTGTCTCATCATCTGGAGAATATTGACGCAACCATTCAACTAATGTACGCTCATTGCCATCAAAGTATTTCGCGTTGTCCATTGGGAAATAACTTTGCGTCGTTGTAATTCCCCATTTGATTTCTCCATTATCCGCTTCTACTTCACCTGCTAAAATATCAAGTAGGGCAGTTGTCGCAAGAGGGTTACCCATGAAAACAATCTTATCTTCACGATTCATTGTAAAACGAATATCTTTTAATAACTGAACGCCTTCTTGTTCATAATTTAAGTCAGTAACTTGTAGCACATCATTCCCAATTTCACGACTCATTTTAAAATTCACATAAGGATATTTACGACTAGAAGGTTTAATATCATCTAATTCAATTTTATCCAATGTTTTCTTACGAGAAGTCGCTTGTTTAGATTTCGATGCGTTGGCAGAGAAACGAGCGATAAAGTCTTGTAACTCTTTAATTTTCTCTTCTTTTTTCTTATTTTGTTCTTGAGACAATTTTAATGCCAATTGACTTGATTCATACCAGAAATCATAGTTCCCAGCGTATAATTGAATTTTCCCAAAGTCTAAATCCGCAATATGTGTACACACATTATTTAAGAAGTGACGGTCATGGGAAACAACGATGACAGTGTTTTCAAAGTTAATCAAGAACTCATTCAACCAGTGAATGGCTTCAATGTCTAAATGGTTCGTCGGCTCATCGAGTAAAAGAACGTCTGGTTTACCAAATAAAGCTTGTGCTAACAATACTTTCACTTTTTCAGAACCCGTTAATTCGCTCATTTTCACATCATGTAAATCTTCTTTAATGCCTAACCCTTGAAGTAAAATCGCCGCTTCTGATTCAGCTTCCCAACCATCTAATTCAGCAAACTCTCCTTCAAGTTCAGCAGCGCGCATGCCGTCATCTTCCGTCATATCTTCGCCTTTAGCGTAAATCGCATCTTTTTCTTTCATAATGTCATATAAACGTTTATGACCCATAATCACCGTTTCCATCACTGGAAATTCTTCGTATTCGAAGTGGTTCTGTTTTAAAACAGCTAATCGATCATTTTTGTTCATGATGACTTGACCTGATTGAGGTTCAAGTTCACCTGATAAAATTTTTAGAAAAGTTGATTTCCCAGCACCATTCGCACCAATAAGGCCATAACAATTGCCTGGGTTGAATTGTATATTTACATCTTCAAATAGTTTACGATCACCAAACTGAAGACTAATGTCTGAAACTGCTAACATGTATAATTTCCTCCTCTTACTCACAATGCGTATATTATAGCATGAAACAAAGAAAAAAAGATGTACGATTTCACATCTTTTTAAACAATGTGCGAATGACTTCAGGCACGGTTTCATCAATTGAAGCATTCCATTCACGCATGGCTTGACATTGCGCTTCGATTGTCTCAAGAGCCATTAAACGATCCTTGTTTTCATCTGTTAACAACGCAGTGATGCCCGCCTCATTTAACAAATGATAATTGATTTCTTCGGGACCGGGTAGAAAATGATCGACGAAGAAAGGAATTTCTTTATAAATCAACTCCGACATTGTTACACCACCAGGCTTTGTAATCGCCAAGTCAATCGTATCATAAAGTGCATTCATATCATCTGCCGTCTCTAAATAAGGAATGGCAACAAGACGGTCATTTTTTAAGGCTTGAATCGACTCTTTAAGTTTGTCGTTATTGCCACATAGTACATAAAAATGTTGTTTTGGAAATTGATCTAATAATTTTGTGAAATGTTTTTGATCTAAAAAGCCGATACTACCTCCGGACAACAACACATGTTCAATCTGTTTGCGACGAGCTGCCTTTTGGTGAATCGCCGGTCGAATCGGAATCCCTGTCACAAAAATATGTTCTTCAGGAATCGGATAAATCGACAACAGCTGTGCTTTGGCTTCTTCATGAGGAACGATGTGATACTCATTCTTTGTCCGTCCCCATACTTCATTTAAAAAGAAGTCAGTGTACACATTCACCACAGGAACGTCTATTTTTCCTTTTTCTTTCAATGTATTTAAAATCGAAGAAGGGAAGGCATGCGTACAAAAAATAAGGTCAGGCTGTTTTTCTCGAATTAATTTAAGCATTTTACGTTCTAAAATTCGTGTTAAAATCGTCACGGATGAACGCTCTTTTTTAGATACATTTTTCTCATACATCCACTGGTAAGTTCGCGGGGAGACATGTATCCACTTGATATAAAATGAACCAATCGCTTTTTCAAGCAATGGGTTGGTATAACGTAATAAGTCAACCGTTTCAATCTCATGTGTCGGGTCAACTCTTTCAATTTGTTCTCTCATAGCGTCAGCGACTTTCGTGTGTCCAGTCGGGAACGAAAATAAGGGTAATAATAAAATCTTCATGATTGCTGAGGCTCCTTTTTAAAAATGAAACGAATTAGGGTAAAAATGATAAACGCGCCGAATAAAATAAATCCGACGGAAGTAATATAAATCGGTGGGATTTCCATACGACTTGCGATGAAATAACCGAAAAATAAATAGGGTAACGTCCATAGAATTGCTCCAAGTGTTGCGTATAAGACGAATGGAATAAAGTGTAATTGACTTACTCCAGCCACATAAGGACTAATTTGACGAACGCCAGGTAAATAGTAACCGAATGTTAGCGTCAACCTACTGCGTCGTTCATATTTGGTCCGTACTTTGTGGAATTTCTCTTCTGAAAAGCCGACAAAATGACCAAAGCGTTGAATGACAGGTAAGCCAATCCAACGGCCTAAAAAGTATGCGACGATCATCCCTACAACCGAACCAAAAACGGCTACAAAGGAAGAAGTTCCGACAGAAAGTTCGTGACTGGCTGCCGCCATGCCAATAATGACGAGTAGTGATTCTTCCGGAGCGGGTATACCAACGATACCGAAAAACAGGCTGACAAAAATGATGACATAGCCATACGTTGCAAATAAATCATTCCAGTATTCAATCGTCATAACTCTTCACTCCTTAGTCGGTCAAATGAATAAGTGGACGTCTCTAATAGACGTTTAACAGCTTGTAAAGTTGCAATAGGCGCACGTTCATCTGCACCTTTCGTCTCTCCATTATCATGCAACAATAAAATATCCCCTGGATGAATGTGTGCTTGCGTTAATTCGTCCAATTGATGTCCTTTTTCTTTCCAGTCTTTGAATAAGCGAGTCCATAGTACGATGGGATGTGGCCAAATGTTGTCCATGCCCATTTGCAATTGCCCCCAAGGTGGGCGGTAGAGTGTAGCCTGTTCGCCAGTTATTTGAAACAATACAGCTTGTGTCTGGTGAATTTGTTCGTTCAGTTCATCAGGCGTTAAAAAAATCGCCGAACGATGGGCATAATGATGAATCCCAATCGCATGGCCTTCTTCATGCATCCGTTTGATCAGGTGAGGGTATTGTGCTGCTCGTTCACCGACAACAAAGAAAGTCGCTTTCGCATCATATTGTTGCAATAGATCAAGTAACTGTGCGGTATAAAGTGGATGCGGGCCGTCATCAAAGGTTAAATAAACAGCCTCACGCTGCGGAACTTGTCGTTTAATCATAGCTTGTGTAGTTGTTCTTTTTAAAATCGTGTAGGCTGCATTACGAACAGGTCGACTAGCGACTACTAACCCTGCAGCTAAGGCTATTGGAAATTTTTTCATTGAATCACTCCTCTTATTTGCCTATAAGTATACGAAAGAAATTGCTTGAAAGTTTCTTATTTTATCATCTATTTATTATTTGGGATAGTAAGATGAACTGAATTTCATGAATAAACGGGCACATTATTCAAATTGACAGCAATGGGCTTTCCGCTTAAACTGAAACAACATCTTGTACAAAAGGAGCTATACAATATTGAATCCATTATTCATCGCACTCAGCGTCGGCCTCATTCTTCTCGTCGGTTTTGTCGTTTGGTCTAGACGCAAGAAATCGAGTCTACCACAACAACGTCCGCCAGAGATTCGTCCACAATCCGTTCCAGTCGATAAACAAACAGCTTCACGCAATCAACTCCCTGTAATTAAGCAATGTCAAACAGGAGAAGGCGATGTCTTCTTATTATCCGATGGCACATTTTCCTTCACCTCAGCAAATCGCAGTACAACGATAGGAAATGTAGGTGTCTATGAAGAGCAAGGAGTAACTATCGGTGGGTATTTAATGAATGAAAAAATAAGGGTTGCTCGATACCGCAAAGAGTGTCAAATGCTTATTTTAGAAAATGCAATCGGCATGGCTTTTTTAAGTTACAAAGACGCATCACTTCCTTATATTGAAGACTATATCGAAAGAAACGAGACTGATTGGTTACATTTCATGCACCGGATGAATCAACAAAAGCAATTTATTCGTAGTGAAGACGTCGCAACACTTCAGTACATCTTCACAAAAGATATTCCGTATGACATGAAAACGATCGAATGGCATCCTGTTACGGTTCAAAAACAGCTTGAAACATTCTATCTTGAACAGCCAAAAGCTAAACAGTTGATTGCCAATATCCAAACATTTATTAAAGGACAAGAGGGAAGGGTGGGTATTCAAGTCTTTTCTGAACAAAGTCGCCTAAAGGATACGAGCACATCTGCTATTCGTACGCTCACGCAGCAAATGTGGAACAAAACCCTCGATAAAGAGATCAAACGAATTAAAGACTTGAAGGACCATTCATGCGACTACAGCATTGAAGGTTCTTTTTTTGATGCTCCTCTATCAACTGTTGAATCTTCACGTCCTCACAACGTTTATCAACAACAATTCGCGGGTAAAGTACACTACTCCACTACCGCTAAAAGTCTGGTATAATCGAGGCAATTGAAGCAACTTTACCTCTTAAGGGAGCGTCTCATTAAATACCTAAAACTGTTGGAGGACTGCTAGATGACTCAAAGAAAGAAAAGAAGAAAAAGATTGAGAAAAGGACGCGTGTTTTTCCTACTCCTATTCATTTCACTCATTAGTGTGATTTGTTAC
>JASLCF010000204.1 GCA_030146155.1 Savagea sp.
TACCCGCCTAGCTTTGCGGGACAAAAAGGGGACGGTTTTGTCTCCGAGGAAGACTTAGCAAATTTTAAAAAGAACGGGAAACCGATACAAAAAACAATTGCAAGTAAAGACATCAATGGGAAGAAAATGACCATGGCAGTCCACATGCAACCTCTTTTTTCGGAACCGAATTTTCATTTTCAAGGCTTGATGTTAACCTATCAACCGGCAAGTAACATTGATAAAAGTGTGAACGAGCTGACTCAGAATCTGTTTAAAGGCTTTATATTGTCTACGTTGATTGCGTTATTGATTAGCTATATTTTAGCCAAATTCCAAGTGAACCGAATCAATCGCATGCGAAGTGCGACAACTCAGATTGCTTCTGGGAATTTTGATGTGCATTTAGAGGTCAATAACAACGATGAGTTAGACGATTTGGCAGAAGATTTTAACCAAATGGCTGTGTCTTTAAAAGAGTCACAAGAAGAGATTCAGCGACAAGAAGAACGTCGCCGTAACTTTATGGCGGATGTGGCACATGAGATGCGGACGCCTTTAACCACAATTAATGGCTTGTTGGAAGGGATTTATTATGGGGCGATACCAAAGGATCAAGAGCAAAAATGCATTGAATTGATGCAAAGTGAGACGAACCGTTTGATTCGTTTAGTGAATGAGAACTTGGATTACGAAAAAATCTTAACGAACCAAATCAGTATTGTGGTACAACAACTGAATGGAACGAAAATTTTGGCCACCTTAGTGGAGCAGTTGTCAGGTAAATCTCATGATAAAAACAACGAACTGGTTCTTTTGACAGAGGACAACATTGAAGTTTGGGCCGATTACGACCGCTTTGTTCAAGTCATGGTCAACATTATCACTAATGCCATTCAGTTTACTGAAAACGGCCGGATTACGATTGCTATCGAGCGAGGGTACAAGGAAAGTATTGTGACCATTAGGGATACAGGACTTGGCATGAGCGAGGAACAGCAATTGAATATTTGGGACCGGTATTACAAGGCAGACCCTTCTCGTAAGAATACGAAGTACGGGGAATCTGGTTTAGGGTTACCGATTGTGGATCAGTTGGTACGTTTACACAAGGGGCGGATTGACGTTACCAGTGAATTAGGCGAAGGAACAACCTTTGCGGTGCATTTTCCAGATAAATTAGAAGAAAGTAGTGAGGAAGGATAGTCTAACTATCCTTTTTTACTACCTCCGTTTCTCATAATCTGTTACAATCAATGTATTATTAAAAGTAGGTGGATAAAAAATGTCAGAAAATTATAGTTACCCAATCAATAGCGAATGGCGCACAGAAGAGTTGATTGCTGTGATGGGCATGTGGACCATGGTAGAGCGTGCGTACGAAGAAAAAGTGATGGTCGAGGATATCCTAGCCGCACATAAAGAGTTTAAAGCCGTTGTTAAAAGCATTGGCGAAGAACGAGAATTAGGGAATTCCTTTGAAGAAGGGACGGGTTATTCCTTATACCGCGTCATGCAAGCGGCTAGAAAACAAGGATCAGGGGTTTTCAATAGAAAGGATTTAAAAAAATGAGTCAACACACCACATTAATGAATCAGGTTCATGACTGGGTGCTAGAAGCAGGGGAGAGAATCAAAGACACGTTGTCTTCTCCCATTATGGTGGAGGAGAAAACCGATCGCCGTGATTTAGTTACCAATGTCGATAAAGAGACAGAAGCCTTTTTAGTGGCTAAAATTAAGACCCACTATCCGGAAGATCAAATTATCGGAGAAGAAGGCCTCGGCACGAATCCCACAAGTACGAAGGGCCGTATTTGGGTGATTGATCCGATTGACGGTACCATGAATTTCGTCACACAACAAGAGAATTTTTGTGTAATGATTGGTATTTTTGAAGAGAATGTCCCTGTTTTAGGCTTTATTTATAATGTGATAAAGGGTGAGTTTATCTATGGTGGCAAGGCAGTTGGCGTATTTTTAAATGAAAAAGAGTTGCCAATGGTTGACAACACACCATTAGAAAGTGGTATTATAGGAGTCAATGGCTGGATGTTTGCGAATAACATTGATCATACGCAAGAAATCGCATTCTCTGGTTTAGGTGTTAGGATGTTTGGTTGTGCCGGTTTAGACTTTTTGGATGTGCTGAGAGGGAAGCAAGTTGCTTATATTTCAAATCTCGCCCCTTGGGACTTTGCCGCAGGTGTTGCGTTGAGTGAACCGTTAGGCTTAGTGTGTCGTAATCTAGATGGTTCAACCTATGATATTCTTGGTGGCAGAACCAAGTTTATTGTTGCAACAGAGCAGGCTTTTAACACAATTGATAAAAAATTTATTAAATAAAAGTGAAAATGAAAAGTTTTCACTTTTTTTCAGGCACAAACTTTGTTATAATAAACAGTCGGCATTTTTAAGGACAGTCAAGTTGTCTATGCTTTAAGTAGAGTAAGGAGAAAAAAACATTGAAATTAAGAGAAGAATTACGTAATGTGGCAATCATTGCCCACGTTGACCACGGTAAAACAACGTTAGTTAACGAATTATTGAAACAATCAAACACATTAGATGGTCATACACAAATCCAAGAACGCGCAATGGATTCAGGGGATATTGAAAAAGAACGTGGTATCACGATCTTAGCTAAAAATACAGCCATCAATTACAAAGACAAACACATCAACATTTTAGATACACCAGGACATGCGGATTTTGGTGGAGAAGTTGAACGTATTATGAAAATGGTTGATGGGGTTGTGCTTGTAGTCGATGCCTACGAAGGAACAATGCCTCAAACACGTTTCGTACTTAAAAAAGCGTTAGAGCAAAAATTAACACCAATCGTAGTGGTTAATAAAATTGACAAAGCAACAGCTCGTCCAGCAGAAGTTATTGATGAAGTATTAGAACTATTTATCGAATTAGGCGCAGACGACGAACAATTAGAG
>JASLCF010000004.1 GCA_030146155.1 Savagea sp.
TAAAAAAACGCCTAAGCTAAAAAAGCTCAGACGTCCATCTATTAAGCATCCAATTCAATACCCACTAAAAACGAATCAGACCAACCACTCCCATTATCAAACGTCACCAATGGAATCACTTGATCCAAATCAATCACTTTCAATATACGCAAATGCAAATCATAAGCAACACCATCTACACTCTCATACAACTCAATAAACGTCGTACGATCATCATCGTCATCTTCTTCATCAAAATGATCCATGGCTATCTTTAAAACATCCATTGACTCATGAGAGCTAATTCTTTCACGAACGATATCACGATCATCTGCTTTATAACCAATGACAATTTGATACCAATTCGGTGCAACACGACGCTTCGGATTACGATAATTTAAATGTAATGATAATTTGCCATCTAAAGGTGCAGACATTTTCATTCTCCTCTCACTTCCATGTTTTAAAAAAGAAGCTGATACTCCATTATTTCGTATTTCACTCAAAAAATCAATGCAGACCCCCTATTTCTTTTAAAGAATCAATAAAATTTCCACAAACTTCAACTTTATTTGATAAAATGAGTGAAGAATCTGAAAATTGTAAAAAATACAAACTATATGATGCTATTAGCCGTCTATCATTGAGAAATGAAAAGGAGAGAGTGAATTGAAGCGACATTTGATTATATTAGCGATAATCAGTATTGTATTATTGCTAGTTATTGGTTGTAGTTCTAAAGAAGAAAACACACAGCTCTCACAAGAAGAAGCAAATCAAGAAAAAACGGAAGAAAAAGCTCCGAAAGTAAAAAAAGTAAATCCCTTACCAGAACCAGAAGAAGTCACAACTACAATTTCAGTGGGAATGATAGGAGATATTTTATTGCACTCACCACTCTATAACTATGAGAATTTCGACCATACCTTTGAACCTGTAAAAAAGCACCTTCAATCGATTGATTTCTTAATGGCTAACCAAGAATCGATTGCGGGTGGGAAAGAGTTAGGATTAGGAGGATATCCTTCTTTTAACAGCCCCTCACACATCATCCGAGACTTAAAAAAATATGGCGTACATATGGTCGCGATGGCCAACAATCATACGCTGGACCGTGGGGAAAAAGCAATACAAAATGCCATCGAAACGAATAAAGAATATGACATGATGTATGTAGGAGCCTATGCTTCAGAAGAAGATAGACAAATGATGCGCATTGTCAACGTAGATGACGTTCGATTAGGCATTTTAAATTACACTTATGGCACAAATGGAATACCTGTACCGGAAGGCAAACCTTATTTAGTCAACCTCATCGACCGAGAGAAAATGGTCGCAGATGTACAAGCGATTCGCCCGGAAGTAGATGTTGTGATTGTCTCCATTCATTGGGGACAGGAATATCATTTACAGGAGAGTGACGAGCAAAGAAGCATTGCACAATTACTTGCAGAGCAGGACGTAGAAATTATATTTGGTCATCATCCACACGTCGTTCAACCTTATGAAAAAATAGCCAACACACATGTTTATTATTCTTTGGGGAATTTTATTTCTGCTCAACAGTTTGATTCGACAAATATAGGTGGAATCGCTAAAATCTATATTCAAAAAACAACAAAAGGAGAAGAAACAGTAGGGGTAGAAGTCAAACAACCTCAATTTTTTCCAACAGTCGTAGTCAAAGAAAATGCAAAATCTTTACAAATCAGACCTCTTTTAGGAAATGAACAACATGCCATTTACTCGAATGCCTGGATGCTTGAACATGTGGGATTACCATTATGGGAATAAATCACCTTAAAAAAATGCAAAATGAATTCATTGAAAAAAACAGTAAAAACTTTGGTATACTAGAAAGAAATGAAATGATTTGAGGTAAAATATAGATGGAAAAAATACTGGTATTTAGTAATATGTACCCGTCAGAGGCTCATCCGACATACGGCATATTTGTTAAGAATCAAGTGACTTCGTTAAGAGATGAAGGACTAAATGTAGATGTAGTAGCGATTACAAATCCTGCAAAGGGTAAATGGAATACAATTAAAAAATACAGTTCTTTCTTTATTAAAGGTTTTCTTAAAATGTTTAACAATAGAAAGGAATTATCTTTAACACATGCTCACTATGCTTTTCCTACAGGTTTACTTTCTTATTTTGGTAAAATATGGTTTGGTATTCCTTATGTAGTTACTGTGCACGGTGGAGATATTGATAAAATGTCTAAAAAAAATAAGAATGCTCGTAACTGGACCGAAACGATTCTAAGAAAAGCGGATGAAGTCATTGTCGTAGGGGAACAATTAAAAGAAGACGTCATTCAACAATTTGATATCTCCATGCATAAAGTGTCTGTCATTAGTATGGGAGTAGACCCTACTGTTTTTCATGTCATGCCTCAGGAACTTTCGCGTGAAGCGTTAGAGGTTTCCAAAGAAGAAACAATGATTTTATATGTTGGGAATATCATTCGTGAAAAAGGCATTTTAGAATTAATCGAAGCGTATAAACAAATCCTATATTCAAATGAAAGGCTCTCTCTGTACTTGGTAGGTTCTCAAAAAGACGAGCAGTTTGTCACAGAGGTGCAAGACCGAATCACCAATTTATCGCGTGTTCATTTAATTGATCCACAACCTCAAGCCAAATTGGCGAAGTGGATGAGTGCTGCTGACGTATTTGTCTTACCTTCTTACCATGAAGGATTTGGCCTAGTCGCTTTAGAGGCGATGGCAGTCGGCGTACCTGTTGTAGGGACGAATGTAGGTGGAATTCCTTATCTTTTAAAAGAAGAGGCCGGCATTCTCGTCGAACCGCAAGATTCAAAATCATTAGCAGATGGTATATCCGCAGCATTAGAACGTTCTGAAGAGCGGTACACAGAAGTGAAACAAGCCATTGTGGAAGAACATTCATACCCTGTCTTGATGCAAAAGTTATTAACTATCTATAGAATAATCGGTAAAAATTAAAGAAGCAATGTGCCTCATAATGAGGTACATTGCTTCTTTTAAGGATGATAAAAATTGTCTCTACCAATGATGTCATATAAACCACTTTTCTTTAAAAGTGCGCGATGTTCAAGAGGTAGATTCTTAATGACTACTCGAATTTCTAATTTTTTTGCTTGTTCAATGAGATGTGCAAGGGCTGCTTCGCCTGTCGCATCGATAGTTGCGATATGGTGCATGTCTAATAATAAAATATCTGTTTGTTCGTCAAGAAGGGTTGAGATATAATCTTCGAAACGTTTCGCTGTGCCGAAAAAGAGAGGGCCTTCAATCGCATATTTATCAATAACATGTTGTGTCGCGTCAAATGTATGTTTTTCTACATCAGAGCATTTTTGTTTCGTCACTGTAAGGTCTGCAATCATTTTTTTCATGAAAGATACAGCTGCAAGAATAATCCCAACTTGGACAGCAACCGTTAAGTTGACAAAAATAGTGAGCAAGAAGGTTACCCAAAGCACAAGCGCATCTCCAGAACGTACGGAGGAGATATGAACAAATGCTTTACGTGCACTCA
>JASLCF010000017.1 GCA_030146155.1 Savagea sp.
TCAGCAGCGAAGCCCCTGTCGGGAAACCGTGGGGAACGTTCAACGACTAAGACATACCGTCTAAGGCAGTAGCTAGGACGATGAAGTCTGTAGGAACTTTAGATGTGGTGGTAACACTAAAGTTTTCCGAAGTGCCCAGCAACTTGAGAATTTCAAGTTGAAGAGATAGTCTATTCTTCATTCGAAAGATGAAGGCTGAAAAAGCAAGCAAATCAGCAGCCACAAGGTGTTTTACAACTATTACGTTAATTTTTTTACAACCTACGTTAAGAGACTTTCCATTTGGAAAGTCTCTTTTTTGAGGTTTTTTTTATTTTTTAAATGTTCTCCATTTGTAATGAACGGAGTGATAACTTCGACCGAGTGTGTCTGCAATCTGTTGAAGGGAAGCCCCTTCTTCTTTCATTGTTTGCATGCGTTGAACTTCTTCAACAGAGTAAGGAGCATATCGTTTGCGGTCACTGGTAAGTAGTTGATAGTTCGGGTAGTGGAAATGCCATTTTTCTTTTTCTTTTTGTAAGCGATAGTTCCAATTGGTTTTGTGGAAACCGCTTGGATAGGTATTCGCACTACTTTCGATCGCTTGTAAGAAGCGATGTGTATCTTTTACAGTTGTTGTTTTGAGAATGGTACCATTTCCATCTGGACATTTGGCGATTTTGAATTGTACTTGAAATTGTTCGTTCATGAACTGTGCCAGTTGTTTTAATTCATCGGGTTGAAAATTTTGTAAATAGAGTGCGATATGCGGTGTTATAAAAATTATTTTCTTCGAATGATTGATGCGATGGCTAATTAAGAGAGAACCATCATCCATATAAAGAGCAAATAAAAAATGTGTGTGTGTTGCGTACAATTGTAACTGTTCAAAAGGAATCTGTTTTACTCGATCCTCTGTATAATAGAGCCTTTCAAGTGTTTTAAAGACTGGTGAAGAACGTGTACAAATATTTGCCTTTTGACCAGGAAAGTATAGATAGGGAGAGAGTTGCTGTACTTTCCAACTTCTATAGCTCCGTTGTTCCTCACATGAGTTTTCACGGTAACTACTTGTCACTCGATTAGGTCGAGTCAGTGAGCCATCCGCTAAAATTGAGCCGATTAAAAGAGCCTGTTGTGCTGTGGATAATTCTGTCCAATCTTCTAGTCGCGGTCGAGTTGAAGCAGCTTTTTTCATAAAGCATTGCTGTGTAATTGCGTTGAAAGACAATCCTGTTTGTCCATGGAGACGTCTGAATTGTTGACGATTTTCCTCAGTCAATTGAATTTGATAGGCTTTCTTTTCGCTTTTTTCGAGTTGTACGGCTTGCGTTTGTTGAAAAACAGTAGGTGTAAATGAAAGTTTCGGCATAAATTGGCTGAGACAAGCATTCATTTGCTGCGTTGGTTTGTTGCATTTGAAATGACTCGTTACTTTTAATGTTGTTCGCTTGCTAGGGGTAACATAGGACGATGCCGTTTTCATTTTTCGCCACATACAAGGTTGTAGCCATGGTTCAACGAGTTGTAAAAAATAATGAATTTGGGATTGATCATAGAGTAATAGGCGCTTCTGTCCGTCAATTGAAAATAATAAATGAAAATGAAGGTTCAGGATGGATTGCAGCCATTCTCGTTCTTCATCTGTCCAACATTCAGTAGATAAGACTAATTTTTCAACCACACCGTTTTTATTTTTCTTCAAATGCCCATCATCTTGATACCACCAAGCCAGTGATTCAGCCGTAAAGTGATGCTCAAGCCAAGTGAACGGGATGATTTTTTTACCATTAGGATACCATAAGTCATACAGTTCATTGATGAGTGGATGAGTTTTAGACTGCACCATATAGCGTTCACTATAGCCCTGTTTTAATCGCTCATCTTGTATCTTTTCATATTGAGGAGGGGCTAATGGAATAGAGGCTTGCAATTGCTCATAGTTGTATTGAATCCATTCAACATCTTCAGTACGATGCATCATTTGAAAACGAGGTTGTCTATTTTTTTGATTGATGAGGCATCCATCTCCAAGTAATTTCCCAATCATGCGTGCATAAAAATCGTTCATGTGATTCTCCTCTTTTCTTCTTTTACTCATTCTATCACGAATGAGAACGTATGTTCCTCAACTTAGGTTGTAAAATGATGAAAAAAGATTGAGCTTATTTTATATCTCAATATATTAATAAGTGTTTATATATAAGATTAAAATCCTAATGTAACCTTATTGTTTATTATGCAAATATTTTTTGAATCATAATATTTGAAGAAAAAGAGTGAAAAGAATAAAAATTAGGACTTCTAAATTAATATATAGTATGTTATAACTAAATCAAACCTAATTGAAGGGGGAATAACATGTATAAAGTATCAGGTGTAGATTTGATTCATGAACAGAGAGAAAAATATGTAATTAAAAATGAAACCGCTTTCTTTGTTCCTTTTTATGATGTAGAGTATCAATCTTTAGTATATGAAGGAGAGAAAAAGATTCTAGTGAAACAAACGCCACAACAAATTATCGATCAAACTTGTGAGAGAAATGGCTCACTATCCTATCGACAATTTGTTCCGATTAAAAAGAAAATGAAATATCGTAAATCACTTCCTATCTGTTATCATTCCATGCAAAATAAAATTATTTTCCCAGTTAAAAATACAGTAACGCAGGAGAAAATTTGGTTTAATTTAGCTGCTATTGATCGATTTGATTCTGGAAAGATAGAATTTTATTCTAATTTAGAATTAGTCATTAAAGATTTTCATTTTTTTACTTTTCGTACATCTTATGAGCGTGCGTGTACATTGTCTTATCGAATCGAACAAACAAATCATATATTATGACATCTATAGCTTCTGAAAATGGAAGGTAACATTCGACTGATTTAAGATTAAATTTACAAAATCTGCTATCTCTTTTGACAAAGTTCAGGTATAGTACAGTCAAAATGACGAAGGGGGTAGTCAAATGATGATGTGGTGGATTATTGGAGGAATGGTAGTCTTAGTGCTGTTGTTCGTCTTCCTTAAAGGAAAAAACAAATCATCAATATCGCAAGTGCCAGCTGTTCAGGCGAGTGATATTTTAGAAAAGGGGCGTCGCGTGAGTGCGCGTATTATGGGGTATGAAGAAATCGATGGTGCATTAGATGAACGGGACGGTAAAGTTTTATTTTTACTGCGTATCCATGTCGCAATCCCTGTCGGAAGAGAGATGATTGAACGTTCGTTTGATTGGTATTTCGAAGATGCTAACTATTTACTGCGTTTAGAAAAGGGCTCGCTCATTGACATTGTTTATTTAGAAGACGATATGGATCAAATCATTGTCCATCCCGCTTATATTCAGTGGGTAAACGATGAACGTATGTTACTAACAACTTATGGACGGGATGTGGAGTACGTCGATTATGGCGGCTCGATGTTCCCCAAACCGACATTAGCGGATTACGATGATCGTTTAGCGACAGAATATGCATGGATTGATTTGACGAAAGCGACGCCTACAGGCCGTGTGAAAAATGATTTGTACCATGAAGTAGTATTGGACGGGACGATTGTGATTGACAATCAGCCTGTCAAAACGATTCAAGATAAGAAATTGTTTATTGAAGAAGGGCACGGCGAACATGTGATGAAGCAGAAGCGGCATATCATTCAGTATCCGCCAGGGCGTATGGACGATTTTTTATTGGTTCACCCGATGGCAGACCATCCGTTTCAATATGAGTATTAACTAAAGCCTCTGACCTATGCTAAAATAAAAGCAACCTTCACACCGTCAAGTTGTTGGCTGTGGAATGAAGGCAAAGGGGAGGTATGGGAATGAGAGAAAATGAGGTATTAATTCATGTCACAAGAGGACCATTAGTTGAAAGTGTGCATCACGGTTCGATTGCGGTTGTGCGTTCAGATGGAGAGATGATTGCTTGGAAAGGGAATCCACGTTTAGTCACTTATGCACGTTCATCGATGAAGCCGCTTCAATCG
>JASLCF010000054.1 GCA_030146155.1 Savagea sp.
TCGCCTGGCGTTCCTGCTTTTGAAAATTTAGCTACATAAGATTTCATTTCTGCCTTTTGTACAATAGATGTTTCTTCGTTTGCTGATGCTACTAAAGGTTGAGCAAAAGGTACGATTAATGAAAAAGATAATGCTGAAGCAATAATTGTTTTTTTGATTGAATGATTTCTCATTTGTAAACCCCCACTAGTTATTTTTTTGTTTTTTTCGAATAAATCCAATACTTAGTAATAAAAGAATGACAACTACAATTGCTATTCCAATCACAAATGTTTTGTTCTTTGTCTCTACTTCTTTAGTCTCTGTGTCAGTTGAAGATACTGCCAATCCTTCTGTTGAATCCTTTTTCTCTTCTTCTTTTAGTTCTTGTTCTGTTTCAGCCGGCTGTTCTTTTGGTTCTTCTTTTTTCTCTTCTTTTTGAGGTTCTTGTTTGACTTCTGATTTCACTTCAGGTTTTTCAGATACTGAAGGTGTTTCTTTTGGATTGTCTTGTTTCTTACCCTCTGTAGCTGGTGCTTTCGCCTGCTCTTGCTTCTTTGAATCAGGCTTAACAACTGGCTGCTTTGCAGGTTGAGGAGTTGGTTTGGCTTCTGGCTTTGGTGTTGGAGCAGGTGTGGCTTGCTCTACTCTCGCTTGTGGCACAGCTGCAAAAGCAATACCTACTGTATAAGAATGTTTGTAATTAATATCTGGAATTTCAACTTTCATACCAACGTTAACTGGTTTTGAAATGTCGTTCACAGTAAATTGTACAGTCCTTACATCTTGTGCTTCATTTGATTGGATGACTTTTGCTCCACCTGGTGGATTAAATTCCTTGATCCATTTACTGTTTTTCAAAGTAAGTTTGACTGTTGCTATTCCGTTTGAAACTACTACATTTGCAGGTTTTGTAAAGTAGTCATTGGCAATAGAGGCAGAATTTGAATTAGGTTGATTCACTTGATAATTCAATTGATATGTACCATCTGCAGCTTTTGCAGAAGCTGTTTGACTCAAACCTATGAATTGAAATAAACCTAAAAGTACAATAGAAAAAACTAATGCACAACGTCTCATTCGTCTCCTCCTTTCTATCCATTTCCACTTTATCTGAACGCAACAAAATATATAATTCATATTCAGTTAATGTTCAGTTAATATTAGTATGCAATTATTTTAATTTGGATACAAATATTATTTTTATTTTTTTAGTTATTCTTCATATTTTCACACTCTCATTTTATTCATATTTTAAATTTGAAATGTTGATATAACAGTTTTTTAAATTAATATATACTCTCAAATACGAATATTCATACATTTACTTTTATTGACAATCATTGATTTAACAAGGGTTACAAGTATTTGTGTGTTTTTTGTGACAAAATAAAAAAGTAGATCGATTGTTCAATCGATCTACTTTTTTATTTTGATTCACTTCATGAGTTGTAACAATGAGGACAAGGCTTGTAAATTGAAGGTTTCGTTTGCACGTAATCCTCATCTGTCATTTCCATTTGATTCGGATGAATCGCACTCACCTTGCACTCAGGACTAATTTGAGCTGCTCGATGCACCACTTTACGATTTCCTGTATTCACTATATATTTACTCATTTAAACGCCTCCTTCATTCTAGTTTATCACTTTTTACACTAGGTAGTGTAATGGACTATTCCAAGAAATGTAGGTGACTCTTTATCATTTCACCTCAGAAAAAAAGTAGGATAATTTATAAAACTACAAATCCATCGTCTACCTGTATGATAAATCTTCATTTCTTTTTAGAAGCTTGCTATTAAGCGTTTTTTTGACATTTTCTTCATTTGCAACTATACTAATTTCGGTTCAATTTTACAGACTTTAAATTGAATACAACTTAATCGTTTGGAGGAATGACAACATGTGGTTTATTTTTGCAGTTATCACTGCGTTTGCATGGGGCGCAGCGAATCTATTTTATAAGAAAGGTTCGGACCCTGGCGACCAGTACAGCCACTTGAAAATCGTTGTGATGATTGGATTTGTCATGGGAATTCATGCGGTTTTATATATGCTTATCAAAGGAATAACATTTGATCCCTACCATATGGTTATCTATTTTCCAGTGTCTCTCATGTATATTTTATCAATGACTATTGGTTTTGTTGGGTTAAGATATATCGAGTTATCTATTGCAGCACCTGTTCAAAATTCTGCTGGTGCAATTACAGCTGTTCTATTTATGATTTTCTTCCCTACTCAATTACATGTATTAGAAATTTTCGGGATTATCGTTGTCACAATTGGAGTGATTAGCCTTGCGAGATACGAACAAACACACGATCATGAAATCATGTTACAAACAGGTGAAACCATTGATCCCAAATACAAACTTGGTTTTTTAGCAATCACTTTCCCTATTTTGTATGCTCTCATTGACGGAGCTGGCTCTTTCTTAGACGGCGTTTATTTAGAAAAAAAACAATGGTTATCTGAAGATAATGCCTTACTAGCTTATGAGTTCACATTTTTAATTGCAGCAATTATTTGTTTTATTTATATCAAATATGTAAAAAAACAAGAGTTCAATGTGTTTAAAGAGAAAACGAGAGGGATGGCAGCTCTTTTAGAAACAACTGGGCAATTTTTCTATGTCTTTGCAATGGCAGGTAATGCAATGATTGCAGCTCCTTTAATTGCAGCAAACGGCATATTTTCAATTATTTTATCAAGAATCTTCTTAAAAGAAGTACTATCTAAAAAACAATACTTTTTAATTATTTTAGTGATGCTCGGTATTATTGCCCTAGGACTTGCTGATGAAATGTAATTCAAGCTTTTTGTGAACGAACATTCATCTTAAAATGGAATTCAAAACATTGACGAATAAAAAGAGGATCCAGAATCAGGAAAACTGAGAAGGGTCTTCTTTTTTTACATAAGTACCCATAAGCCTCTCCCCCAAAATGGAGTGGAGACATGCGCTTGCCTAGCTTTTTCTGTTATACTAAGTGAATCTTTTAGAGATACTAAACGTAATCATAATCAATCACTTAGAGAGGATGTTTAACTTGCAGCTTTCCCAAAAGATTTCAACAGACTATATTAAGTCTGAACGTATTGTAGAATTGATTACACTCTTCATTGAACTGATGGTCATTGGAGGACTCCTTTTCTCTAGTTACTCTTTCAATTGGTATAGTTGGGTTCCCATTGTCCTTTATGTTTTATTAGGACTTTCTTTGATCAGCTTTATTTTTTCTTACTTTTTCTTACCTCATTTAACCGTAAAAAATTGGAGTTATGAAGTAGATGAAGAGTTTGTTCAATTAAAATTCGGACGTTTTTTCGAAACATATGAAACGATTCCTATGACAAAAGTTCAGTTTGTTGCGACTCATCAAGGCCCTATCATGAAAAGATATGGTTTATATTCTATTTCAATTGGTACGATGGGTTCGAATCATAAAATTCCCGGTTTACCTCAAGATATCGCCTTTGCGCTAAAAGATAAAATTGCAGAATTTGCAAAAGTAAAGGAAGTGGAACAATGAATGCTCCATTTCGATATAGTCCACTTTACATCCCTTTAGCTATTTTCTCATTTATTCGTTCTTGGTTTTTCGTCATTCTCTTATTAGCAATTAACTATCCAAGTAGAGGTACTTTATGGATGATTGCTGCTAGTTTATTTGCTTTATTTTTTATCTTAACTATTGTCCATGCGTTATTATTCTGGAAGAATACCACTTTTGAGTTTAAAACAGATGAGTTAATTTTGAAAAAGGGTGCTTTTGAAAAAGAAATTCGCTCGATTTCTTATCACAAAATTCAAAACATTAAAAAGAAAACTTCATTTGCTCATAAAATTCTCGGCCTCACTTCACTTACCTTAGAAACTGGCGCTTCAGGTAGTGAAGGAGCGATTGAACTTGAAGCAATAACAAAAAATGAAGCCATTCGAATAGAAAAGAACATAAAAGAAAAAATTGCACAACAGCAAAACAAATCCGTTGTACTAGGTCCTCTTCCTATTCCTGATAAATGGACTGAACAAATCCAACAGGTACAGCAATCAAAAACTGAAAGCCCTATTATTTTCTCTCCAACTATCAAAGAAACCTTAAGAGCTGCACTAGTTTCTTTAAGTTTCATCTCTCTTATTCCCTTACTCATTGCCTTCTATTATAAAGTAAATGATTGGATTGAGATTGAACAATGGCTAGGCGGGTGGATGCAATCCTTGTCTGCAAATTGGATAATTATTCTACCTTTACTTCTTATTTTCTTTACGATTTCCTATGCAGTAGGACTCATCACGACTTACTTAAAGTATGGTAAATTTAACATTAGTCACGATCAACAGTCGATTTATATTGAGAGAGGTATTTTATCCGAACAAACTTTTTCTATCCCTAAGAAAAAGGTACAAGGGATCAAAATTAAACAGAACTTACTCAAAAGAATATTTGATTTATCAGAAGTAGAGTTGGTCAGTGTTGGCTCTATCACAGAAAATATGGAAGAGATTAATTCACTCTACCCTTACGCTACCACACAGCAATCACGTTCTTTTATCCAACAACTTTTACCTGCTTTTGACCGTGTACCGACACTTCATGCTTTGCCAAAACAAGCACTTTGGATGAAATTGATTAGAATTCCTTGGTTTGCTTTGATCATATGGGCGATTGCTATTTTCAGAGAATGGGCTCTTTGGATTCCAATCGTTATCACCCTCCTTACGTATATAGGTAGAGTATTTGACTATTTATTCACGCGATTTGCAATTGAAGATGATACTTTATTCTTTAAAAAAGGATTTTGGTCTACCGAAACATTTATTACTAAAAGAGAACTTGTGATTGAAATTGCAGTGAAACAAAACTTTTTTCAACGTCAATTCGGGCTTTCATCTATTCTCACAACAAACCGTGCAAAGCCTGTTCTTGTCAATGAAATCAAGGATATTCCACAGCAATTTTCAACCCATTTCATCCAGTGGTATCATGCACGTGATGTTGAAATTATAAAAAATGGGCTTGACAAAAAAAATAGCAACTGATAGGGTTATACACGTACTGAAAAGCGTACTAAAAAAAATAGGAATTCCTCGTTAGGTGAGGCTCCTGTATGAAGATATGCTACTGCCCAGAAACGTCTAAAGACGCCAACGGGTCAGCAGGAACGATCGAGCTAAGGTCGTTTTTAATGTAGCTGGTTTTTGCCTATGTCATACAGTGCTAAAGCTCTACGAAGGAGGTTATGGAATCTGTTTTCTGATTCGCTTTTTTAGCGATTCGGTCACTACGTCATGTAACATCCTTCTTCGGAGGGATGTTTTTTGTTTTTTTAGAAAGGAGGTTATGAAGATGACGCATTACGAAATGATTTTCAAATTATTTTTTGCCCTCATACTCGGTTTCTTCATCGGACTCGATCGACAGCTCAAACATAAACCACTCGGCATGAAAACGTCGATGATTATTAGCGTCGCGAGCTGTCTCATTACGATTGTATCGATTCAATCCTTTTTGACTTACGCTACACCGACTTTCCGCAATATGGACCCGATGCGCCTCACTGCTCAAAT